>CALQIT020000098.1 GCA_943330705.2 Streptomyces griseus
CTGCAAAAATAGATAATGCTAACGATACGCCGACAGCTATCGCAATCGAAGTTCGGCCGGTGGCCTCGGCTAAAAAAGAAAAAGCTGAGCCTCTGATTGCTCCAGTTAGTCCCGCTTACGAAGCTCCGGATTTTAGCAATGAAGATTTGTCCGAAATTAGCGTGGAGAAAGAGGCAGCCAGCGATAGCACTCCTGCGACCTCCAGTGGAGTGCTGACCTCCAGTGGAATTCTTGCTAAAAAGGATCCGGCCGCTGTTCGCAAGCCCATTTCTGGAAGAAAAGTGCTTGAGCAAAAGCGGGAGGGAGCTGCGCCCGAAGAAGAAGATTTTTCAGATGTCTCTTTTGAGGCCCTTTCCGCTCTGCCTCCGAGTGGAACTGAAAACAGAAAAGATGAGGACGACCTCTTTGGGGCTCTTGAGAAATCGGCTGCCGGCCCAAGTAGTGACTCGAATGATTCCGACCCATTTTCCTCAGCCAGAACGGCCCTAACTGCCGAAGGTATTGATCTATCCAGCAACCCATCAACAGATTCCGAAGGCCAAGAGGACGTAGAGGCCTTGGAAGGGTTCGATAGCAAGGAGCTCAAAGCGGCAAAAAAAGAAATTATAAATGCCGTGCGGGCCAAGCCGATTGTAACTGAAACTATTTTAAACTCAGTTGCAACTTCTACTGCCGATGTTTTTGAGCAAACCTCGGCAACCGGAACAATTACAACTATTTCTCGTGGACTTACCGACCGTGTCGATGAAGGCTTTCGCGAATTGGCTTCCCTATTTAAAAAATCGATGTTGTTGCTTAGAACAGGAACTGTGCTTCGGCCCTATCGCTGGGATGCAGGGTTTAATATTGAGACTCCTTCACAGGATGCTATCCCGCTGGCTACGCCAAGCCCCTTTCGCGTGGTCGATCAAACCCAAAAACCCTACCACGGAAGCGTCTATAGCAACGAACTGAATGACAAATTCTTTCTCGAGTGGAATGAGGGGCAACTTCCTGAGCACCTCACCCTTACCCCAATTCTGGTCAATGATCACGTTCTGGGAATGGTGCTGTCCTTGGGCGATAAGTCTTCGGACTCCCTTGAAACTTTGGAAACTTCAGAGCGAGTCAGTAAAAATTTGTCTGAATACTTCAATTTAGAAACACAAAATAGCAGCGAAGAATTAATTCCAACGAAAACCTCAGAGGCCTCTTAGCTTTTAAATCTGTTGCCACAACTCGGCACGGCGAGATTGAGCCTCAAGAAGAGAAAGTTCTACTTTGTATAAGCCACGTAACTTCGGAATCTCAGACTCTTTTAGTCGCTCAGGCCATTCAATAAAAACCCAACCTTGGCTTTGATTTAGCAAATCCCAAAATCCTGTGGACTCCAAATCCTGGTCCGATTCAACGCGATACAAATCAAAATGATCGATGTCGATACTTCCCTTGCGATAGTGATGATGAATAGAATAACTGGGTGACGCCACATCCGTTACCCCATTTAGCAAACAAAACTGTTTCACCAATTCTGTTTTTCCAACACCAAGAGCCCCGGACAAAAGAACCACACAGGGCTCTTTCAGCAGCCAGCCCTGCCAATTTAACAGAACTTTCTGCAGATCAGCTGCTGAGCCCGCTACAGCCGTGGCCCTGAGCTGCCAGTTCATACAATGTGTTTTCCAGAAAGTATTTTACGGAATAGTGCCACCGTATTCTTCAGCCCATATTCCAGGGAGTAACAGATAATCGAATGCCCGATATTGACCTCTTCAAGATGAGGCAGCGTGCGAATTTCAGCAGTTGTTAGTAAATCCAAACCGTGTCCTGCGTGCACATTCATACCCAAATCATGGGCACATTGGGCCGCCGCGACAAGCCGTTGCCACTCGCTCTTTTTTTTCGCACCAGAAAGCCGAACCCACTTACCAGTATGAAACTCAACCGCATCAGCACCGACCGCAAAGGAGGCCTTCACTTGATCCAAGGATGGCTCGATAAACATCGATAGCTCGACACCGATGGCCTGTAGATTATCAACAATTTTGCCGATGGTTTTTTTCGCCTTGGCTACATTGAGTCCGCCCTCAGTGGTTAGTTCCTGTCGCTTTTCTGGAACTATGCAGACCCAGTCGGGCTTGTATTTTCTAGCAATTTTCGCCATTTCAGGTGTCGCAGCCATCTCTAGATTCAAGGCCACCGAACAATGCTTTCTGAGTAAGACCAAATCCTGAAGCTGAATATGACGACGGTCTTCTCGTAAATGAATTGTAATCTGCTCGGCCCCACCTTGAACGGCGAGATCTGCGATATTTCTAATATCAGGGTATGAAGTCGTCCCGCCCCGCAACTGGCGTAGGGTCGCGGCATGATCAATATTTACACCAAGTCGAATTTTATTCATAAAATCAACTGCCTAACAAACTTTTCTCAAGGAATCCGGCAATTTCTTCCGCATAGGAGGCAATGGCTCTGGCATCGGGACCCTCGACTAAAACTCTTAATACAGGTTCAGTTCCTGAGAATCGCACAAACACCCGACCTTCCCCAGCTAGTTTTTTTGTTATCCCTTCAATTAATTCGCCGTAGCCAGGAATGGTGGCAAGATCTTTTCTGTTTTTAACTCGGCAATTAATCAAAACCTGGGGCACATCTTCAATGATCCGATTGAGCTCACTCATTTTGACCCCAGTTTGCTTCATAATCGCTAAAACATTCAAGGCGGCTATACAGCCATCACCTGTCGTTGTGTGATCCAGAAAAACGACATGTCCGGACTGTTCGCCGCCCAGGTTGTAGCCATTTTTTCGCATTTCTTCGACCACATATCGATCGCCTACGCCTGTTTTAATTACTTTGATTCCGGATTCATTCATCTTTTTTTCTAAACCGAAATTGCTCATTTCGGTGACTACCAAGGTATTATTGCGAAGAGTCCCCTTCTTCTTCATATGCAGGGCGCAGATGCCCAAGATATGATCGCCGTTCATAATCTGGCCTTTTTCATCGACAATGATCAAACGGTCAGCATCACCGTCCAAGCTGATGCCGACATCGGCTCGGTATTGAACTACGGCCTCTGAAAGTTTTGCTGGATAAAGTGCACCGACCTTATCATTGATATTGGTGCCATTGGGCTGATTGCCGACTTGAATAACTTCAGCTCCTAGCTCTTCAAAAATAGCAGGTGCCACTTTGTAAGCCGCGCCATTCGCTGTGTCTAAAACCAAACGGACACCGTCTAAGGTGTATTCCAAAGGAAAAGTATTTTTAACGTATACAACATATCGACCCTGGGCATCCTCAATGCGTCGACTGCGCCCAATGAATGGCGAGGCCGGTAAATCTGCATTGAGATCAACTTCCAATACCAATCTTTCGATTTCTAATTCCATCTCTTCAGAGATCTTAAAACCGTCGGCAGCAAAAACTTTAATTCCATTATCTTGGTAGGCATTGTGCGAGGCCGAGATCACAATCCCCGCAGAGGCCCGCATATTGCGAGTTAAAAAGCCAATACCCGGTGTCGGAAGTGGACCAACAAGTTGAACCTGAATGCCCATTGAATTCAAGCCCGAGGCCAAGGCCTGTTCAATCATATATCCAGATAAACGTGTATCTTTACCGATGACTACTTTGTGAGAATGAGCTCCGTTTAATTTTTTTCTCTGCTGCAAGATATAGCCAATAGCCTGGCCAATTTTTACTACGACTTCAGGAATCATCGGATACTTGTTGGCCGTGCCACGAATACCGTCGGTGCCAAAAAGTCTATTCTTCCTATCTCCAGTTTGCATAGCCATCTATCCGCCCGTTTTTTTTGCTAATTTAATCTGAAGGCTTCTTGGCTTGACAGAATCGACCCGAACCCCAAACGGAACGTCAATTTTGTTAGTTGGGATTTCCAAATCAAACTCGCCTTCGCCACGTTTGCTCACGTCGATTGCAATCATTTGTGACATTCCACTATCCATAAACTTTTTCAATGCCGTTCTCGGCCCAGAAAGCCTGACCTTAACGGCCTCGGCGGATTGCGAAAGCAACACCTGTTGCGAGCTTACGACAACCTCGACATCGATCATTTTTGATAGCGTAAAGTCCCGTCGCCCAAGAATGGTCAACCAAAGAATCAATGCAATAATAAGTGATACCAATTTATAGCTTAGGTTTTCAGTAAAGACTGTTTTTAGTTTAATCTTCATGTGTGATACTCCACACCTTTATACTTCAACCCATACAGATCATACAGCGCCTGTCGCAAATAACTCATATCAGAAGCCGGACGGAGGTCGCCACCCTGAACGAAAGACACGGATTTATTTTCTTCGCTGACAATAATTACCATGGCATCGGTTTCTTCTGTTAGCCCGATGGCGGCCCGATGACGGGTTCCCAGATTCTTATCCAAGGCAGGATTTTTACTCAGGGGCAAAAAGTTACCTGCCGAATGAATTTTTCCGCCGCGAATAAGAACCGCCCCGTCATGAATAGGGCTGGTTGGATGAAAGACTGATTGCAGTACTTCGCTATTTACTTTGCAATCCATCTCTGTTCCAAACTCGACATGATAATCGGTTAAGATATCGCGCTCGATGACAATCAAAGCCCCGTAGCCCTTTTGTGCAATGGCAAAGGCCGCTTTGACAATTTCTTCGATGACATAAGTTTCTTGCAGTGCCGATACATCTGAGAAAAAAGGATTCGAACCAATTTGCGCCAAAGCTCGGCGGATCTCGCCCTGAAACAAAATAACGACGATGACAAAAAGATTGGAAAAGAATTTCTCTAAAATCCAATTAAAAGTAAAGAGCTCTAGCCAAATACTTAGAATATAAAGAATGGCTAGAACTCCCAGGCCAGATAACATTTGAATGGTACCTGTTTTTTTAATCAAAACAAGAATGCGGTAGACCACCGACCATACCAGGATCATGTCGACAACATCCTGCAGCCGCAAATGACTTACAATAAACCAAATATTATCAAGCATCTGCTGCCACGCCAACGCTGTTTCCCTCGCATTTGTCCTAGTTTAACTTACGCAGTCACAGGCCCTGGGTTGCCAACTGGATCTTTACCGCCACTGTCCGTCTTCTTGTCAGCGGTTTCGTCTGTTGGACCAACCAAGTTGCCTCCTCCACCTTTGTTCGAGCGCAGCTTGCGAATTTCAGAAACCGCCGCCCCATTGACTAACATTTCAACTTCAACGCTATCAATAGTTTCGTACTCTAGCAAAGCCAACGCCAGCCGGTCTAAGGCATCGCGATGATCAGCAAGAATTTTTAGTGCTGTTTTATAGCCATTATTGACCAGCAAAAATACCTCGTGATCGATCTCTTCTGCTTTAGAGTCCGAATATTCCCTTGTGGTATTTCCGTAATTCATACCTAAAAAGACCGGGCTTTCTCGTTTTTCGTAGGACAAAGGTCCCAGCTTGGTGCTCATACCCCACTCGCAAACCATGCGCCTAGCAATTTCGGTAGCTCGTTCGATATCGTTTCCAGCACCAGTAGTAATGTCGTTGAAAACAAGTTCTTCTGCGGCCCGCCCACCAAATAGAAAGGAAATCATATTGATTGCCTTGTTCTTTGAAAGATTCAAACTGTCACGCTCGGGCAGGGTTTGCGTAACCCCAAGAGCCATTCCCCTTGGAATAATTGTTACTTTATGGATCGGATCCAATCCCGGCAATTTTTTGCCAACCAAAGTATGCCCTGCTTCATGGTAGGCTGTGATTTTTTTATCCTCGTCACTGATGACCATCGACTTGCGTTCAGAACCCATCAATACTTTGTCTTTGGCTTTTTCAAAGTCGTCGTTCTCTAAATATTTTTTATCCGTCCGGGCAGCAATTAAAGCGGCCTCGTTCACTAAATTTTCTAAATCAGCCCCAGAAAAACCAGGAGTGCCGCGAGCTATCTTTTCGATATTAACGTCAGGTCCAAGTGGAGTCTTGCGTGTATGCACATCCAAAATTTGTTTGCGTCCATTCACGTCTGGCTTATTTACAACCACACGGCGGTCAAACCGCCCTGGGCGAAGCAAGGCCGGATCTAAAACATCAGGGCGATTTGTTGCAGCGATAAGGATCACGCCCTCGTTTGCTTCAAAACCATCCATCTCAACCAGCAACTGATTTAGGGTTTGTTCACGCTCATCATGGCCACCGCCCATGCCAGCACCACGATGCCTGCCGACAGCATCGATTTCATCGATAAAAATTAAACACGGAGCATGTTTTTTGCCTTGCTCAAAAAGATCGCGCACACGACTGGCGCCAACGCCGACGAACATTTCGACAAAATCTGATCCTGAGATTGAGAAAAACGGAACCCCGGCCTCTCCGGCCACGGCTCGTCCAAGTAATGTCTTTCCTGTCCCGGGAGGACCCACAAGAAGAACGCCCTTCGGAATACGTCCACCAAGCTTGGTAAATTTCTTTGGGTCTTTCAGAAATTGAACTATTTCAGCCAGTTCATCTTTTGCTTCTTCAACGCCGGCGACCTCTTTGAAGGTAACGCGGTTTTTATGCTCGGTTAAAAGCTTGGCTTTGCTTTTGCCGAAAGACATGGCCTTGCCGCCACCGACTTGAATTTGTCGCATAATAAAAAAGAAAAACCCGACAACCAATAACATCGGCAGCCAAGTCCCCAACAAGGACATCATAAATCCACTGGACTCACCCTTTTCATAGTTTGGCGTAATCCCATGTGCCTGAAGAAACTTAAAGCCTTCGTCGCCGGTGTTGCCAACGATCAGAAAATGCCGGCCATTGTATTTCTTTTCAGAGTCCAATTTAAGGGTGCCCTCGATCTCGCCGGTATCGGCTTTGAAGGTTACCTTTTCGATTTCGCCGGCTTTTACCGCTTCTGAAAACCGGGAATAATTGAAATCAGGAATCATTAACTGATGACGATTCTCTAAGGATTTCACGATAAAAATGGCGACTACAACAACAGCAAACCAGAGAGCAAAATTCTTCTGAGTTGACTTCATGTCTAACCTTCCTTCTGTAACTGATTATCAGACTATCACGACCGTCACACGAGCTCAACAAACCCTTGTAAATCCCTACGGTTGCCTGAAAGCCACAATTTGCTGCGCGTTAGCCAGCCAACGACATTGTGCCGAGTTAAATGTGTGCTCTTTTTTGGGAATGTCCAGCTGCTTCACAATTTCTATAATTTGCGAATGCGAGAACTCTTTGACCTGAAGTCGGCTCAAATACTCGGCAATAGCGCGCCTTTGGCCCTTTTCGCTCAAGCGCTCAAACTCGGTCCGCCGAAGGCCTTGCTCAAAAAATAGCCCTTCAGGCCAGCTTTCATCAACCTGCTGCTGTAATAACAGGTCCAGTGACCTTGCGAGCGCTCGCTTGGCCCCAGCTTGTTTTTCTTCAAGGTCTTTTAACCACCGGCTACGAATCCAATTGCGTAATGGTTGCTCAGTCAGGTTACTTGGGTCATCCAGCCACTGTATGTTTTTTTGCTTGGCATAGGTCTCGAGCTCATCACGAGTAAAACTGAGAAGCGGACGCAGCAAGGGGGCCGCAGAAACCCGCATACCTTCCAGCCCAGCAGGACCGGTGCCGCGAATCAGCCGCTGAAGTCGGGTTTCCAAAAGATCATCGACATGGTGGGCAGTTAATAGCCATTGATAGGGCGGCTGCAACAGCGTCCCAAGCTTTTGATAGCGAAAATCACGCATTGCAGACTCGTTCTTCAATTCCTGTTCAGAAGGCCCAAGTGATACATAATCAATTTGCATAAGCTCTGTCTGCTTCTGAGTAAACTCTTGAGCTTTTTTGCGGTACTGGGACAACTCATGATTGCTTGTGACTCCATGGTGAACATAAGCCGCCATGATCTTTAGATTGAGAACCCCGGAAATGGCATTCATCGACGCCAACAATACCGAAGAGTCCAAGCCCCCAGAAAAAGCGACCAAACAACCCGTATCTTGAACCAGATTTGACCTTAAAATCCGTAACAGCTGATGTTCAAAATCAAGAAACATAAAGTCCACTCCTGGGGCTGGACCATAGCTCGTTCCTAAGCCTTAGCCTAGAAATAAATGGCGGACTCCTCGCTCTTGAATTTCAAAGTAAGGCCCCGAAGAATAGAGTGTCGCAGCGCAAGTCTTAAGTCCGGCCGTTAAATAAGCTCCGGGCCTTCAAATATTTTTAGCAATCTTCCGATACCCCTGCATGCGACGTGAAATTTACAATGGACCAAATTTGCGCTGGATTGACCTTTCAAACCCCGGGCGCGACGAACTCGAACTCCTGCAAAAGGAATTCAACCTTCATCCGGCGATGATCCAAGATACTCTTGACCCAATTCATCTTCCTAAGTTTGAAAAACTGGGACAAATTACATTTTTCATCATCCGAATTTATGACCTCGAGGCCTCTTTAGAAGCCGACACCGTTGAAGACCTGACGCGAAAAATTGCAGTTTTCGTCGGGCCAGATTTTTTACTGACCGCCCATCGGCTCAGTCTAGAATATTTTGATAATCTGAGCGAGCGCTGCCTAACTGAAATTTCTGAAGTCAATACCCCGAGTATGACCACGTCAGTAATGCTGGTGAAGTTTTTAAATCGAGCCCTGCGTAAATACAGCATTCCACTAGAGCACGGAGAGGAAACCTTAGAAAAATTTGAGACCCATTTATTCAGCGAGATGGCCAGTGGACACGATATGGCCCAATTCCACATTGTTCGTCGGCGTCTAAGTCTGATCAAAAGAATTCTGATTCACACCCAAGATGTCATATTACGTCTGTCACCGTCGGGCGAAAGCACGTCACCGCTATTTCAAGACTTGCGTGAAAACCTTGGCAATCTTATTTTCATTGCAGATGAACACCTGGAAGAGGTCACCAATTTACTAAATATGCAAATTTCATTGTCCTCGCACCGGACGAATGAAGTGGTCCGCGTTCTTACCGTCTTTTCAGTTTTCTTTTTACCCTTGACCTTTGTCGTCGGGGTTTATGGAATGAACTTCAAGCATATTCCTGAATTTGACATGGAATATGGCTACGCAATGGTTTGGCTTGTCATGATTGCGATCACCGTCGCCATCGGCTTTTGGTTTAAAAAGCGAGGCTGGCTTAAGTTCGACTGATCCTTTATTTATTGCGAATCGCTATCAGAGTCGGATTTGTTCTTTTCTGCAGCTCCGCTGTTTTCTGCAGCTCCGCTGTTTCCTGCAGCTCCGCTGTTTCCTGCCGCGTCGCGGTTTTCTACAGCTCCGCTGGATTTTGTGCGCTTGATAATTTCAATATCCATGGTCAAATGAAACTTGTGGGTTTCGGCAAAACGGGAAAACTCTTTTACAAAATCGATTTTTTGAATAATTCCGATGGCCTCTTTGCTGACCCGCTGGGTGATTTCTTCTTTGGATCGATTTGCCCCTTGAATAACTAAATTTAGAATTTCTTTTGGCAGCTTGAGCTCGGCTAAATATTGGCGAACACTTTCTTCTGTCATGAAAGCCGCACTTACCCCGGCAGTGAACAATTTCTTGACCGTGTCAGTAAGGCCAATCCCAGTTCTATCATCTTTTCTATCATCCCTTTTGTCATCGCTATTATCTGCCATAAAGTTCAGCCACCCTTTTCTGGTAAGCGCTGATCATGTTGGGTAAGTTCACCGTTACCAAAGCCTTGCCGATGGGTCCGGGAACAAA
>CALQIT020000099.1 GCA_943330705.2 Streptomyces griseus
GGTGCGAGTTGGAATTCCGCCTTTGACGCCAACATTGCCTTGCCAGCGCGTTACGCGGTCCGTAGGAAAAAGCGAGTTCGATGCCGGAATTGTAGTGGTTGGAGGATTCTGAACCATTGTGGTTGTCGTTGTCGAGGTCGTAGATGTAGATGTCGTTGGGTTTCTGACGATGATCGTGGTCGGGGTGCCCGGGTTTGTGGTTGTTGTATCTGAAAGGCTGCTTTGATTTTCTGAGGAAAAGGTTCCACTGATTTCGGACTTAAACGAGTCCTTTGTACAAGAAACAGTTGTACAGACTAATACCGTTACGAATAACAAACCGAAAAACGTGTCGTTAATGGAATATTGTCTATACGAATTCCCCATACCTTATACTAGCTTAAAACAAAGCGTACAGCGAAGATGCTGTCTGAGTTCGCTACAAAGTGGGACGCTGTCAAAAAAATCGTCAGTTTAGGTGCACCCTTATCTAATACTGGGTCCACGCCTTACAAAATATTCGGGTAAGAAGACAGGTCGACAGGAGATTGCTGGGCGTATAGGGAAAATAAAGCCTAATTCAGGCCATGGCGGAGGTATGCTTAGGTTTCCCTGGCTTAGCTTTCCCCATTCTTGCACGAATATATCGCTTTGATCTGATGCTGGTGGGCCTTGGTTTGATTGAATTTGTAGGTACAGTTGTTATCTGATCCCAGCAGGGCTTAAAACTGACCTATTCAGCCAAAGCGGCTCATTGTGCGACAACCCAGCCAAGCAGGCCTAAATGAAAGGGTTTCACCCCTCTGGTTGGTAACTCAGTGGTAACTCGATCTTCTATTGAACTTGTGGTACCCTTGTAACTAGTTGAAATAATGGTGATGCCAGAAGGACTCGAACCTTCGACCTGCTGCTTAGAAGGCAGCTGCTCTATCCAGCTGAGCTATGGCACCGCTTTAATTGATCAGATTGAATAGCAAAGTACGGGCGAATGATAAAGGCTCTGGCTTGTTTATCATTCGATAATGCGCTGCATTTCTATCTGCCCGACGAATCACAGGTGAAATTGTTCCTTAAGCACGAAGTCGCTGCCCTGGCGGGCGATGGTGGCGGCATCACAGTAGGGATCGTGCTCAAAATAAAGGTACCAATTTTCATCGGCGGCTTGGCTTAGAAATTTTTTCTTTTCTTCAATCAAGGTGATGGGCTCAAGATCATAGCCCATAATCCATGCCAAGCGGATATGCGAGCTTGTCGGGACAACATCTGCGCAATAGAGCAAAGAGTTTCCGCCTCCAGAAATTTTTACGATCTGTTGGCCGCGGGTATGACCATGTGAAACCATCACTGAAATTCCCGGTAGTAAGTTTTCCACATCACCATCTAACAACTGCAAGACCTTGGCCTCAAGCAAAGGCTTGTAGTTGGCAGGGAAATAGCTGGCCTTTTCCCGAATATTTGGATTTTCTGCGGTCTCAAGATTTGCGCTTTGCACATAGTATTTTGCGTTCGGGAAGGTCGGCGCCAATTTGCCATTGGCTTCAGTGGTGCCGCCGCCACAGTGATCAAAATGCAGGTGAGTCAGCACCACATCCGTAATATCCGAGAAACTCAAACCGTGGGATAGAAGCGACTTTTTCAAGGAAGGCCCGTCGGGGTCGATATTATACATTTCAGAAAATTTGGAACCCAATTTTTCGCCATACTTGGCGACAAAATCACCGCCATTGCCACAGTCGATCAAAATTTTTCGCTGCGGACTTTTCAGCAGCAGCCCGCGGGCTTCCAGCAAAATTCGATTCTTGCTATCCGATGGATTGCTTTTTTCCCAAAGCATTTTGGGAACGGTGCCAAACATGGCGCCACCGTCTAGACCAAAAAGTCCGGTGGGCACGGGGCAAACTTCGTATTCACCCAGGCGTAAGTGTGTCTTCTGTATTTGCATTTGCACCTTCCTCCGGTTCGATTGAAAAAATATCCGGAGCCAATGTTAAAACCCACTTCTTGTAGGCTGCGTAAACAATTTCAATGGGGGCAGGAGGATGGACTGCGCCGACATGAATTTTTAGGACTCCAGGTTTAGCAAAGAATGCGCCTTTGGGCCAAAGTCGATTGTTGCCGTCGACATAAATAAATAGAATTGGAGTCTTCGTTTTTTCAGCAAAAATAGAGACCCCCCGTTTAAAATCATGAATTTTTCCATCCTTTGAGCGGGTTCCTTCAGGAAAAATAATTAGCCAAATGCGGTCTAAGGTTGAAAACAAAGTCATAATTAAGCTAATGGCCTGACTTTTTTTATCTTTGCGGTCAATGGGAATTGCCCCTAAGCAGTGCTGTGAAAAAAAAGTAAATAGGGGATTAGAAAAAAAGTAATCTTTGGCAGCTGCAATAAACAGGTCGGTCCAATAGAAAGTTGGAATTGAGGCGGCAATAGAAATGGCATCCAAGTGACTGCCGTGGTTAGAGATAATCAGTAACCGAGGATGTTTTTTATAAATCTCTTTCCAGCTGCCAATGGTTTTTAAGCGAATATAAAACATGAAAAAAATGTATTTCAAAAAAAAGGCCCAGGCGTAGCGAAGTGCAATACTGCTCCAGTCAATGTGCCTTGTAAACAGTGGCAAATGCTTCATATGGGCGGGAAGCTTAGTCCACTGGTCGTTGTCATAGTTCCATTGCTTCACAGCTTCACCAGAGGCAAATATTTCATGACGTAGTAATAAATTGGTGCGACAAAAATCAATCGATCCATGCGGTGAAGAAAATCACCACGGCCAAGAATAAATTGACCCATCACCCGGACGCCCGCATCACGACGGACAGTGGTCATAACCATATCGCCAATAAAACCACCGATTGAGGCTACAAGCCCAGAGACCAGCCAGTAGATATCGGAACCATCCGGTAGTAAATGCCGCATACCGAAGGCCAGCAGAATTGTCAGCAGCGCCGAAACAACAGTGCCTTCAACGGTGCGTTTATTATCAATACGATCGAACATTTTAATCCGCCCCACGTAGCGCGAGATTCCTAAATTTGTGTTGTCGCAGAACTCTGTTAAAATAATCAAATACATAAATTGGTAAATGCCATTTTCAAATCGCAAAATAAGACCCAAGTGCATAAATGACCAACCCAAAAATGCAAAACAAAGATTGGTCAAAGAAATGTACTGTATCATCCGCTGATAATTATTGCGGACCAAGGGAACCAGGCAAGAGACCCCTAGAACCCACATTGGGGTCAGATTGTAAAATTCAATACGATCAAACCAAACACAGTAACCTAAGGCTACAATTCCCGTATAGCAGGTAAATAGAAAATAAGAGCGGTGGAAAATGCCCATCAACTGAAAGAAAACTTTGGCTCCGTAAATCGCAAGCAGGGTTAAGGCGATCAGGGGCCAGGGCTCTGGAGCTCCGAAAACAGCGAATAAAATGGGTGCAACAAAAAGCCAAGATTTGATACTCGCCCAAGAAACAACAAAGTAATAATTTTTTTTTCGCAATGAAAAGACAATGATTCCAGAGACAAAAAGAAAACCCAGAACAATGGCAACGGTGTCTCTGTATACCGGAGAGGTCCAAGCTCCATCCATGAGATGTTCTCCTGTGTTAAGTATCAATATTATAATCCTTCAACTTCTTGTAAAGGCTGCTGCGCGAGATCTGCAGCTTTTCGGCGGCCTCATCGACACTGGCAGTCTCGGTTAAGCAACGACGAATGACCTTGGCTTCGAAGGCTTCCACAAGATTGCTCAATCCCATTGAAAAGTCCAGAACAAGAGGCTCGCCGCCACCGGAAAGAACCTCTAACAAGCCACAGACGTCTTCAGCGCGAATGACTGGCAAAGGGGCGATCAGGGCCGCTTGCTCGCAGACTCGTTTGAGCTCACGAACGTTGCCTGGCCAGGAGTGCTTGGTCATCGCAGCAATAGCTTCGGGTGCAAAGTTTTTATTGATGCGCGGTCGCTCTAGCGAAAGAAAAAAATTGGCAAGCTCAGTGATATCTTCGGTGCGATCCCGCAACGGCGGCAGGCGCAGTTTTTTGCCGCTCAGGCGAAAAAGAAGATCCTCACGAAATCGTCCTTGGGCAACCAGATCATGTAAAGGTTGGTTCGACGCCGTAATCACTCGGCATTTAACAAAGGTCAGATCTTTAGCTCCCACTTTACGAATTTCGCCAGTTTCAAGAAACCGCAGGAGTTTAACTTGATGGTTCAATGCAAGGGCCTCAATTTCATCTAAAAAGAGGTCGCCACCTTGTGCAGCTTCTGCAAGCCCCAACTTATTGGTGTCGGCGCCAGTGAAAGCCCCTTTGACATGGCCGAAAAATTCGGATTCAAAAAGATTTTCAGAAATGGCTGCGATATTGACACTGACAAAAGGCCGATTGAGTTCCTGTTGATTCAGGATGCGAAAGGCAACTTCTTTTCCCGAGCCCGTTTCGCCCTCAATCAAAATGGGGCCACTTTCACCCCTTAAGCTAGCTATGGATTCCTTAATTAAAGTGGAGGCCGCAGACTTGCCCACCCAGCGAAAAAGGCCATGACCCCCTCGGGACTCCAAAGTTCGCATCATCCACAGGGCTTCGATTTTTTCAAGACTAGCCAGGACCTCTTCCACCGACAAGGGCTTAGCGATAAATTTTTTCGCTCCGGCTTTCAGGCATCGCTCCATCAATTCCATCGAAAGATCCCCAGACATGGCAACGATCTCTAGCTGCGGATTTTCTGCCCAGATGCGGGATATGACCTCTGGTCCTTCCGCGTGATTGAGCTTACCCGTCAGGTGCATGTCGACAAAAGCAGCATGGAATAGCATCTTAGAATCCAGATGTTTTGCATCCTGAACTGCGGTCATGCGCCAATTTTTTGGCAATAAGAGCCTCAGCGAATCCGTAATTAGCAAATCATCGTCAACGACCAATAAATGAAACTGGGTACCATATGTCATATTGTTAGAGTCTGAACTCAAGTTACCAAGTTGAGGAGCTATTTTGCGGGCCGTTAACAATAAAATTCATACCAGAATTTTCAGTATTTAGAGATAATTCGTATCGATGAAAAAATCAAAAGTTCTATTAGTCGAAAATATCCATACTGTGGCCAAAGAAAAACTCGAGAGTGAAGGCTTTATCGTAGATATTCTACCGCATTCTCCCGATGAGCCCGAGCTGATTCGCATTCTGAAAGACTATGATGTCCTGGGCGTGCGATCAAAGACCAATATTGGGGTGCAATCAATTGAGGCCTCGAAACATTTGTTGACCATTGGTTGCTTTTGTATCGGCACAAATCAGGTTGATTTGAATTCTGCAAATAAATTTGGAATTCCGGTATTCAATGCGCCCTATAGCAATACCCGCAGTGTGGCAGAGATGGTCATCGCTGAAATGATTTGCTTATCCAGGCAACTTGGGGATCGAAATATGTTGGCGCATCAAGGGGCCTGGCTGAAAAGTGCCGACGGTTCTCGTGAGGTTCGCGGAAAGACATTGGGAATTGTCGGCTACGGGCACATCGGCAGCCAGGTCAGTGTTCTGGCTGAAGCCATTGGGATGAAAGTTATTTTTTACGATGTCGTTAAGAAGCTGCCCTTAGGAAATGCTGCAGCCATGGGCTCTTTGCACGAGCTTTTAGCAAACTCTGATTTTGTAACACTTCATGTCCCCGAAACTGTGCAAACAAAAGATATGATCTCGAAATCGGAATTGGCAGCAATTAAAAAGGGAAGTTTTTTAATCAATGCAAGTCGCGGTTCGGTCGTGGTCATCGAAGACCTTGTCCAAGCTTTGAAATCCAAGCAGTTGGGTGGTTGTGCAATTGATGTTTTCCCTGAAGAGCCTGCCTCAAATAAAGAAAAATTTCTGAGTCCTTTGCAAGGGCTGCCAAATGTATTTCTGACCCCGCACATTGGCGGCAGCACCGAAGAAGCACAGCTTGCAATTGGGCTTGAGGTTGCTGAAAGCTTTACTCGTTATCTTAAGATCGGATCGACTTCTGGTGCCGTCAATTTTCCGCAGGTGGATTTACCGATTCACAAAGGAGCCCGGCGAATTTTGAATGTGCATCGAAACGAACCCGGAGTTCTGGGCGAGATCAACAGCATTGTTTCAAAAGCCGGTGCCAATATTCAGGCCCAGTTTTTGTCTACAGACAATGAAATTGGTTACTTGGTTATGGATGTAGAAAAGGCCGATGCTGATCCACTAAGTGATGAGATTCGAAAGCTTCCCCGCAGTATTAAAACTCGAATTGTTTATTAGAGCGCTTCCTTTTAAAAAGAACTTTTTAAAGGACGGTTTAGATAACTTTGCCCGGATTCATGATGCCATCGGGGTCTAAGACTTTCTTTATCCCGCGCATGATTTCAATTTCTGCAGCTGAGCGCGAGTAGTGTAAGAAAGATTTCTTGGTCAGCCCGACCCCGTGCTCGGCCGAGATGCTTCCTTCATTGTCTTTGACGACAGCAAAAATTAACTCATCAACTTTACGGCATTCTTTAACAAAGTCCTCTTTGTTCATTCCTGCTGGTCGAAGAATATTGATATGCAGATTACCGTCGCCGACATGCCCAAACCAGATAACTTCCCAGTCCGGGTAAGCCTGACTGAGAACGCGGTCAAGATCTTGCATAAAAGCCGGGACCTTTGATATCGAAACTGAGACGTCATTTTTATAGGGTGAGAAGGCAGCTAGTGATTCGCTGATGTCCTCGCGCAGTCGCCAAAAGGCCTTTGCTTGTGAATTGGATTGGCTGATGGCGCCATCAGTGACCAAGTTTTTTTCTACACAAGTTTCAAATATTTCTAAAGCTGATTCGTGATCTTGGGGTGACCGGACTTCGATCTCAAGCAGCACATAGAAGGGACAGATCGAAGAGAAAGGCCTAGACAAGCCTGTTTTTTCCATTACCTTTTGTAAGGCTTTTTCTGAAAACATTTCGAAGGCGACCAAAGTTGTTTTGCGCCTAAATTCGGCAAAAATCTGCATCAAGTCGCTAAGGCCCGATACCCCCAATACCATCACCTGCAGAGGCGGTGGCTGCGGCGCCAGTTTGACCGTGGCTTCGATGACAAAACCAAGAATTCCTTCGCTGCCAATAAAAAGATGACGCAAATCAAGGCCAGTGGCGTTTTTTACCAAAGACTTATTCAGGTCTAAAATTTCCCCGGCGCCAGTGACAACTTTAAGGCCGGTGATCCAGTCGCGGGTTAAGCCATAGCGAACGACTTTAATGCCACCTGCGTTGGTTGCAATATTCCCACCCAATTGCGAGCTGCCACGTGCCGCAAAGTCGACAGGATAGGAAAGTCCTTTTTCGCTGGCAAACTTTTGTAAATTTTCGGTGATCACACCAGCTTCGCATAAAACAGTGCCGTCGATTTCATTGAAGTTTAAGATTCGATTCATTTTTTCGAAAGAGACCACGATCTCTCCGTTGGTCGCCACCGCTGCCCCGCTCAGTCCTGTGCGGCCACCCGATGGAACCAGTCCGATTGCGTACTTGCGGGCCCAACGAACAAGCTCTTGAACTTCACTTGCGAACTGCGGAAAGGCAATTGCCGAAGGCGAAATATCAAAATAAGTTGTCCAATCTTTGCCGTAGAATTTAAGGCTGTCTGAATCGGTTTTTATTTGCTCTTGGCTAAGAATATTTTTAAGTTCTTGCCATGCACTTGCTGAAATTTTCATAGATCCTTTACCTTTTTAAGCAAGGCCTGGGACAAGGGGTCGTCCTGCCACTGAAACGGCGCTTGTTCTTCGTATGCAATCCGTACTTTCTCTAGTAGCTGAATAATATCTAAAAACAAAAGTCTATTTTGCCCGCCAGTTCCAGAGGATAGCTCTTCACCGGTCTCGCAGAGCTCAGAGACCTCGGGAATTCCATAGGTTTTTCCCGTTCCTTTGAGTTTGTGAAATTCGGTATGTAACAGATCCCACTTTTCGCCATGAACTAAAGTTGTTAACCTTTCGAGCTTCGCCGGCAATGCGATGAGATAGTCGGCTTTGAGGTCGGCCAACATTTGGATAAATTTTTGCGGGTCTCTGGACATCGTTTACTCCGGAGCCATAGGACGATCGGTGACTTTTGCTGTTCGAATACGGAAAAAGGCGTAGATTGGGCAAATACCCCAACTGGCGGTCATTATCATATAAACCCCGACGTAGCCCCACCACGGGCCACCAGCGACGGCCCAACTAGCTAAGAGGACACCGAAAAAATATCTAAGTATGCGGTCCCAGAAGGCCAAATTAATCTTCATATTTCACAAATAGTTTACGGTGCTCTGCTACTTCTGTCATGCTCAAATAAATATGGCAAAACTGGAAACTGAATTCACAAAAATGATGAAGTGTGAGCTTCCAATCATCGGTGCGCCGATGTTTTTGGTCTCTAATGTCGATATGGTTGTGGCGATCTCAGAGGCCGGGGGAATTGGGACGTTCCCATCCCTAAACTTTCGTCCAATTGATGTGTATAAAAAGGCGCTTACTGAGATAAAATCACGAACCAGGAAGCCGATCGGTCTAAATATTATAGTTAACAAAAGCAATACTCGCCAGGCCGAGGATTTGCGTTGGGCCCTTGAATCAGGGGTGGAGCTCTTCATTACTTCCTTAGGCAGTCCGAAGCAGGTTATCTTAGATGCCCACAAAAATGGTGCCAAGGTCATCTGTGACGTGACCAATCTTGAACACGCAATGAAGGTTCAGGAAATGGGTGCCGACGGTGTGATCGCTGTTGCGGCCGGTGCTGGCGGGCATGCTGGTCCAATCAGTCCTTTGATTTTAATTCCATGGTTAAAACGAAAATTATCAATTCCTGTGATTGCGGCTGGTGGAATCGCTGACGGGACAACCATGGCAGCAGCCATGGCCCTGGGGGCTTCCGCCGTTTCTGTGGGCACAAGATTTATTGCCTCGAAAGAAGCCAGCGTTGACCAGGGCTACAAAGACGCCATCGTCCGCTCGTCCCCCGAAGATATTGTTTTGACAACTCGTTTGTCGGGAACTCCGGCGGCAGTCATCAATACACCCTATGTTAAAAAATTGGGTTTAGATTTGCCTTGGTATCTGAATGTCTTGAAGAACCAGAAGCAAACCAAAAAATATGTAGTGCCCTTGATTCATTTATTGGGGATGAAAGTCTTAGAGCAAGCTAGCCAAGGCCCTACTTGGAAAACGGTTTGGAGTGCCGGACAGTCCGTCGGTTTGGTTAATGATATTCTTAGTTGTCAGGAAATCATCGACCTGTTTGTACAGGACTATAAACGCACCATTGCGCAACTCCCAAAAGTGAATGACTAGCCCTTTAGTAGTTCTTGAAGCTCGCCA
>CALQIT020000100.1 GCA_943330705.2 Streptomyces griseus
CAATCGTTTTGTTGCCTCTAGAAATCAGCTTCTTGACGATTGCTTCTTTGAACTCTTTACTAAAACGTTTAGTTGTTCGCATGCGTTATCCAATTCCGCACCCCATCTGGTTATTTAACTTACACGACAACTTCCCTGAAACAGGGGGCGTTCGAAGTGGTCCACCATTTCGAACGCGGGACTAACTGCGGATCGGCAGACTGCCATCTAAGGGATGACTTTATGTTAAATTATTTATAGGTTTGCCGCATGGAACAGATCCGATTTATCACAGGCATTTTACTAAGTTCGAATGATCCAGATTCCTTGGCCAAGTTTTATTGCGAAACGCTTAAAGTTCCATTGGAAAAAACTGAGCATGGGGGAACTAAGGTGCATTATGAATGCGATCTTGGTGACGTCCACTTTGCCATACACCCGCTCTACCCAGGGCAAACCAACCCTAGGAATACAGCCGCGCGGATCGGTTTTGCTGTATTCAATATTGCTGACGTTAAAACGCAATTAGAGGCAAATGCCGTAAAATTTTATGGACCGCAAACGCGAGACTTTGGAACGGTTATCTCACTAATTGATCCGGATGGAAACGCGGTTGATCTTTATGAACACTCGGCAGATCACTATCAACACATTGAAAAACTTCGCTCCAAATTTGATTTATTGAAGTTTTGGAAGGCTTCCAAGTAAAGAATGGCAGTGTTGACTATTGATCTAGAAATCAAAATCAAACACTCGACAATTGCCGTGACCACTTTCTATATTTGATTTTTTAAACTTGGAATCGCAAAGCCGTAGCGCTGCTTACTGGAAGATCGCTCCGCACCCGAGTCACACCTGAGTGCGGAACAATTTTTAGGCTGGAAACGGTTCGTCCCTCGTTCGAAGTGGTCCATCAAATTTTAACCTGGATAAATTTGGTCCTCGTTCAAGTTACAGCGAAACTAAAAACAAGGTCAGACCCTTACGGATTCAAGGATGATCCAATTCTTGCTGCTAATCCAGATAGCAAAGTGAGCTAAGTTTCGGTTTACACTCAGTCAGCGACGCTGGCAAAAGCACCTAAACACGACGCACAATACTTTCGCGGTTGAGAAATATCTCGTCGCTGATACCATGTAACAATGAATACAATGATACCGAGTCTGATTGCTGCTGTTGTCGTTTTGCTTTCGATGTCCACCGTGCTTGCTGCCGACAGCAAGAAAGTCAAGGCAGTGGCTGCACCCAGCTGTGCAGTTTCGGGCGAATTGCGGCATTGGGAAATTGACCATTGCCTACTGAAGCTTGAGACAGATGATTTCACCGGAAATCATGCCGCAGTTGAAAAATGTATGAAAGAATTGTCGGCATCTAAGGATTATCCAAAAGACGACTGCGCTAGAAAAATTTTTTTGAAAACTGAATATTGCAATTTTCGTATTAAGTATCAAAAGGACTTGAATCTCAAACAATGCATAAAATCAGACAAATACAATTCACCTACTGTAGTGAATGGTGGAGCGGATAGCTAAGCTTCAGTCGCATAGCACCGACATTGCACTTGACGAAACAGGAGTGGCAGCAAAAAGAGGGGGACGGATGAAAAGAAAACATTCGGGCCACCATCGAATACGCTAGGTATTTGTCGAATCCCGCTAGAACCGTTTTCGTATATTGGATTATACAATACTATCGCCAATGATGACAATAGAGCTTAGCGGCTAGCTTGATGGCTGAGCCGTCCCATAACATCTTCAATTATTAGCCAACTTCTTTTCCCAAAAAGGCACAGGATTTAAATCCAACGTTTAGAACGTTTGACTTCCCAACGTTCTAAACGTTAGGATAAACAAATGGAAACCAGACGAAGAAATCAGCTCCTATTTGAAGGCAATGTTGACCGGGAAGATATTTTACCAAAGTATTCCGAATACGCCCATTCTAGAAATCCATTCTTCTTCGAATTTGGACTTACTGAATTGCCAAAGCAACCAGGTCTACTTTTGATCAGAGGACCAAGGCAATATGGGAAGAGCTCTTGGCTTGAAAAAAATATTTTAGAAACAATTGAAGATTTTGGTAAAGGCACAGCCTTCTATTTAAATGGTGATGATTTTACTACTTCTGAACATTTCCATCAGCAGCTTTTGCAGTTAGAAGAAATGTTCCCAAAGAAGGCGAAAGTTAAAAGGATATTTGTCGACGAAGTCACTAGCGTTAAGGAATGGGAGAAAGCATTTAAGCGCGCTTTTGATAAGGGTTTTTTACGAGATGTGCTCGTTGTTACCACAGGCTCTAATGCTCGGGATATTTTACATGGCAGCGAAAGGCTGCCTGGCCGCAAGGGCCGATTAGCACGTACGGACTATGTTTTTTTACCGATTAGTTACCATCAATTTTATAAAACTTGTGCAAAGGATATTCAATCGCCAGCTGTTGATTATTATTCTTTGTGCGGGGGCGCACCTATTGGCTTAAATGAAATTACTTTTGACGATCGAATTCCTGAATTTTTGGTTACAATGGTACAGGATTGGGTCATTGGTGATCTGGTAAGCACTGGTCGACAAAAGACCACTTTGCAGAATATTTTTAGTTGTCTTTATCGATTTGGCACTTCGCCTGTTGGTTTTTCTAAATTAGCAAGGGAAGCTGGCTTAGCGAACAACACCGTTGCGGCTGGCTATATTGAGCAATTGCAAGATCTACTCATATTGCAATGTCTATTTCAATGGGATTGGAATAGAAAGATTCTTCTGCCTCGAAAACCATGCAAATTTGCTTTTATAAACTTGTTTTCTTTTATCTGTTTTCACCCAACAAAAATAAGATTTGTTTGCGATTTGGAAAATTTCTCAGATTCTGAGCGTGGAATGTTGTTAGAAACACTCGTCGCGCAAGAGCTTGTTCGAAGACTTCATATGCGGGGTCAAGATAAGGAAATTAAAATAGGATTTTGGCAGTCCCAAGAGCACGAAATTGATTTCGTAACTTCAGATCACAAGTTTTACGAGGTCAAATCAGGCAAAGTAAGCCCGCAAGAGTTCGCGTGGTTTTCTAAAGTATTTCCTGGGGAAAAATTGACGATTGTCTGTGACTCGCAGTTTGAAACCAAAAACTTAAGGGCGATCAGTTTTCATGATTTTTTAATGGAAGGCGATTGCCTTCCATTTATAAGGGAATGGGCCGAGCCTATCTTGGACTCAAGTAAGGCCACAATTTGATCCTTAGTCCGACATTCGGATTTGTCCTAAGCTGCATTCTGCAATCCAGAAAATTTGTTAAATTTCAGCTAATTTTCAATGGCACAATTTGAAGTTTTCGGGTAGTAATGCGTAAATTGCAGGAGTAAGCCAATGGCATCCCCTAAAGCGACATCAGACAGAAGAAGTCTGTTAATTATTAACGATGCGAAAATTCGTGAACAAGCCTTTATGTCGGCTGATAAAATACTTAAAAAAATTGATAAAGTAGAATTGTCACTAGAAAATTTTAATCGCCAAGATCAACAATTATTTAGTCAATGGTTTGCTTTAGAATTTCGTGATGATCAAAAAAGAATAGAAGGTTTGGATTCAAGCTATTATCAACTAGGAAAATTTCATAATTGGATTGTGGCGACCTCTCAACAATTGAATATATCTATGCCTGCGGCCTTTCGACTTATGAAAGAAGAGCAAGCACTTTACGAAGCAGGCGATGCTTCGACCAAAGAAAGAATCGAAAAAGATCGGGAATTGCGCGACAAATTCATTCAAGGCCAAATTAGTCACGAATTTTCCGAGGCCCAGGCCGATTATGATGAATTTGATGACTTTGATTTTGCAGACGAAAGCGAAGCCGAACGCGAAGACGGACGCGAAGACGGACGCGAAGATGAAGATGAGGACGCTTTCCCGCCGCGATCTAAAGAAGAGCAGCAGATCTTTGAAAAAATTCAAGTGATGACTGATAAGAAAATTAGAAACATTTGCGGCGATATTGAAGGGGCAACGGCCCTACTTGGAACGATCATGGCACTAGGGAGTGAGAAAGAAGAGTTTGAATTATTTTTGCGCACTTGGAATCTTTGTTCCCATAAAATACGCCAAGCTTTCGCGCAAGATTTTCGGAATAAAACTGGCGAATCATTAAACAGTTTCATTGAAGAAATGAAAGAAAAATTTGCCGCCAACAGAACAGATGCTAAGCACGAAACTAATCACGACCAAGCCAGCACTAGTTTTGAAGAAACAATCTCGCCGAATCACGAAGAGCATATTAAATTGATCTATCGCAAGTTAGTTCGCCGCCTTCATCCGGATAAGCAGACAGTCGAAAATTTGAAACTTCCTTGGCAAGCTAAGGCTTGGGCTCAATTGCAGAAAGCTTACAATGAAAGAAATTTACCAACTTTGCAAAGCCTTTACACTTTTACACTTTTGCGCTTAAAGGATTTAAGCGAGCTTACCATCAGTGAAATTCTTGATAGTTGCAAAGGGCTAAGCGAGCAACAACAGACAATTGAACAGCAAGTTGTCGATTTAAAGAAACTTCCCGCTTGGGGCTTTTCACAGAAGAAAAATCATAATTCTTTGACTAAGAAAATTCGCAAAGATTTCGAAAAATCCTTTGCCACAATTCAAGAACGGATAGCTGAGCTGCAAAGCCAGCACGCAATATTAGAGCAAATGGCTAAGCACACCAACCAAAGGTCACGAACTAATCAAGGCGCCCGCAAGGCCCGCAAAACTGCACGCCGCAGGCCTCGACCTAAAAATATAAATAGAAATTTCGGGCAAGAATCGTTTTTTTAGGATTGTGGCGTAAATTCTGCCTGCCAGCTTCGGAAAGTGGATAAATTTCTGTTTCAGATTTACTGGCAAGTTTTGAGCTCGAGCATGCTGAAATGACCAATGCAATTATCGATATTTGCCATAAAATACGCATCGGACGCCTGTAGCGACGTAAGTTCGTAATTTCAATAAATTACGTCGACTTTGATTGCTACTTATTAAAGGCGGCCTCAAAACCTTTGATTTCAGCCAAAATGTCTTTCCAAGATGGGGGTTCGTTGAAGAACATTTCCTTCATCTGTTCAAAGTCACGTCTCATGATTTCTTCAACTCTAAATGCTGGTATCAGTTTTAGGCTGCCTTTTTTGGCTTCTTCATACTTGGCCCATCCGGCTCGAAAATAAACGCTTTTATGCTGAGCAACTCGTGCCAGAAGTTTTAGATCAATCACTGCCTCGCCCTTATGTTTTGATTTTAGCAGCTTGTAGAAATCATAGTAGTGGCGTGATTGGCGCTCGGCTGGAACTTTGGCATCTGGGTAATGAGCGTAAGCATGCAGGATTGTTGCTTTCTCCCAAAATGTACAGCTCAGATTTCAGGCGGGTCTGAACGAATTCCTTACAGGCTGTCGACAAATCTTCAATTGAGTTTTTAATTTGTTTTGACCCTTTAGATTTTTCAGGATCTTTGCTGCCCCCAAATCCAAGCAGTTCCTTTGAAATTGAAATGTCGATGTCTTCTGAAAATCGATCAATGATTTGGAACACTTTTGAAAGCGATGTTCCTCCTTTAAAAATGAGCTGGTCAGTCAACGTTGGATGTGTAAAAAGACGCTTCAGCGTCCAGCAGACCCAAAAGTCTTTTTCAATAATGTGCTCGGCCAAGCTTGCTTCATCGGCCGCTTTTTCAAAATAGGGCTTCTTTTCTGCCGGTGGGAGTTTGGCAAATTCATCCATTTTATTTACTCCCCATTAGGTTTTGAATCACCTTTTGAATCCACGCTGGGGCATATCGTTGATATTTTTTGAGCGAGGCGATTTCTTCTTTGCCTAATCGTCTCTTCAGTTTTGCGATAGTGGCGGCTTTAACATGGTCTTTCCCCAGATACTTTAGAGCCTGAATCACTAACCCTGCAAAGGTGCCCGCGGTTGCAATATTTTTTGGCGTAGTTGTCTTGAAAATGATGTCACGTTTGCCTACCCGTATCTTTCTTGAAAGCCCTTCAGTGAGATAAACGACCTTGGCTGGAACTTGATCACTTAAGCCCAAAAGATTCGCCGCATAGGCTCCTGAGGCCAAGAGTTTTAAATTGTCTTTTCTTGCAGTCGCCGTGACGACCTGGTCAATGTCGGGTGGAAGTAGCCCTAGCTTAGGGTGCTTTCTCGGGTACTCATATAAGCCCCAAGAGAGCCTTCTAATAAAGCCGTTCTTTTCTAGCCTTGAGAGAGCCTTGCGGACAGCGGGATTGTTCCCAAGGGCTAAAAAATCACTTGGGGTGAAGCACCACCCCCTCCTGTGTCCGTATATGTAGTATTTTACAGTAGAAACAATAACTTGTGACATTTTGACACGATCTCCATGTCACAATTATAGGGTAGTTTTTGTGACATTGGTAGAGCTATTTCACGCAACTTTTAATGAAGCGTGAAGTCTTCACCCTATGCTAGGCTTACAACATCGCCCAGTTCATTCGTTTTCTCAATCACCTTGCCATAGGCCTTCAGGACCTTTTCCGTTGCTACTTCCCGAATAGAAAATTTCGCCCTCAAGAGACCTGTCTCTTGCATTTAAAACTCCTTGTTTGGCTTACTTGAGATTTTTAGTAGGAGTAGACCACTTCGGCATCAAGATCTTTGAAGTCGCCACCCTTTTTTTCCATCGGCGGAACTCGCCCATTTAGTTCCAAAAGGCGAGCCCCCTCCGCAGAGTATTTAAACAGCAAAGGTTTAACCAAGGCGGCGATGATAAAACTAGAGGGCTTC
Organism: Streptomyces griseus; assembly: GCA_943330705.2. Taxonomy (GTDB): domain Bacteria; phylum Bdellovibrionota; class Bdellovibrionia; order Bdellovibrionales; family Bdellovibrionaceae; genus CALQIT02. The sequence continues at coordinate 6,737 of CALQIT020000100.1, forward strand.
ATTTTAACCACGATAGCGTCTTCTCCATTGATCTTTTCTTCGCCAATTTTAAATATTTCAAACCCCACGGTTTCGCGTCGTTGCCAAGCAGCGTAGCGAAAACCAACATCTTTGCCGGCTTTCACTTGATCCCAGTGGTCTTTTACAAATCTAGAAAAGTTTCCAGAAATCACCAGCGTGGACTTCAGACTTTCTTCTGCTGTTTTGGTTTTTCCGTCTTGCGTATGCGAAAAATAGACTTTGTTGTCCTTAACCTCGACGCTGCCCTTTTGTCCGCTCTGTTTGTGGTCTACCTGGTATTTCAGCAGTTTTGACCCCTCCAGCTGGCTTTTTTCTTCGACCAGGATCTGGCCTTCTAAGTCCGAATAAACAGCAGTGACTTCAGACTTACCCTCTGGCGTCACCGGCGTAGTCTCCACCTTCAGGTTGTAAAGTTTCTCTGCCTTTTTCGAGCCCTGCTTATAGAGCACCGCTGTATACTTATTTATCTCGGCCTTCACCTGCCAGCTAAAAAACACAGATAGACTTAGGATAATAAGACGTAGGCGTGATCGCATATACTCTCCTTCATAAAAAATCGAATAATGTGCAGCTACCATGGAAACAAAGAGATCGGGAAATGACAATCACGAATTGGATCGCTTACCCTATGCCGTGGACTCTCTAATCCGGCTGTAACCCCAACACTACCCTGCTATCTTTTGAGTTTTGCACATTTTGTTTTGAGGGATTGGGTGCACCTGGATTGGCAATTGGTACCTTTTAAAACCAAAAAATGAATCGCCAGCCTGGTCAGGATTCACGACCATAACGCGGAAAGATCAATTTCGATGGCATCAAACGGAACCGCTCTAACTTTATCATCATTCACGTAGGTATGAACTAATGCCCATCTGGCGTGATCATTTTCGTAAACTTCCAGGGTTCTTGCTAAAGGGTCAACAAGCCAGAAATGCTTCAATCCTAACTGCGCATATAAAGGCATCTTTCTCGCCCGGTCCAAAATGGCGGTACCTGGAGACAAAACCTCGCAAGCCCAGTCCGGAATCAAAGAAAAAAAGGCCTCATCCGGAATTTGCGGCATCCGTTCACGTCTCCAACCTGCGATGTCTGGAACCATGATGTTATTTTCTAAATGAATTTCTGGCTCATCTAAGATCCACCAACCACCAGGTCCACCATTTCCCTGATCGAAAGGGCCAGTAAGGGTTCCACCAAGAATAGATGAGGCCCTTGCGTGCTTAGGCGCCGGCCGTGGACTTACATGAAGATCGCCCATGATTATTTCACCAACTACATTCTCTGGCAGTTCAAGCCATTTCTCATAAGCTGTTTTTTCTTTTACGCCAGATGAACTCATTGGGAGACTCCTTCTGTTGTTTTAAATTCCTCAAAAGCCATTTTCTCTAAACGCTCCCGAATCCCGTTGGTTCGTCGATACTGTATGGCATCAACACCCATCATGTGCAAATGCGAAACTTGAGTGGCGCCGACTCTCTGGTCCCAATTCTGCACGTAGCTGGTCGGAATAAAGTCAAAAAAGGCAACGACCGACTTAAGCAAAATACCTTTCCAAATTAAAAGACGAAGGCAAATTGTCGTATAGCCAGGCACACCCCTCAAGTAAATTCTGAATATATTCGAAAACCTATTTTTTGAAACCATGGCTGGCCGCTGGGCATCAATAAAGAAGTATCCCTCTTTTTCCTTCAACTCTTTTTAAGGCTGGAAAATCCATGCCGCAGAATCCACCTCGGATGCCCCGTTGATTCTTTGACTTGAGCCGAACTTGGTAAAGAGCTACAAATGAAGGAATGTCGTTGAAAATTTCTAGAATTCTTCATGCTGGGTATTGTTTTGAATATCAAGATACACGAATTCTGTTCGATCCAATTCTTGAGAATCCGTTTAGTGTGAACTGTTTTGCTTTTCCAGCTGTGGAATTTGATTCCGCACAAATTGAAGCCCTAAAAGTTGACGCTATTTTTATTTCCCACTATCACGACGACCACTGCTCACTAGAAAGTCTGAACTTACTGAATCGAGATATCCCCATCTATATTTTTTGCCTGCAGGGCGAAATGCTTGAAATGATACGTCAGCTTGGCTTTCATCAGGTGATACCACTGACCTTGAGGCAACCGATTGAAATTGGCGGATTTGAAATAACGGCCTGGCAAGCTCTAGATTCGGACGTGGACTGTCTATTGCAAATTAGAGCTGATGGCCGCAACGTACTTAATGTGGTGGACTCGTG
>CALQIT020000101.1 GCA_943330705.2 Streptomyces griseus
CCTTTAATGAGACTTTTAAAGAAAGGAGATGCAAATGAGTAAGGCAAAAAAGAAACTTGAGGCTGCACTGGCTAAGACAGAGCAATTGCCAAAGGACTGGTTTAGCAATGTTGATATCGCTATGGACGATTTGCCCTCAGTTCGAAAAGCACGCCGGGTTCGAAAAAATATTTTCCTTGATGAGCCAACAGCCGAGGCTCTTGAAAAGTTTTGTCATCAAAAAAACGTGTCCTTCACAGATATTGCCAATGACATCCTAACTGCATTCGTTGATAAGGAAAAAAAGAGGAAGACTGGATCGTAGCTCTTTGTTCCGATGCCTCCCGAGCGCCTAGCGCAACCCCAGACTTCTTGCAATTTTACGCGTGTTGCTTTAGATGTCAAATTAAGTACTAACAACAATGAGGAGGCATCATGGCTAAGAAAAAAGCAACGAAGAAGGCTACCAAGAAGGCAGCAGGCAAAAAACGTTAGTTTGTGAATTATAGTTTTTGAAAGGCTCAGAGGAATCTGGTCCTTTTTTATTTCGGAGCGAGATTCTCCTCATTTGTTCCGGCCGGCGTAGATAGGGCCGTTTGCGAAAAGGGGCGGGTACCGCTTTGTTGAGCGCAACGGTTCTGAGGCCGAAAGTCCGGCCTCAAGATTGGAACCCAAAATCGACGTCCAAAACCCCACAGTGCAGGGTTTTGATCAGCAGTATTTACAGCTCCGTCAGGCGCAAGAGTCTCTTGTAAGCGAGAACCCTGTGAAATTTCACTGAATCGTGTGTTTTGGAAATTCCGCGTGGAATTCTTCTGGTAATTAGAGATTTTGAATATGGAGAGACCTTTACCAGTCCGAAATTTCGTTGGCGGATTTAATCCTCGAAGAATTCTTGTGCGAACACAAAAATTAGGCTTGGCATTACGTACCCTCAAATTCACCGATCAGTCGTACTGTTTTTTCAAAAGCCGTTTTAAAACTCATTGCATTTGGAATGGATGCGACGGCACTGGCCCAGCCTTTTTCAAGCCGATCTGTGGTCAATTTTGTTATTTCAGTATGAAAAGATTGAGGCAAATCGGTTGAGCGAAATTGAAAACATTTTTTTAAGGCTTGTTTTAATGTGGGGCCGTCGGCCTTTGGCAAAAAGATGGCGAGGTCATGCACATCTTTAGATCTTGAATTCTCATTACCATGTGAAATTAAGGCGTGGAGTTTTTCTGCACAAATCGTTTCAATCGGATAAACCGACCAACTGATTTCATCATTGCCAGAGAGTAAGGATGGTGTTTGTTTTCGTAGTGGTCCCGGGGTTATTGGATCACCAATTCCCAAATCAAAATGGACGACCTGTGCCTTTTTTAGATCCTTTAAAACTGCACCGATACTGGCTCTGTATGAGTGGCGGATTCCGCCGTATTCACCTTGAGTAGCAAGGTTGACCTGATGTTCAAAACGGAACCAAGCACCATCATCTAAATCTTTCTCAGCATTTTCTTTTACAAGTTTTAAGGTGTCATCAATGTTTGCCTTTACAAGTAAGGCATCCAGATCCACCGTATATCGTGGGGATTCGTAAATTTTTATTCCAACAAAACCACCCTTAAAAACAAGATGGCGGGCTAATGTTTTATCCGTCATCAATCGGGCTACTAATCGCTCGATCATAAAAAGGGTTTCAATGTTTTTATATTGCACCCCCATTTTTTTAGAAAGGAGGGTGAGTTTTTGTCTGACGGATTCGCCTTTGGACTTTGTTGTCATTCTTCTATTGCTCCGACGATGGCCTCAAAGTGTTTAGTGAGATAGGAGCCAAGGCCGAGTTCCTTTGCCATCATCCCAATTTTTTTAAGTGTAGTGAGTTCACTTTTTATAGCGATACGGGCCGCTTTTATTGCTGTCCGCTCGCCCAGTTTTGTTGCGAGTTTAAAGGCCTCTACAATGGCTCGTTCAATAGAGACTATGCGGTAGCCATTGGTTTCTATAATGCCAACATTAAGAGGGGTTTTTGTGCGGATGAGGCGATACAATTTTGAAGTGGCCCGTTTTTCAGGAGGAACAAGCACCCATGTCTGCCCCGGAACTTGATCAGCAAGGTTATAGTAAAACAGAGCCGTAAGCCCACCCACGGCAGATTTTTGGCCAAACTTTTTACAGGCGATTTGGAAATCAATTTCTCTGGGAAAACTGGCATCAATGTGAATATAAACACCTCGTTCCATGCGATGGATTTTTTCTTCTTTTACAAGCCTTGAAAGCTCTTGATGGCTAATCCCAAGTTTTTCGGCTTGAGCGATAGAAAAGGGGCCAAGCTTTTTAAGTTGTGTTTCCTGTTTTGGAGTCATAATTTATTATTTGGCGGTTTCTGACATTTTTCAATAGAAATGTCAATTTTAGCCATTTTATTCATAAACATTAATTGGGTAAGAATATTCAAATTTAAAGCTGGGGAGGCATATTAGTCGATATCTAGAAATTACGCGATAACCAATGTTTTGACAGGTAAATAAGTAATTAACGACGAAGGGCTACCTAAACCCCTTACTCGACAATCGCCGATGGTGCCAGCCAGCGAGCTCATTGTTCAGATGGCCGTTGTCCCCATCCAGTGGATAAAAGGATCGCAATGTTGATCCGGCCCCCAAGGTGGGGATTCAGCCGGCGCAGACCGGCCCGTTTGCGAAAAGGGCGTACTGCTTTGTTGACCGAGATGGTTCCGAGGCCGAAAGCCCGGCCATAAGATGGCTGCCTAAAATCGATGACGACGGCCCCACAATGCAGGGACTTAGTTCAGGTATTAATTTCGATTTGACGACTATGTTTTGAGAGCTCTACTATAAATTATGGAATCATATTTAAAGTATACCGTAATTCTTGCTGCTGCAGTCTTTTTTTTCTATAGACTTCGATTAGGTATACAAAGGAACTCAAAGGGTTTATGTGGAAGATGTGGAAAAAACATCGATCTAAGTAATAGTCAGGACGTAAATATTAGTGAAGGCCGGTACACTGATCTCGGCATAAAATTAAAAATGTGTCCGGAGTGTTCAAAGAAAACGCGGACGGCTACCAATCTTAGTTTTAAGCAAGCTCTTATCTATGGTGCTAGCGGTAAGTGGTTTAATATTTTATCTTTTGGTAATGAACAAAATCTAAACCCTCTATCCGGCCATTCAGTCCAACCCCGACGAACCTTTTGGGCTCTATTCTTTGCATTGATGGCCATCCCGGTACTGAGTCTTTTTTGAATTCGCAACGGAATAAAAATGTTGCGAAGAAAAAGGTTGCCGTGGCGGTTAAAATCACCGAAAAACCACCAAATAGGGTGGTATAGGCTGACTTGCACTAGACACCAGCAATCGACCCCAGTAATTCCAACAAGATAGGCCCCTAATGCCAGAACTACCCGAAGTTGAAATCGTAAAATCAGACCTGGCTGGGTATTTCGCAAAGTTTCCGGTCATAGAGCGAATTGAGCTGCGAAGAAAAGATCTGCGCGAGCCCTTTCCTGTAAAAAAGCTGAAGGCTCTGCACGGGGCTAATGTGACAAAGGTTCTTCGCAGGGCCAAATATATTTTGATTGAAACAGATCGCGGGACCTTGATTTCCCATCTTGGAATGACGGGCTCTTGGCGGCCTGTTGATCTTGGCAACGAGCGCATCCACGACCATGTTTATTTGCACCTAGGACAGGCCCTAGGGTCACCTCGGGGCCTGCAATTAAGATTGGGCTACTGTGACCCCCGGCGATTTGGAATTTTGGATGTGGCGGGAAGGGACTGGGCGAAGAATACAAGACTATCAAAGTTGGGTCCAGAGCCCCTTGATCCAGATTTAGATGTCGAGCTTCTGTGGCGTAATATTCGCCGTCGGCAGGGTGCTATTAAGGCGATCTTGATGAATCAAGAAATTCTGGTCGGTGTCGGGAACATCTACGCATCCGAAGCTCTGTTTCGTGCGGGCCTTCGTCCAACAAGAAAGGCTTCTGGAATCAAATTAAACGAGTTTTTGCTTTTGCTAAGGCAAACCGTGGGATTACTGCTTGAAGCGATTGCGAAAGGGGGCTCGACGATTTCTGATTTTGTGCATGGAGCAGGGGAAGGCCAGTTTCAGGACTCGCATTCGGTTTATGATCGGGCGGGAATGGATTGTCGGGTTTGCGGGCATCAGATCAAGTCAAAAACGGTTGCTGGCCGAAGCACCTTTTGGTGTCCCAGCTGCCAGCATTGAATTTGTTTGCAGCCCTTGACCTTTGCTTGGGAATGGGTAGAGTAGATCTTTGTTTTTTTAAAGTATTTACATTTAATGAAAGGCTATAAAATGAAAATTATTTTGGCAGTCGCTTTGTTGGCACTGGCTTTCACCACAGGATTTACTTGTTCAAAAAATGCTCCAGATCAGTCGGCACCTGTATCGACGACGCTCTTGCCAGAGCCTTCGCAAGAGCAAATGGCAGATCCGGCAATGCCAGCACAGGATACTCCGGCAGCTGATGCTTCAGGCGAAGCTCCTCCGACGACTGAAGCTGGAAACTAATTTTCTTGGCTTTTTGGTTTGCTTTTTTCGCAGTTTCTATTGCTGCTTTTATTTCTTGCAATTCTGCATTTGCCTTGGACGAGACTTGCCTTTATCAAATTAAGGTCTCGTCCAGATATGCCAAGTGCCGGGCAAACAAAGACTGCAGAATAGCCGGGGACTCTTGCCGATCCTGCGGTGAGCCCTGGATCGTAAATAAAAAGTTCCAAAAACAAGTTGAAGCTGAAGATATGAATGGACGCATTGAAAAGAATTGCCTTATTTTTTGCGAGGCCTGCTCTCAGGATTGGATTCAGCCAATTTGCAAATCCGGCAGCTGTACTTATGTTTCGCGAAAAAAATAAATTAACGATAAATTAGCGATAGATTAAAGATTAGCAGAAGCTAAATAGAAGCTAAATTTAAAAGCCAGGTTCTCACGACTGAGCCTTTAACTTTTTCCGCTGGACCTGCGTCTGGGGTCTTGGATTTCGAATCCCTTGCCTCTTGCTGAGGATGGTAGCCTAATAAGATTCAAAGACAAAAAAGGAGAATCATCGTGGATCAGTTCATCTTGTCGGGCATCATCTGTGAGTATCCCAATTATGGAATTCCAGCCGCCATATTCTTGCTATTCATCATTGGTTACCTTGGAAGCCCTCTGTTTGTTTGGACGCTGGCTGGCCTTGGACTACTTGTTGGTTGCGCGGCCCCGACGTGGTTGCTTCTGGCCTTTGCAGTACTGATGTTTGTATTCAACGTAAAACCATTGCGACGTTTGATTGCAACTAAGCCGGTCATGGGCCTGATGCGGGGCTTTATGCCAAAGATTTCAGAGACCGAGCGCACAGCTTTGGAAGCTGGGGTCGTTTGGGTTGAAAAGGATTTATTTTCGGGAGCGCCTGATTTTAAAAAGGTTTTAGACGAACCCTATCCCCGTTTAACCCCAGAGGAACAAGCCTTTCTTAGTGGGCCAACAGAAAAACTTTGTTCGATGATTGATGCCTGGAAGATCTGGAAAGCCCGGGAGATGGAACAAGTTATTTGGGACTATATGAAAAAAGAAAAATTCTTGGGTATGATTATTCCCAAAGAATTTGGTGGTCTTGGTTTTTCTGCTCTTGCACATTCTGAAGTTGTGATGAAAGTTGCAAGTCGCTCGATTTCTGCGTGCATCACTTTGATGGTGCCAAATTCTTTAGGCCCGGCAGAGCTTTTGATTCACTACGGAACAGATGCGCAAAAGAATCACTTTTTGCCGCGCTTGGCGCGAGGTGAAGAAATTCCTTGCTTCGGTTTGACCGAGCCCGCTGCGGGCTCTGATGCTGGGGCAATTACTTCAAGCGGGATTCTGTTTAAAAAAGATGGCAAACTTTATATTCGATTGAATTGGAATAAACGCTACATCACTTTGGCTGCCATTTCGACAGTCATTGGTTTGGCCTTCAAATTGCGCGATCCTGAAAATCTTTTGGGCCGCGGTGAAGAGCTCGGGATCACGGCCGCGTTGATCCCTTCGACCACTCCGGGGGTGGTCATTGGCCGCCGCCACGATCCGTTGGGTGTTCCTTTCTACAATTGTCCGACCCAAGGTAAAGATGTTGAGGTCTCAGTTGATGCCGTAGTTGGTGGTGAATCTGGTTTGGGGTTGGGCTGGAAAATGTTAATGGAGTGCTTAGCTGCAGGCCGTGGGATTTCTTTGCCTGCTCAATCAGTGGGTGGGGCCAAGCTTGTGACCCGTGTGGCGTCGGCCTACGGAGTGATCCGGCAGCAGTTTGGCGTTTCTATCGGAAAATTTGAAGGCATCGAAGAACCCTTGGCTAGGATTGCAGGTTTCACTTATGGACTTGAGGCCATGCGCCGGTTCACACTTGGCGCCCTGGATAAAGGACTTAAGCCACCTGTGATTACGGCCATCGCCAAATATTATTCCACCGAAGTCAGCCGCAAAGTTATCAATGACGGTATGGATATTTTGGGTGGGGCTGCCATTTCCATGGGACCTCGGAATTTGTTTTCTGAAGTCTACATCGCCACACCAATTGGCGTGACCGTAGAAGGTGCGAATATCTTAACGCGAACCCTAATCATCTTTGGCCAAGGGGCATTGCGCGCGCATCCCTATGCGTTTAAAGAAGTCTCTACAATTGGAAAAAACGATCTAGTTGGATTTGACGAGGCCTTTTGGGGGCATGTCGGGCATGTCGTGCGCAATACATTTCGCTCCATTGTTCTATCTGTTACCCGAGGTTATGTTGCCTCCAGTGCGAATACCGGAGAGCTTTCGCTTTATACCCGTCGTCTGAGTTGGGCCTCAGCTTCGTTTGCAATATTGGCGGATATGGCCATGGGAACGCTGGGTGGAAGCTTGAAGTTTAGAGAAAAAATCACAGGCCGCTTTGCTGATGTCTTGGCCTGGATGTATATTGGAACCGCGACAATTCGTCGGTGGCAGGCAGATGGGAAAAAACCAGAGGACTTGGCTTTTGCAAAGTGGATGTTGAAATACTCACTGAGTGAGATTCAGCGCGCCTTTGATGGTATTTTTGACAATATGTATGCCCTCACGCCAGAGGAAAAAAAGAGTTCGCCTTTGTTGAAAGTTTTGCTATTTCGCGGACTGCACATTCTGTTTAAGGACGTGCTAGGGGCTTGGTCGCGTATCAATTCGATTGGTTCCCAGGGAAGTGATAATTTGCAACATGCCCTTTGTAATGCGATTCAGACCCCGGGTGATTTGCGAGACCGTCATACCGATGGAATCTATATTCCCAAAGATCGCACTCAGCAGATTGGGCGTCTGGACTATGCAATGGTGCTCGCGCTGAAGGCCGAAGCCGCTGAAGGCAAAATACGAAAAGCAATTCGCGCCAAGATTCTTCCGAAAAAGAAAACCTTTGAGCTTCTTGATGAGGCCAAGGCAAAAGGCATATTGACTGCGGAAGAGCATGCTTTGGTGAAAGAATCCGCTGAAGTTCGTTTGGACGCCGTTCAGGTTGATGACTTTTCGCAGGCCGAGTATATTGGGAATAAAGCTTAAAGCGCTCCGGCATCTTAATCTTTGGCGAGTTAAGCTTTGGCAGGATCAGGCGTGGGCTTTAGTCATTTCAGTGACTAAAGTTTCGCGCACAACAACAACTTTTATCTGGCCCGGGTAGTTGACGTCGACTTCGATTCTTTGGGCAATTTCTCGACTGAGCTGCATTGCTCTTACATCATCAATTTTTTTACCATTTGTTAGGACCCGCAACTCACGTCCTCCAGATAGAACGAAGCAGTCGACAACACCTTCAAAGCTACGGGCGATATTTTCCAACTCTGTTACTTTTTGCGTGTAGGACTCGATGGTTGAGCGGCGTGCTCCTGGGCGAGCCCCAGAGATGGCATCCGCGGCGATAACCAGATAGGCAAGGTCAGTGGCTGGTTGCTCATCAAAGTGATGGGCGCGAACGGCATGCACGACATCGGCTTCTTCGCCTCTTTTTTCAATGAAGTCGGCGCCAATCACCGCATGGCCGCCATCAAGCTCGTGGTCCATGGACTTGCCAAGATCATGCAACAGTCCCGCGCGTCGACCTTTGCGGGTTTGCACCCCGCCCAGTTCACTGGCAAGTAAGCCAGCTAGCCAGCCCACTTCGCCACAATGAAAATACTGATTTTGCGTGAATGAATAACGATAACGGAGGCTTCCCATCATTCGTCGAACATCCGCATGAAGTCCCTCAAGCTTTAACTCTTTGGCAATACTATCGCCATCATGATTAATTTGTCGGATGAGTTCTCGCTTTTGATTTTCTGCAGTTCTGCGAATCAAGTCTGGATGAACCGGGCGCTTTTCTTTGAGTAATTTTTCTAAAGTCCGACGGGCGAGTTCCCTTCTGACGGGGTCAAAGCCGGCGATACCAATAAAATCTAAGCCTTCTTCGGTGACAACATCGCAGCCCGTGGTCTCGACCAAGGCTTTAACGTTCTCTCCTTTTTCGTCGAAAATAATTTTTCTTTGTTCTGGGGTTTCGAAATAGACGGCCGGAAGTCCTCGCTCAGCGCAGTAAGGTCGATTGAATCGATCTAAAACCAGCGCTAAGATTTCTTTCGCGCGAAGCTCTGCGTGCTCCTTCATGTCCTCTTCTATTTGTGCCGCAACGGCCAGGGCACGTTTTTCAACATCAATCTCAATGGTGCGAATGACCTCTGAGCGCGAGACCTCG
>CALQIT020000102.1 GCA_943330705.2 Streptomyces griseus
CTTGCGCAGATTGCACAGTTGATCACTGAGTTGTTTAGATTCTGGGAACCGGCCAAAAAGTGGATTCATCAAGTTGGAAGCAAACGACGATATTTTGAAAGGCTTGCGGTACTTGTAACAGCAACATTACTTGAAGACGACGACCCGCCAGTTTTTTATTTGAAGTTCGCGTTCAACTCCTCCTGAGGTCAAGAACCCCAATTTGTTCCCGAATTGAAACACATCGCCCGGACATCACTTCGGCTTCAAAATAAAATTTCTCAAATTAAAACCCGGAGCAAGGGGCGAAGGCCTCGTATTGCCTGAAGAATTCGCGGGGTTTCGAAAAGCGTTTCATCGTGGTTCATGCGGAATCGCTGTGAGTTAAATATTCGAAGTGACAATAGGAGGCATTAATTTTTTATTTTTCTGAATCATTATTAAGATTTCCCTAAGATTTCATTTCGAGTTGAAGTTTGCTTTCAATTATTTTTGTTTACGGGCAAACTAATCCCAATGAGTTGCCTGCGGTTGGGATGCAGTTATGAACCCATTCCTGAGTGCAGACGGGACGATCAAACTGAAATGCAAACCAATGGTAGTTTCTACCTCCGCCATCACCAGTTCCACGTCGAGCAGAAAACTGATGGTTCTTTCTAAATTCTTCACCTTCCCGCCAGGTCTGATCCCCAGCCCCTGTTTGCCACCCACGTCCAACCCTGGCCGACAGCTGTTTTTACGATTTGTCCATTTGCAGAAATTTCTGCGTGAATATTTTGTGGGTTATAAGGTCCCTTGGTATTTTGGTCCCACTCAGGGCCATAGCGAGCAGACAAAAGATCTTGAATTGCGAAAATATTTTTTGCTTTGCTATCGATGCGAACGCGCATTGGGTCTAAGACAGATAGACCATCACCCATTTGCTTTGTCGGCGATGCCTTTAAAAGTTCAGAACCAACTGAGTGCATTTCATGTTATCTATTATGAATAATTATCTTGATGGACTCATGTCTAGATATTCCCTACCACCATACAATGGGCTATAGATGGTTGGAACTACCTACGGAGCCAAGAATGAATCGATCGTTATCTGTCACGCCAATTCAAACAAATATATTTGGAGGCGGATCATGATTTGGGCGAAATCGCATTTGGCTGTCGGCTGACGATTAAGCACGGTCTTTTCATTCCTGCCGCTGGGGTTGACGAATCGAATTCTGCAGATGGAAGTTATATCCTTTTCCCGAAAGATCCATTTTTAAGCGGCGAAAGAACTCACGCCCAGCTAGTGTTGGAACAATGGCGCTCTCTTTAAAAAAAGCGCAGCCAGAAGGCCGCGCTCTGCAAGTCGAATACACTTTTCATGTCTTAAAGATTAGTGACCGTGGTTTCCCGATTGACCATGGCCACTTGAGTTTCCTGCGCCATTTCCGCTCGTATTCCCAGCAGGTGCTGAAGTATGCGCGTCACTATTGGTCGAACCGTTACCTGAAGCTCCAGATCCTGGGTTTACTGCCGCATCAGGATGTTTTTTATCGTCTTGACGGCGCTGATTGCTAACCCATTTACCCATGCCTTTTCTTTTATCTTGATCAGAATCTTTTAGCTTTTTTGCTTCAGCAGAAACGATCATACCGAAATTGCTCTTGTCTTTTCTATCTTTTTTGTCTTTTTTATCTTTGCGATGATCCGCGCTTTTGCCTTGGTCTTTCGAGCCATCATCGTTTGTAGGTGGCCGTGCTGAATTTGCAACTTGGCTGTCAAAATTAGAAACATCATCAGTTGTTGCCGGAACAAGATCTTCCGCCATCGCTAGTGATGACATCAGCACAATCGCACCTGTTGCCAATAATATACGTTTCATTGAAAACTCCTTTTTAAAGGGTCGTCGGACCCTGGTTTTTTGCAAATCGAATTTTTAAATCTTTTTCTTTTAAGAGATCACCATTGTCATCGTATAAACGTACGCGAAGTATTTGCATTCCGATTTCACTTGATGAAACAACAAACGGAAGTCGAGTTCGGCCGGCTTGTCCAACCTTCAGAGGAAGGCGCAATATTTTTCTATCTTTCAAGTCCTGGCTGCCGCCGGAAACGAAATGTACTTTTTCAGGTAAATAAATTTCTGCCGAAGTCACACTTTTTAAGTCGTCGGAATTAAAATCCATATGGATCACATAGGGGTTATCAGCCATCGCTTTTGAATCTGTCGAAGGTTGATTGATCAATGTAATGGCCAGCACTGCGCACGCAGTTACAGAAAATCCAGAAACCAATTTCCATATAAAAACAGACTTGCGCTTTTGTTCACGTTCTTTGAATTGAGCGAGAAGGCGTGTTTTCATAAATGGAGAAGGCTCTAAATCACCTACCTCTAGCTTCAAAAGAGCAGAGCGAACTAAGCTTGGTGTCTCATCTTGATAAATTCTGTTTTTTTCATCCATTTTCCGTCTGCTCCGTTATTGTTTCTTTCAATAGCAAGACGGATGACTTGGCTATTTCGTTTCGCAGGACATCAATATTTTTTGAAAGTTTTGTCTTATCCTGTGAATTCGAGACCTTACCGCATCCTCACTAAGGTCCATAATGCTTGCGGCTTCGCTATATGTGTAATTGTCAAGATCGACAAGGATCAGTAACGATCGGTCGTCTGGATCAAAATGAGACAGTATCTGTCGAACCTCGATAGACGTTTCGGAAGACTCAATGGCAGTTTCGTCCTTATAGAAATTCTCGTTAAGGATTTCATTCTGTCTCTTTGCGCTTCGATACTGATCAAGGAAAAGGTTCTTTGCTATTTTAAGAAGCCAATCTAGAGCCGACTTTTCGTTTTCAATATTTTTAAAGTTATCCATGGCTTTGAGAAAGGTTTCTTGGCAAAACTCGTCTGCTTGCTCACGGTTTTTACTTAAAAAAAAGCAAAACCGAAAAACTGAGGTTTGCGTAAGCTTAATGAACTTCGAAAGCGCCTCTGAATCTCCTTTCTTAATTCGGGGAATGAGGACCGCAAGTTCGGTCTTTTGCTCCGCGGTCAGCTTCACAAGACCTCCCATGAGAATCCGATAAGTCCTCTGGTGTCGTTGATATTTTTATCAGCAATGTCGGACGAGCCAAGTGTCGAAGAACTATTGAGCTGATCTATCACACCGTAAATATTCATTTGAGGATTTAAAATATAGGACGCTCGAAATGATTCTGAGAGCTCTTGGTCTTTGCGCGTTTTACTTCCGGGCTGCGAGCTTGTGCCATACTTGCGCGTAAGATAGCTTCCGCATAAACTTAGAACCCAGTCAGGAGAACTCTTCCAAACTACACGTGCACTGGGGCCAGAGTACTGATTCGCCAATGGCAAAAGGCCGTTCGTATATTGCAGATTTCCGATATTGTCAGATCCGAACTCATAACCGAGTTGAGCATACGTACTCTCGCCAATGAGGCCTGCGTAAATTCTAAAATGCTGAGTTGGGCCCTTAATGTAGCTATAGGTTGTGCTTAAGTTTTCTTGCGACGCAAGTTCTGCATCTAAGCCTATATCAGCCGAATCCCATGTTTGAGTTGCTTTAAGTCGAATGCCTGTTTTGGAAAGGGCCGGTTGGCTTGCCCACGTCTGCTGTTGATAAAAAGGACCCAGTGAGGCAGAGGACTTGCCGCTCATATAAGAAATGGGGGCATTAATGGTGTGCGTAACAACCCGAAGCTCATCGGTTTTCGTTACTTCATCCCAATTAAGAAGATAGCCAAGCTTGGCCGAATAATATCCTGAGTTAAAGAACCTCGCGCCAAAACCAAAGGAACCGTTTAAGAGAGCACTCGAAACCTGTGTTAAACTTCTTCCGTCGAGATAAATGTTTGAATCGTAAGCTGTGGCCAGATCTATAAACAGCCAATATGGATTCTCTGAAGGCGCATGGGAAGTCACTTGATCAATTAAGCTCTGTGCGTTTTTCGCCGTCTCAGAGTTTACAGCAAGGTGCGCTGAGCGTTCAAACACCTGGCGTGCTTCTTTTTCCCGGCCAAGTCGCGTCAGAGCCAATCCTTCAAGCAGCGATACATTTGGATCGGAGCGATCTTTAAAAGTACGAAGTGTTGAAATGACCTTTTGGAATTCGCCATTTTGATAGAAATTAAGTGCTCGCTCTTTTAGACCCTCTTCGTCATCTGAATCTTGCGAAAAATTTCTGAGTTCTTCCTCGGCTTGCGCTTTTATGTTTGCCGGTGGTGATGCCTCGATAAGAGCCTCAAGCTTCTGTTGCGCTTCGGAATTCCGATGAAGTGCTAAAAGACTTTTGGCCCAATAGAGCTCAGCTGCTGGAGCCAGCTTTCCATTGAGATCTACAACTTTCTTGAAAGCACGATTTGCATTGTCATACTTTCCTTCCATGTAAAAACAATTGGCCATATTGAACCAGTAAAGAGAATTGGTCGGATTTTTTTTGATGAGCGAAATGAGAAGCGCTCGGCTTTTAGCAAAGTTATGGTTACGGTAGGCTGAAAGACTTTGCTCAAATACAGATTGATCAGATTCAGCGAAACTGACGGAGGATGAAATTAAAATAAGGAACGAAAAGATTCGCCCCCATCGGAGAAAATTATAGTTTGCCACGAACTTAAATTACATCTTTAGTTTCACATGGGGTCAAGTTCACACAACACGGTTCCTTAGTTGAACCATTTCGGCAGGACTGCTTTACCCTTTGTGTGTTTTACTAGACCTTTGTTAGATTTCCACATTCCTGAGAGCCTGCCTTTACCACCAAAGATTCGGGTAAGGGAACAGGCGAAAACTTAACTCACGACCGGCTTGGGAGCTAGGTTTTGTATCCGTCCCCAGAATTCAATTTTCTTGACGAGGTCAACGAAGTCAATTGGCTTTGCGGCGTAGTCGTTCATTCCTGCCTGTAGGCAGCGCTCGCGGTCTCCTTCGATTGCATTTGCGGTAAGGGCAATAATCGGAATTTTTGAAAACTCCGATAGAGTCTTGCTAGTGCGAATGATTTTGGTGGCTTCCAATCCGTCCATCTCAGGCATTTGGCAATCCATCAAAATTAAGTCGTATTTTATTGTGCGAATCGCATCAAGAACCTCAATGCCATTTGCGACGACGTCCACTTTGTAGTTGTATTTTCTTAAGGATCGACCCGCGACCATCTGATTGATGGGGTTGTCTTCTGCTAACAAAATTCGCAGCTCTGTCGTGCTGCCTTGGTAAGTATTGCTTTGGTGTCGGGGGGTGTTCAATGATTTCTGTTGTCCTAAGGCAAGTGGAATTTCAAACCAAAAATTGCTGCCTTCGGACTCGGAGCTCTCAACTCCGACTTCTCCGTTCATTAAGTGAGCCAACCTTTTGCAAATCGACAGACCCAGTCCGGTCCCGCCGAATCGCCGGGCCATGGTTTGATCGGTTTGCGAGAATGCTTGAAATAGTCTATTCAGGGCGGTCGCGGGAATCCCAATGCCGGTGTCTTTGACTTCCACCCGGATTCTACAGTCAGAGGGCATTAGATGAGTCAATTGAGTAGTAATGGTCACGCTGCCTTTTTGCGTAAACTTGATGGCGTTATTAACAAGATTGAAAAGTATTTGGCGAAATCTGCCTGGGTCTCCGATCAGCAGCCTTTTGGGAAGATCAATTTCGGCAAACAGAAGTTCGATATTTTTCTTTTCGGCGGACAGTGAAAAAATTTTTTGGCAATCGCTCAGAACCTCATGCATGTCAAACTCTACGGCTTCAAGATTCAATTTCCCGGCCTCGATTTTTGAGAAGTCCAGGATGTCATTGATAATATTTAGCAGGGCATCGGAAGAAAGCTTTACGGCCTCAAGGTTTTCCCTTTGTTCGTTTGTGATAGACGATTCCAAAACCAAATTAGTTAGTCCCATAATTGCATTTAGGGGAGTGCGAATTTCGTGGCTCATATTGGCAAGAAATTCTGATTTAAGTCTTGAGGACTCAAGGGCGGCTTCTTGATTTTTCTTAAGCTCAGTGATGTCCCGGTAGTTCCAAAGAGATCCATGGCCTCCATCACTCAGGATTAGCGGGCTAAAATCTCGCTCAAAAATTCTGCCATCGTTGAAGCGGATGATTTCGCCGCGGCAGACCTTTTTTTCGCCGATAAGAATTTTTAATCTTGACTCAAAGTCGTCAGGATTTTCACAGAGATGGCTTGCCAATCGGTGGCGAAAAGGTAAATCAAGTCCACGGAGAAAAGTGGATTCAATGCGATCGGCAAAGATGTCAGCATAGGCTTGGTTGACATGAATCACGCTTTCTTTGCTGTCTTCAAGGAGTATCGCGGATGGCATGAGGTCGATCAGGCTAGCTAGACTTTTCATGATTTGCTTGGCGTGGGCGATCTGACCTTTTAACGAAACTGTGAGCTCTTCAAGTTCAGAGGTTGCCAGATTGTGTGATTGAACGATTTGCATCAGGTCATTGACAGAATCGTGAATCGCAAAATCATTGATGCTTAAATTCAGGCGGTCTAATTCTTCAGGCCCCTTAAGCCAGGGGCTTAGCAAAAAGTGGACGGTCTGCTCCTCGCACAGGACTTGTCCTCTTAATGTCACTAAAACGTTGTCATCGATTCGTATCTGCAACAGCTGTAGTTTATCTTCTGCCGCTTGAAAGTTTGAGGTTTGCCAAGTTTGTCGACTGGGTCGTAAAAATGAAAAATGTTTTTCGGCGGGGTCGCCGACTTCAAGCGCTGGCAGAAGATTTTTTAGCGAGGGGCCAATTCGGGTCACTCGATGTTTAGAATCAGTGCTGAAGGCAAATGGAAATAGGAGGTCAAAATGGTTTTTCAGTATCATGATTGTTCCTTAAGGATAAATTCGTGAAGACCGACTGGGTTGGCTGATCCCTTGTAATCAATTGCCACTTTTACAGAAAAGCGTGTGGCCAGTCCGTCTATTAGCCCCAAGACGAATGGCAAAAGTCCTTCGCGGTCCGAGCCATACATTAACTGAAGGGTTTTTGTGTCAATTGCTGAAACCTCAAAGTGAGGGGGCTTCACCTGGGGATAGATCAGCATGATTCTACTGTGAAAATTTGGTAGGTTGAGCATGAACTCCTGAAAGGTCTTTCCGCCGGCATCTAAAAGCTTTCCGTATCCTTTTGGGGCAACCTCGAGAACCCAATACCTGCCAAACTCCTTCAGAATTTGCTCAGGCGGAGTCTTTAGGACCTTCGCGGCAGCACTTATAAGTTGGTAGGTGATCTTGTCGTCGTAGGTTTTGTTGCTGATAAAGAGATCGTCCTCTAATTCTGCGGAACTCACAACTTCGGCCCATTTTTCCGAGCCAAAATTTCCGATGATTAGTTTTTTGATCGAGATATTTATAAGCCCATACATTTGGGACCTCTTGTTTCAGGGGTTTGTTGTTGTCTATAGACTACAAGGTACGGCTAATGATCATATCGTTTCGCTGTTAAGATATCCTGACAGCCGGGGGACGTGTTCGTGTGGTCTTAGGTAAGTCCTTGGTATATTGTACAAATCTCAATGTTAGACAACCCTGTCAAGAAAAGAAAAAGGGCAATTCATACGAAGTAGTTTAGGGAAGTCGATCATAGAAGTTTGAAAACTTTAAACGGAAACACAAAAATAGAAGCCCTCCTAAGCCAAGGTAGATTGCTAATTAGGTTTTTCTCCTCGTGCGGCCCGCTCGCAGTTTGTATCACTTTGGTTGGTTGTTCTGGCGGCGCTGGAAGCTCTGCAAATGTTACTCCAGCTGGTTCTTCGGAATCATCTCCGCCAACGACATTGCCTGTGTCGGCACCACCGACTGCTCCTGCAACAACTACGACTACAACTACGACTGTTCCGGTTCCGTTGCCAGGGGTGAAAGTCAATGGCTATCGATCCGGGGTAGTGATCGCAGCGTTCAGGCCAAAGGCCTAGCGGCAGCAGAATTGGGAGGAGTTATGGCCAACATCCTGTTTATAGATGATGATGAAGTCCTTCTGAAGGTGGTCTCGGTTTTATTGAAAGGCCGTGGCCACAGCATTGCGACCGCGACCAGTGGTCCTGATGGCATAAGGCTTCTGAATAAAATGGATTTTGACCTGGTCATTTGTGATGCCAACTTACCCGTTAGATCAGGCTATGAGGTCGTGACAGAAATTCGTAAAGTGAGCAAATACAAGCGTCTTCCGATTATCTTTATGACCGGCCTCAGAGAGCTAAATGACATCTACTGTGCCATCAATGCTGGCTTCAATAGGTAGGTCACAGGAACCTTCCTGTAGCTTTGCAAAGCGGTCATTCGAGAAAATCATTCTTGAGTCCTATCACAAGTAAGCAATTTAAAAACAGGGATTTTGAAACTATTGGAATGTCTTTATCTCTGGTCCAAAAGGGTGTAGATATCCTTCGAGTTTATAACCCGAATGCTCACAATAGGGCTGCAAAAGGTTGGAACTACCTACGGAGCCAAGAATGAATCCATCGTTATTTGTCACGCCAATTCAAACAAAAATTTTTGAAGTAGGACAAAATTTAGAATCTTTTATTTTAGAAAGTCTGAAGGATATTAAAATCAAAGAAAAATCTATCTTGGTGATAACTTCAAAACTTATTAGCTTAAGTGAGAATCGTATTGTTCCAAAGCACTTGATCGACAAAGATCAGCTAATTACCC
>CALQIT020000103.1 GCA_943330705.2 Streptomyces griseus
AAGATCTTTCGAAATATGAATATTGGTCACTCGATAAGCATAGCCCGATGGCCGACGCAATAGAGGCAAAGGTTCAGTGGCATCTTCTGCCAATTCCAAACTACTCCCTCTTTCAAACATGGGCAAAGCTGCGTTTCCTAACTGTTAACAACCAAACGGAAGCATTAGTAGCGGTAAATGAAGTGCGACATCTCATGCGCTTGATTTATACCAACGAAAGCCTGGTTTCGAATATGGTCGTTGTGGCACTTCTTGGAATCGAGATGCAAATTACTGACTATTGGCGGGTCGCGAAGGGCTACAGGATTGAATGGCAACCGACTACTCCTGAATTAAGAACTGCAGCAAAACGAGCTCTCTATGCATGGCCTGCATTTTTTGATTTTAGTACGCCTGAGGAAGTCTGGACGGCTACCTTTTCAAATTCTAGTTCACTTCCGGGCGCCTGCGCAGGTGCAAAGGAGAAGTCCTTTTCAAACTCGATAGCTCGAGCCTTTCTCCTGGAGCATTATCCAGAAAGATTCAAACGCCTAGATCTAGCAACGGCAACCTTGAAAGATTCCTGCAGAATGACGCCTTTAGCTTTTCAGGGGCAAACAAAGGAAGAAATGCTCAAGTGGATCGACGACAATGTCGTTTCAATAACAATCTCGCAGGAAGAAAAGCTCGCTCTTTCCTCTGTTGGAATTTCCGAAAAACTAGATCGCAGGTTCTTCGAAGCAACGGGAACGAAAGCCGCGCTAATGCGAAAGTTTGCAGGGCTAGGGTTCCATGCGATTGCCGTCCCCTCTTTTTTCAAGGCATATAAGGAGCCAGAGGACATGTCGAAATATGCTGCCCATGTAAAGGAATTGACTCCCGTTCGCGATCCTGCTCAAAAAAGGTGAAGAGGAATTCCTAAACCGTGGGATTTTTGCGGGTAAGTTCTTCGTCGGCGGGCTTGTGGCTGGCGGTCACGCAAATTTTTGACGGTGGATCGCGAACGTTAAAACAAAGGATTATTGTCACAATTCTAAAACCAACTTTAGAAAGGATTAAAAATGATGATCCAGAAATTCTGGTCAAAATGGTTATGGCCGTTGGTTGGCTTAATCAATGGCATGGCCCTGGCGATAGATTTAGAAATGAGCCGCGCGTACGCTGAAGCGAAACCACCCTCCGGGCCGGGCCTTCCGAGTTTAACGATGATGTTCGCCGCTTTAGCAATTGGTGTCTTAGTCCTATTTGGAATTTTACAAATCGTTCATGGACTCAGAAAAGGAAGCGATGGCATTCGGGCTGGTGCACTGACAATAATTTCAGCTATTCTATTCCCACCGCTTTTAACTTGGATTCTAAATCTTACCGCCATAGGTACCAGCCTGTTTGAAGTTTGTGGTTATGGCTCTATTGATTTCTATTATTCTTGGATACTCTATGTGGGATTTATTGCGATCTTCTTTGTTAAAGGTATCACTAAGAACCTGAACCTGAAATCGAGCCATTGAGTTCTGTCGCCATAAATAAAAAACCGCCTGCTAAAATGATGTTGCGTCGATGCGGCAGGCCTCGGAGGGGTTGCTTAAGTTCAGGAACACGAATCAAAGACGGCGCACATTGGTAGCATCTTTCTATTTTCAAAATTTTCGCAGGTAAACGTGACGTATCGACATCACGTTCGCTTTCTTGCACCACGCCTGCAACTGGTGGCTGAACCAAATTCCGCAAAACAATTTACCTACACAAGGCATAAGCCCGAAGAAACAATTCTTTACCAGATCATCCAAAACAATTGGCTGTCGTTTCAATCCCAAGTCGAAAATGAAACCGGCTACCCACTACCAGATTTCGTGATCAAAGAATTCGACGAATATCTGCGCTGCGGAATCCTGGCCCATGGATTTCTGCGTGTTCAATGCCAGTCTTGCCAGTTCGAACACTTAGTCGCGTTTAGCTGCAAACGCCGGGGATTCTGCCCCAGTTGCGGCGCTAGACGGATGAGTGAAACTGCAGCCCACTTAGTGGACACTGTGTTGCCAATGAAGCCGATCCGGCAATGGCGGCAGCAGAGCGAAGCTGTACAGCTTCGCATGCCGCTGCGGTGATGACTTTCCCAGTTCCAATCAGACTGTGTTTAGCCCTCAGACCCAAGATTATGGCAAGGGCACTGGAAATTACCCACGCTGCGATTTCAAGTTACTACCAAAAAAAGAAAAGCTGCCAAAAGCAAAAGCCAAAACCGGAGCTGTCACCCTGATCCAAAGATTCGGCGGCAGTCTGAATCTAAATGTCCATTTCCATCAGCTATTCATCGACGGAGCCTACCTACTTGGTGATCAGGGCGAACCAATAGACTTCTATACAAGTCTACCTCCAACACTATCAGAGCTAGATCTGGTGCTTGGCCAAATCATCAAACGGCTAACCAAATACCTGGAGCGCCAAAAGATCATCGTCAAAGATAACGATAACGAGTTCCAACTAGAAATCCCAGCAGAAGACAGCTTTGCAAAGCTACAGGAAAGTTCCGTGACTTACAGATTTGCCACCGGTCCAAGCAAAGGCAAAAAAGCGATGGTTCTAAAAACAGTACCGGAAAATGATCACACTACTAATTGGGGATTGGTGGTAAAAAACTCTGGGTTCAGTCTTCATGCTGGTGTTGCCACCAAAGCCCATGAGCGCGATAAACTAGAGCGCATTTGCCGCTACATCGCAAGACCTGCGATTTCCGAAGAGCGCTTGTCAATAAATCACCCAGGCGATGTTATCTACAAATTCAAAAAACCCTGGGACGACGGCACCACTGCAATAAAACTAACACAAATGGAGTTTATGGAAAAACTTGTGGCCCTGGTTCCAAGGCCACGCGTACACTTAACCCGTTACCACGGGGTTTTGGGTCCCCACTACAAATACCGCAAACAAATTGTTCCAATAAAAAAAGAAAGTCCACAGCTAGCAGCGGTAACTGGCTCTACGGTCGAAGACACGCCACCACAGCCAAAAGCCAAACGCATATCCTGGGCAAGGTTACTAAAGCGGGTATTCAACATTGACGTCACCATTTGCCAAAAATGCCAAGGCGAAGTCCGAATCATTGCCGCCATCGAAGACCCCAAAGTAATCAAGAAAATATTGGAGCACATGGGTCTGCCATCAACGGCACCAAAGTTAGCCTATGCCAGGGGACCACCGGCATCAGATCAGAGCGACATGTTTGCTCAAGAATTTTTTGAGAATTAAATCCGCCAACGAAATTTCGGACTGGCAAAGGCCCCGCCATATTCAAAATCTGAAATATTTGAAAAAATACACGTCCAAATTTCAAAAAATTGGCGATCTAGACAAATTTCATTGAAACTAAGACGCAAAAATGCGGAAATCTAACAAAGGTCCAGCAAAACATACCTCGGCTAAAGAATGAATATGGGCTTTAAATGCCCTATACGCATATCGACGAGACGCCGTGGAAGATCCAGAATAAAAAAGAAAACGACGGCTACATGTGGGTAATCTCAAACAGGTCCGGAAGTTATTATTTTTTTAAGCCAACGCGTTCGGCGAAAGTAATTAGTGAAAAGCTTGTAGGCTATAGCGGCCCTGTGGTGACTGACGGATTTAGTAGTTACGATCATGTCTTAGTTGAGGCTAAAATCCCGCATGCCTACTGTTGGGCTCACGCGAGACGAGAATTTTTACCACTTGAAGATCACGACCCGACGGTGAAGCCAATTTTAGATGTTATAGATAAGATTTTTGAAGTCGAGCGAGAGGCAAAAGATTTTGTTCAGCTCAAGCTTTTACGTGAAGAAAAAAGTAAACTGCTCATTGAAGAATTAAAATCATTACTTATGTCAGAATATCCAAAATCCCGTGAAGGATCGCATAAAAGAAAAGCGATTTTATATTTACAAAAACGTTGGGGTGGCTTTACTAAATTTTTAGAAGACACCCGCATCCCGCTGTCGAATAACGAAGCTGAACGTACGATCCGGCATGCGGTCATGGGTCGTAAAAACTATTACGGCTCTGGCAGTTTTACGGGCGCTGAAACAGCAGCGACCTTATTTACGGTGATCGAATCTTGTAAGAAAAATGACTTAGACCCGAGAACATTTATCGTGATGAGTCTTCACCGTGCTGCAAACGGCGAAAATCTTGAAACGCCGCTTGCTTACGCCCGCCGAACTAGATCAGCCAGTCAACCTGCGTAATACGCAGGGGTTACAAATGAACTAGATTAGACGGCATCCCAACTCTCAATTATGACAATTATTTTTATTCATTATTCCAGATAGCTGGTTCGGCAAACTAAATGAGGATTAGCTACCCAATATTTTCAACCGAAAACGCGTTCGGGCCACGTAGGGTTTTAAAAAATTGGATCTTTGCCAACGATTTTTTTTATCCATGGCATTTCTGGGAAGTCGCTGGCCTGGTAACCCGTGCAAAGATAGATGTTCTTAAATCCCATCGCAAATATCTTCTTGCTAACTTCTTCGCCCTTAATGCCTGGCCCGAGATTAGAATCAACGTAGATCGGGCTATTTTGGTCAAAGTTGGTGGCTTCGGCAAAGAACTCATCTGGGTGTGTGTATGCGCGAAACTTTTTGCCAGCGGCCTCTGCTGCGCTAGCCCAGCACATTTGGATTATGTCTCGATCGTCATCGATCAAAATTGCGTCAAATATTTCTTTTGCCTTTTCAATTTCCATCGGCACAAACCCAGCCATGCCCTTCGGGATCAATCTAACACCCAAGCTTTCACATTTTGAGCGAATTGCATGCTCCTCGTAGCGAGAAGTCACCAGTATCGCTTGCTGTCCGATGCCAAGCTGCTCGATAAGCTCTAACCCAGTGTGTTTTTGATTGAGTAATTCGAAGTCCACAAGGTAAAGTCGGGACGACTTTGCGTCATGGCCCACAACCCACTCTTTGAACTCAACTCCAGAGGTAAAAGTTAGGTGTTTGATTCCGAAAGCGTCAGTTTTGATGCTATCAAACCTCTCTTTGTAAATTGAATGTATTGAAGTGTCGTCGTCCAAGCTAATTACGAAGCTATCAGGACTTAATAGCAATTTTTCTACAAACCATTTGGGTGCTGGAGCTGCGGGGAAGGTCATTGTAAACGTGGTGCCCAGGCCCTCTTTTGAAGACACCTCAAATTTTCCGCCTGAGCCTTCAACTGTTGCTTTTGCATGATAAACGCCAAGACCAGAACCCGACTGTGTCCCGTCCTTGCCATGACTCACGCCAATCTGGCCCAGTTTTTCAAGAATGTGGGGGGGCATCCCTTTACCATTATCCTTTACAGATAAAATCACGTTGTCGCTATTTTTACAGACTGAAATAACCACTTGCCCCTTTGCTTCAGGAAAGGCCTCTACCGAGTTGTTTACCAAATTACTAATCGTGCGCTTGATTTCTGTTGTACTGATTTTGACAAAGGCACCATAGGAGTTCTTAAAGTCGCCCTCGATTTCGATGCCAATCTTATCTCTAAATTGGATTCGCTTTTCAGAAACAATTGAATCTACGAGCGCTGGCAACAGCTCGACTTGTAACATGGATGCAGTTTCTGTTTTTGTAGGTCCACCACTAGCCTCTGCTTTCTGCTCCTTTGATTTAGCTAATAATGTGTTGGCGATGTCAGTAATGCGATTTACCGAATTTCTGATTACAAGCCTTTGTGCTTCAGGTATGTTTGCCAGTTGCCCAATCACCATGTTCATGGCCGCCAGCGGGCTTCTAATGTCATGACTGACCTGGGATGCCATCGTAATGAGGGCATCCGTTTTAGATTTCGCAATCAATTTTTCATTTTGATTTTCAATTATCACTTTCAGCGCTGTAAACTGATGTTTCAAATCCTTTAGGATCTCACGATCAATATTCAAAGTGCGTATTATGCCACTGTAAAGTGGGGGGGATGAACTTTGTCCTGCTTCAGAAAATTCAGAGTTGATGAGATGGCGCAAAAGATCCGACGAAATCATTTGAACTTTGAGAGCAACAAGCACAATAGCGAACAAAACTAATGATGTTAGCATCATAAAAAACAGGTACACGCCAAGAAGTGACGAAAAGGGCTTATCATCAACCAAGAAATGAAATTCAACTTTGACATTTGCCAACCCAGAAAAAGCACAACTATGGACGAGGGTGGCCCCATCTATCCTGGGACCTATTGTTTTGGGTTGATCACCTACTTCCAGGATCATAAGTGGGGCAAGGTTTTTTTCGAGACTCCGAGCAGTAGCATTTAGAAAATCTTCAACATCTCTATAGGCGCCAATCTGAAGTCTAGGCTCAATTATTCTGCAAATGTATTCGGCAAGGTGGATTTTTTTGTCGTTGTCAAGGGATCGACTGCTGCGCACATATAGGCCGAGAAAGCAAAGCGCAAAAATAGCACTGCAAAGGCCCGAAATCAAAAACATTCTAAATGAGAGGTATTTATAAAATCGGGTGAACATCTGGTTGCTCCAAGATTGAATGCTTTGAAAGTATTTGCTCAACATAACCTCTGGATTCAGTATCCATGTGATCTTTAAAGACAAGAGGAATTAGGGCACCTCCATACACAAAGGCAGCATAAAATTCAACGCCAAGTTTCATTCTTGCACCAACGTTTACTACTGCCAAATTTGAAGCAATATCCGTTGGTGAGTTGTAAACGAGAAACTGCGAACCATCATTTGGATAACAGAGCCTAGTTAAATCTGTTTGATCAAGAAGGTATTTTATTTGCGTTCTATCCATAGGATCGAGAACTGCACTTAATTTTTCTTTTACATTCAAAGGAGATTTATCTTCATAATATTTTGCGGGTTCAAAGGCCTCCATCATTGCATGAATCCATTTACCTGAATTTGAAAAGTGTTCATCAAAATCACAGAAATAGCCAAATGTGTATCCTGGCAAGTTTTTTGATTTCGTAGCAACTAGGCCAGCCCGAAATGGTGGCATGCTACACCGTGCAGCCATCGAAAAGATACGAAGGCCATCCCACTCAATTGGGTCTGCAATTTCAAAACCAGACCAGCCGTACTTGAAATAGGAGAGCAAGAGCAAATGTCGCTCAATTGCTTCATTGAGGGCATTTCTGATGGCCTCATCTCTATTGAAATGAACCGCCCAGCCATTTGTGGTTCTTATCTTTTTGGGAGGCATAGCCGCTTTTTTTGTTGCTGGCCGAATAAGAATTTCTGACGTATTCCATTCAAGCTGATGGTGACTAGAAAAATCCCTTTCATTTTGGGCTTCGTACGCCACTTTTCGTTCTAAACATTCGCCATAGGCTTTTGAAAGTGCTGATGTCAGATCTTGATTACGGCCACAACCAGAGACACCGTTTAAGTGGGATTCTTCTGATTTTATGGCAACGGTCACTCTGGAAAAATTTTGGTTCACAAAATTTATGGTTCTTAAAATCGGCTTTTCAAACATTGCCGATTTAGAGGCCCAATCAAGCAGGGCTATTTCATTGTAACCTTGCCGCTGACCAATAAGTGGAATCGCACTGGGCAGTTCTAATAATTGGTGTTCACTCCACAAGTCATTCATCGCCAATCTTCTTAACTCGCCAGAGTTGAATCTCGGCATCAGATATGGGTTGAACCCCAACTTCTATATTGGGTTTTGAAACTATGTGCGTTCTAGTGAAGAACAGAGGCAATATATTTTGGGATGAAATCATCCACGTTTCCAATTTGGCCAGAGATGCTTTTCTGGATGCTGAAAAATCTGGTTGATCAATATCTTCAATGGGAAATGGCGGAACTCGGCCATCTAGCAAAAAGCGAATCTGAACCGACGGATACCGCTCTGAGGCCACATAAATTGTGAACACAAAATCAAATTTTGAGTCATTCTCCTTTTTCCCGTTAAGTTCTACCCACTGATTAAAATCAACCTCCACAATTTCAACTTTTGTCGCACTATCTTTTGCAGCTTCTCGGATTAAATCAGCCAGTTCTGGCCTAAAATAGGGTGATAAGATTGCGATACGAATCAAACCGCTGGTCGAGTGATCAGGGAGCGAACCTAAAAAGTCCTTCCTATTGAGCGCACCAAGCGAGCCAAAGGGTAATACACTTTCAGCGGGAGATAGATCTTCATTTAGCGGTTTTGCCCAAAGCTTTTCAAAAAATGATTTGCCAATGGCTTTGGAATGACTACCCACTTTTGAGAGGTAAAGTATTGTCGAGTAAACTGATACATTTCGCTTGTAACCCCATTCTTCATAAATCTTTGCAAAATAAGGTCTAACGGGTTCCATGAATAGGTCGATCCGCTTTTCCTGAATCAGGTTTTCAAGGGCTGTGCCTGAAGCTGAGTAGAATCGAATAAGTTTCGGAGCCTCTGGGAAGTTTTTTTGGATAATGGAGTACGGGTTTTGTTTCAGCTCACTAAGCCCGTCACTTCCTTCGGCAATATATACATAAGGGCCAGAAAATTTTGAGGGTTTGATCTCAAGGTCGCTGCCTATATCTTTCCAGTGCCAAATTCCTCCTTCGGGACTGGCCATCAACAGAAAGAATGA
>CALQIT020000104.1 GCA_943330705.2 Streptomyces griseus
TGATCTACCGGATTCATGGCCATACCACGAACTCCCGGACGAATACCTCTCCAGCGATTGCGACCTGCTTTACCCAGCTTAATGTTTTCATTATCAGTGTTTCCAACCTGACCGATTGAAGCTCGGCAGTTAGAAAGAACTTTTTTTACTTCACCTGAAGGAAGCTTAACTTGGCAATATTGGCCATCCTTAGAAACAAGAATAGCGCCAACTCCAGCACCGCGTGCGATCTGCGCGCCTTTGCCCGGACGAACTTCCACATTATGAATAGTTGTTCCAACCGGAATTGAACTCAAAGAAAGCGAATTTCCAGGCTTGATGTCTGCTTTTTCGCTGGAGATTATCGGGTCTCCAACAGTCAGGCCAACAGGAGCAATAACGTAAGCCTTTTCACCATCCTGATAACAGATTAAAGCAATACGACAAGTGCGATTTGGATCGTATTCAATAGCCAAAACCTTCGCCGGAACGTCGATTTTTGTACGCTTGAAATCAACAAGGCGGTAGCGACGCTTATGAGCTCCGCCGATATGCCGCATTGTGATCGCACCGTGATTATTACGGCCCGATACTTTTTTCAGAGACTCGGTTAAAGCGCGCTCTGGCTTATGCTTTGTAATTTCTTTGAAATCAAAACCCTGAACGCCCCGAAGAGCGTGAGAGCGCGGATTAAAAAATTTGATACCCATGCTTATACTCCCTCAAACAAGGCGATTTTTTCGCCAGGCATAAGTTTAACGTAGGCTTTCTTCCAATGAGAAGTTTTGCCCAGACCAAACTTGTTTGCTTTAGCTCTGCCACGACAAAGGCTTGTGTTGATGGTATCAACCTTAACCTTAAATCGTTTCTCAATAGCCTTAGCGATTTCTGGCTTATCAGCATCCATACTGACTTCAAAAACGTAAACACCTGCCGCATTATGAATTGTGTTTTTCTCAGTAATTAATGGCTTCTTAATAACTTGTTTCATACCACTACTCCGCCTGGCATCGTTCTACGATTTTAGCAACTGCATCTTTTGTGATAACAGCAGCATCGTACTTTAACAGGTCATAAACATTTATACCGTCAACGCCAGAGTATTTATACTTTGGAAGATTTCGCGACGCTCGCGTTACAACTTGATCCGCATCGGAATCAATCAAAAAGGCCTTTTGCAGACCAAAAGAATTCATTCGTTTAGCGAACTCAGAAGTTTTACCTTCGGATTTAATATTTTCAACGATGAACAATTTTCCTGATTTGCTCAAATGAGTCAGAGCCATCTTCAGCGCTAATCGGCGAATTTTTTTAGGAAGCGAGTAAGCATAAGAGCGAGGAACTGGACCGAACAACTTCGCTCCACCTGGCATCAAAGGAGATCGTGAAGATCCCTGACGCGCATTTCCTGTTCCCTTTTGCTTAAATGGCTTTTTTCCGCCACCGCTGACAAGACCACGTGTTTTAGTCATATGAGTTCCACTTCGGCGTGAAGCCAATTGCCACTTCACAACTTCATGCAAAACCTCTGTTTTTACTTCAACAGCAAAAACTTCGGGACTTAACTCGATGGAGCCAACTTTTTCTTTTTTCCAATTTAGTACATTTGATGTTGCCATATTATTTTACCAACCTGACCAAAGAGTTGCGAGCACCTGGAACAGGCCCCTTTACCATCAGCACTCCCTCTTCAGGAAGAACATCGATAACAACAACACTTTTCACTGTGATTGTTTCATCACCGTAGTGGCCTGGGAATTTTTTCCCTGGCATTACACGACCTGGCCAAGTTCTGTTACCACTGGACCCCGGAATACGATGAAATTTAGATCCATGAGACGCAGGACCGCCAGCAAAATTCCAGCGTTTTTGAACGCCAGTGAAGCCGTGTCCTTTTGAAGTTCCAGTCAGCCTGACAACGTCACCCTTAGCTAGGCTCGCAATTGAAACTTTCGCTCCAAGAGTAACACCAGCGGGAAGCTCCTGTCGAAGCTCACGAACCCATCTTGCGCCATTCTCAAAGCCAGCGCCCTTAAGATGACCTTTTTCGGCCGCCGTGGCGTTTTTAGCTTTCTTGGGACCACAAGCAACTTGCAAAGCTGCATAGCCGTCTTTTTCTTGAGTTTTGATTTGCGAAACAAACCAAGGCTCATAGCGGAGAATTGTCACAGGGACAGCTTCACCTTTTTCGTTATAAATAGTGCCCATGCCCTCTTTAAAGGCAAATAGGCCATCCAACTTAATTTCGCCACCAGCCTCAGCTGCGGCTTTCACATTTACGTCGCTCACGACTTACTCCTATCAGATTGCTGACAGTTTAATTTCTACGTCTACGCCGGCAGAGAGGTCGAGTTTCATGAGCTGATCGACGGTCTGCTGTGTGGGTTCCAAAATATCTAACATACGTTTATGTGTTCGGACTTCAAACTGTTCTCGTGATTTCTTATCTACATGCGGAGAACGCAGAACTGTAAAACGGTTGATACGAGTCGGCAACGGGATTGGTCCTGCTACCTTCGCACCAGTTCGTCGTGCAGTTTCTACAATCTCTTTAGTAGATTGATCGAGAAGTTTGTGATCGAACGCTTTCAAACGAATTCTGATTTTTTGACTTTGCATATCCCACACTCTTCTTAAACTGTATAAGTCCCCGAAAGGACAGATTATTTTCTACTTCTTACTCACTCTTTTTGCGCTCTCAATTCATCAGAGAAAAGCATCCCATCACCACCAAAAATCGTTTCAAATCATTTATAGTCGATTTGACGGCTTTTTTGTTGGCCACGCTCGCCCAGTCTGACGTCGCAAGTTGGCAGTTATGCAACAAAGAGAACACTTCTGTCAAAAGGAAATATTAATTATTTCTCGTGACTGGCAAGAAAGTTAAAAAATCGGCACCAGGAGCGTGCCTAGTGTGCATAGACAGGATAACAGAGTTTGGTAGGCATCGATTTTGTTTGTCCTATTGAAATGACCCCATCCATCGACTGATCTACCATCTGTGCGTAAAAACGCCGGGAAGAATGGTGATTATAATGATGTGCCGTCGATACGGCACGCTTACTTGCGCACCCAGAGAGAATAAAAAATAAACCAAAGTAAAAAACAGCACGTTGAGCAGGAATACTTCTGCACGTCTTTTTGCCCTAAAAGAAGGCTGCGCGACTTATTACTTTCTTCCCTACTCTATGAGCATTGGCTCTAAGACTTCCAACTCAAAAGTGCGTTCCGCTCGAGACTTCTGGCCTTCGTGTTTAAACTCGAGAATTCGTTGTATTCGTCTCGTCCATAAAATTTACCGTAAGCCCCGAATCTTGCAGACTCTCACGCCTGAGATGAAGATTCCTTATTGATCTCTTCCTTTCGAATCGAAGAATTCCTCGCGACGCTATATTTCCCGGTCACATTTGTTCGCAATAGTTTATCGAAATACCCTCATTTTTGTTATGATCTCGCTGCCAAGGTAAAAAATCTACTGTTTTTGTGAGTCCTCATTGGGCCATTGGCGTCCATTGCCTTTGCGCAAGAAAGCGTGCCGTATCGACGGCACATCAAAAATATTTTGCGTAGTCCATCCCATGCTTCTTAATGAAATCCTGAAATGTTGGAATAGCCTCGCGGACCGCATTGTTCCAAATATGGTTTCTTTCGTTCAAGCTAATCTCACAAATTTGTTCCGAATGGATCGAATCCACTTTTGAGCCTTAGCCCTATCCTGAACACTCATGGCGCGATAAAAGGAAACTTTGCCAGAGGCGTCGTGACTGGGAATCCAGATATCAAAGTCAGTTATTGAAATTCTTGCAACCCCTTCATTTTCAAAAGCCCCTTCAAGGGCAGAGCGCGTAGCCGAGGATTTAGCCGGCCCATATATTGGATAGGTGGCAGCTGGGCCAAATGCCAGGCTTGAAAGTAATAGATAAATTTATATCTATTCCGTAAAATTGACGGTAAAATTTACGGAACCGCCGATAACGGGAGGTTTCTGAATGTCCTATAAGCGCGATTTGAAGACCCCATCCCAATCTTTCTTTTTGTTTGGCCCGCGCGCTACCGGTAAGTCCACGTGGTTGCGGGATCAGTTCAAACCTGATTTAACCATCGATCTCTTAAAAACTGAAACTTACCTTGAAATGTCTGCCAGTCCAGAGAAATTATGGGCTTACGTAGCGGCCCTTCCAAAAAATTCCAAGATCGTGATCGATGAAGTGCAAAGAAATCCCTCATTATTGAATGAGGTCCACAGTCTCACTTTTGAATTCGAAGATAAGTATCAGTTCGCGCTGGCAGGTTCAAGTGCTCGTAAATTAAAGAAAGAAAATGTAAATTTGCTGGCAGGCAGAGCCATCGCTAAGCAATTCTTTCCGTTGACGAGCCACGAGCTGGGAGATGACTTTTCTGTTGATACCATTTTACAGTTTGGATCTTTGCCGAGGGCCATTAATCTTAAAAAGAATGAAGACAAAATTGATTATCTAACGAGTTACGTTGAAACCTACCTGCGCGAAGAGATTCAGCAAGAGGCCGTAGTTCGAAATCTGCAAGCCTACAATCGCTTTTTAAAGCACACTGCGGTCCTCAATGGGCAGGTGGCCAATCTCAGCAACATTTCGCGCGAGGCCGCAATTCCTCGGGCTACCCTCGATGGATATTTTTCTATTTTAAAAGATACTTTATTAGGCGACTTTGTTGAATCCATTCATTTAAAAGCAAAAGTTAAAGAGGTTTCTACGGCAAAGTTTTATTTTTTTGATTGCGGGGTGGTGCGGGCCCTTCGGCAAGAGCTTCGTCAGCCATTGGGTGAGGAAAAAGGATTTTTGTTAGAGAATCTAATATTGAATGAACTCAAGGCCTTTTCCGGGTATCGATCTTTAGGTTTGGAAATATTCTATTGGGGAGTTCCCAGTGGAGGAGAAGTTGACTTCATAGTTAGTCAAGGTAAGAAAAAAATCGGTATAGAAGTAAAGTCCTCTAAGACGTGGAGAAAAGAATACTCTCAAGGATTGCGCGGCCTTTTGGAAGCAAAAAAGATCCAACGAGCGATCGGCATCTATCAAGGAAAAGAAAAGCTAAAGCAAGACGGAATAGAAATATTCCCTGTCGAAAAATTTCTTAAATCACTTTGGGCCGGCAATTTCGAAGAGTTTTATTAGGGGGAATATTGCTACAGGCCCCAAGCATATTGGCCCTTGTTTACCTTTAATCCCCTGACTGACTCATATCGATGCCGTATTTCATCATAAGTCGAGGACACCAAGATTCTAAGGGTCATTAAGCGGCCTCCCGGATGTTGCTCTTTCGTTGGATTTCATAAAATTCTTTAAGTTTTATTTCGAGATTCCTTTTGAGCTCAAAGGGATTGAGCTTTGCCTTCTGTTCTCGGAGTGCCTCTTTCTGTTTCTCAGTCACATGTTGAGAGTTCATCAGTCGGGTATAGGCCGTCTGTGGTTCGTCGTATTTCTTGGGGATCATTCCTCCGATGCGAACCTTTTCTTTGATCTTCATATTGGGGATAAAAAAATTCAAAAGTGGATTCCAACAATCTTTATAAATCGTATTCATCTGCTGAACTAGTTTCTCGTCTTCGAGCCGGTCGTAACCAAAAAGTTCCCGCACATGAGTAAAGTTCTTTTGCTCCACATAACAGTTGTCGTTCTTCTTGTAGGGTCTGGATCTTGTGTATTTGATCCGTTGGCCATACTTGGTAAACGCTAGCATCGGGCCATTTAAAAACTCACTGCCAGAGTCCGCATTGATCGCTAGAAGTTTGAACGGCAGATCCACTTCAATATCTTTAAAGCAGGCTTGAACCTTTATCCCTTTCTTGGTCAACATCGAACGATTTACTGTCCAGGTGGAGTAAGTGCTTCGCTTGAAGGGTCTCTCTAACTTCTGAGAGGTATCGCCCCAGAGTTGAAGAGCTCAGCGTTAGAAGCTGAAGTTTTAAATGCGCCGGGCAATCTGTGTACTGCGGGAGCCAGTCCCTGAGCCTATGGCGGCGAGTGCATAGGTGATCGGGGTATTCCCTTAAAAGCCTTTGCCATGGCTCAGATTAAAAACCATCCAGTTGATTCGCCCATAATTTTTTAAGAAAAGTCTTCCACGGCATCATTCGAATTCCATTTGTAGTTCTCTCTATTGGATCTTCACTGACAACATAAAAGTATTTAATCGCACTTTCTTCTTGAATTGCCCTAATCCCCTTTAGATGAGAATCATTGATTCGTTTGGTGGACTTCACTTCAAGACCTGTTTTTCCATTGATCACAAAATCAACCTCTTGCTTGTCTGTGCTTCGCCAAAAATTGAGTTCAAACTTTTTACTCTTATAAGAAGCGTAGCATTTAAGCTCCATGAAGATAAATTGCTCAAAAGATTGACCCCATAGGTTTGAATTTCGGTCCAGTTGCTCTGTCCCCGCAATAAAATGAGTAACACCAGGGTCAAAAAAATAAAATTTTGCAGTTTGAATTGCTTTTCTTTTTTTAGACTCCAGCCATGGTTCAAGGGTTGAGGCAATTAGCGAGTCCGTCAATATTTCAAAATACTGCTTTACCGTGGACGCCGGCACGGCAGCATCACTAGAAATGGATGCGTAATTAATCAACTGTCCATTGCTAAGAGCTGCGACTTTCAAAAATCGATGAAATGGAGCAAGATTTCGGATGTTGGCCTCTAAACGAATTTCCTCTTCAAGGTAGGTTTTAACATAGGAATCAAGTTCGGTCTGAGGATCTTCCGCAAGATAAGTTCTTGGCAAACCACCCCAGCGCAAGTAGCGATGGAGATCAAATGATGGAATTTCGGAAAAACTCAATGGGTAGAAACCAATCGAACGAGCCCGACCACCAAGCATGTTGGCATGTGTTCTTTTTAGTTTTCGAGCGCTAGACCCCGTCAAAAGAAATTTGAACCCTTCGTTTTCAATCAGTTCTTGAAGTTCATTTAACAGGTCCGGCATTTTTTGAATTTCATCAATAACGGCCATGCCAACTTTCTTATAGGGAACCAAAATGTCTGTTAACTGCGACGGATCGACAACAAGGCGATTATATAAGCTCATGTTATTTAGAGACAAATAAGGAACTTCGGATGGAATGGTTTTTTTAATCAAGGATGTTTTACCTGTTGATCGTGGTCCCAACAGGAAAAAACTTTTTTTCTGCAAAATGGCCATCAGATCAAGCTGTCGCTTTAAGTACTTCACATTGCACCGCCGCTCGAATATATCATACTGACATAATTTGCTTTTAACAACGCCATTGCTGCAAATATACATTTTTCAACAGTATAAATGTTGATTATATGCTATACATTAGACTTGAAAAGCCAGGTCGCGTAAAGCGACGTGGTTCAACTAAAGGAGGTAGGGTCTGGCAAGTCATGCCTCTCATGCCTCCGCTAAGGAACTGATATGGGCTTTTTTTGCCCTATACTCAATTGACTTCGCCTCCTGAAAACCTCTAGTATTTTGTATGCCTTCAAAACAAAAGTTGAAAGCCGTCGTTGTTCGGGAAGATCCTCGGCGCGTGCCTGTAAGTAAAAAGAATCCTTCGGGTCGAACTATCGTCGACCGGCACCTCGGCTTACAAGGGAATCCTGAATGACAAATCCAGTACAGCAAAAGAGATAATGAAAAAGTACAGAGAGTATTATGACAAGCTTAAGAAGAAATAATTTAGTCCTTCTATTTCTGGCCTCCCTCTTTTGCGGTTGCCAAAGCACTCAAAAGTTTAAAATAACAACTGATGATAAAAATGAACTTCACGTTGTTGAAATAGATAGCAACAGAATCAATCATGAATGCTATTTTATGAATGCCGAAAAAGAGAACAACTGGCGACACCAATATATTCTGAATATGCTAACCGAAAAAAATGAAGTTATCCCTGTTTTCAATCCTACAAACCAAGGCAAACCGGAGTGCCTTGCGCATTTGAAAAAAGTAGAGAAAGTCCTAAAAAATACGTCTCGGGTAAAACTGTGCGTTCGCGACAAATTAGAAAAAATAACCGACGGCTCTAATCCTGAAGTTCATGATTTTGGCCTTTTGGGCAAGCACGAATCACATTATCACGCTCTTACTTTTGATACAATTTGCAGCGCTAAAGAATGCTACAGCATCAGCGATACGTGGACTCACATCTGTCCAAAGTAAGACGCCAGCACCCCATTCGCATTTAATTGCGACATCATCTTTTAGGTCTGTGCCTCTGGTTCCTTCCCTTCGACATAACCTTCATAAGGCATCTACTTGTTGCCTTCGTCCTAAAGACAAAATTATGCCTATACTGCAAACAGCTCAGGAAAAAGATTCATAGATTTTACAAACAGGCATGAGTTGAATAAGCCTTGGTTTTCATTTGCGCAATCAAGCACTAAGATGCGCTCGTGGAGCGTGAAATAATAGCATTGGTGATTCAGCCAAAAGAGAGACGACA
>CALQIT020000105.1 GCA_943330705.2 Streptomyces griseus
ATGGTCAGATCGCATTACAAAAAATTCAAGAATCAATTGAGGCAGGAGCAATTTTTGATCTTGTTTTTTTAGATTGGAATATGCCAGTTTTAGATGGTTTAAGCGTTTTGAAAAGTGTTCGCGCGAATAAATTATTAGATAAGTGCTGTATAACTATGTTGAGCGCGGAGGGCGACCCTTCCAACATAAAACTAGCTAAAGATAACGGGGTGAACTACTATTTAAATAAGCCCTTTAATAAGAAAAAGCTCCAAATGTTTATGGATCAGTTCCTTCAGTTGATGAAAAAAATCGAGCAGGGTGTCAAGTGAGAAGAGACCAATTTTCATTTCCACCAAACTTTTTGATTCTCTAAAAAGTTGGTGCCCGGGACTGGACTTGAACCAGCACGCCCTTTCGAGCGCTAGCACCTCAAGCTAGTGCGTCTACCAATTTCGCCACCCGGGCATATTTAAAAAGATCATAGTAGTTAATCTCAGATTTTATTAAATACATTTCCTGCAATATAAGTCAACACTCAGCAAACTCCGCTTCCTCCCGAAGTTAGGCGGACCGCGCCGTCTGCACTTACCATCTGGGCCATTCTCCCTGGTTACAAACAATTCCCCAATCCGTGAGGGGAGCTTGTGGGTAATTTCCAGGTCAGTGGGCTCGGCCCGGCAGGATGCCGTCCCCAAAGGCCGCCTGAGGGCAAGGATGCCCGCCCCGCTGACCTGGAAATTACCCTCAAGCTCCCCTCACGGATTGGGAATTGAACCCAAGGCCCCATGGCCAAGCATAGGTTTCCAATTTTTCAGCTAACCTTTTGTTCCGAAAGATCTGTCTAAAGAACAGGAACACGGAAGTTCCTGCAAAAATGGGACGGGGGAAGTAAACGCTCTAGGACGGGGCGATCCCTTTCTCAGGTAGAAAAGGGAGGCCGCACATGGAAGTGTTGACTGAACTAAAAATGGTGCTTTTATTTATGGGTTTGTATTCGGTCGTTGTAGCATCGTCTTTGTGGTTGACGATGGTG
Organism: Streptomyces griseus; assembly: GCA_943330705.2. Lineage (GTDB taxonomy): Bacteria > Bdellovibrionota > Bdellovibrionia > Bdellovibrionales > Bdellovibrionaceae > CALQIT02. Next base: position 1,016 of record CALQIT020000105.1, read on the forward strand.
CATCGACCGAAATAGTTCACCGCAAAAAATCCGCTCACATTCTATTGGGGGCAGGAATTCCTAAAAGAGAAAGACCCTTTTTTAAAATTTCGCCAGTGGCAAAAGCCAAAGCCAAGCGCGCGGACTTAAGCTGCAAAGTTTCCGCATTACCAATAGAACATTCATGATAAAAAAGATTAAAGCGCTTTGCGACCTCATACAAATAGGTGCAAAGTAGTGCTGGCTTGTAATTTTCTGTGGCGCCAATCACGACATTGTGAAATCCCAAAAGAAGCTGCATCAGCTGATGCTCGGCCGAATGCTTGAGCAGACTCCAGTCCACAGCAACCGCCGCTTGGTAGTCCAACTTTGCACACAGACTATTGATTCGCGCTGTCGAATACTGAACGAAAGGGCCTGACTCCCCTTCAATCTTTAGCCACTCGTTCATATCAAATACAATTTTCTTATTGGTATCAATACGAAGCATGCCGTATTTAATGGCGCCTTGCGCGACCTGCGAGGCCACCAAATTTACTTCTTCAGCACTCCACTCGTCTTTGTAGCGCGAGAGGTAATTGGCCTTCACCATTTCTTCCATGCGCTGGACAAGCTGGGTCAATGCGACAATATTTCCTTTGCGGGAACTCATTGGGCCATCCGGAAGTTCGACAAAATTGTACTGCAAATGAAAACAATCTTTAGCCTGAGGAAAACCTAAGACCTCTAAAGCTTTAAAAACCTGTTTAAAATGCAAAGCCTGTCTGACATCGACGATGTAAACACTTTTTTCAATTTGATTTTCCTGAAATTTTCGTCGGGCTAATTCAATATCCTTGGTCGCATACAAGCCGGTTCCATCGGTCTTTAAAAGCATACAAAAACCTAATTTTTCGCCCTCTAAATCCATGCCAATCGCGCCCTCGGATTTAACCAAGCGACCGGCCGCAAAAAGATCTTTTGCATATTTCACAGAATCAGAATCCACATCTGATTCCCAATACCATTTATCAAACGAAATTCCGGCCCACTGATAAATCCGGGTCATCAATTCCAGCGACCATTGCCGAGTTTCCTTCCACAAATCGAAAAATTCGCCCTGCTTCGCTTCGAGTTGTTTTAGAATTAGGGTTAGCTGCTCACGATTCCCTTGCTCTTTTGCGGTGCCAAGCTCGTCTTCCAATTTTAAATTAGCGACGGAATACATGCGACCAAGCCACTCGCCTTTGCCACTGGGGGGCACTGGTTCCTGATTGTGAAATTTCAAGTACCACAGACATTTAGCGACGTGGGCGCCGACGTCTCCGGGAAAGGTCGCACTGACGACCTCGTACCCCGAATAGCGATGCAAGCGAACCGCCGCATCACCTAGACAAGCGTTTCGCATATGCCCGACATGCAATTCCTTGTGGGTATTGGGTTGCGAGTACTCGATCATTGTACGCGGAGTGCTTTCTGTGAGACGCGTCTTAAAAAATTCTCCGGAGCGAACCGGATCCAAAAGCATTTTTCCGATGAAATCTTCGCTTAAGGTAAAATTTAAATAGGGCCCGATGGCCTCAACCTTGGAGATTCGCTGGTCAGCGGGAATTTTAGCTTTAAGTTCAGCGGCAATCTGCGGCGGACCCTTACGTAAAATTTTGGCCAGCGTAAAACAACCAAAGGCCAGGTCACCTAGTTCAGGATTTGGCGGATCCATCAGCTGCTCAACGATGTCGGTCACAGTCGTTTGCCCAGCACAGGCAAGATGAATTTGTTCGGCTAAGTACTTTTTTATTGGATCAAATAGAGTGCGCATAAGCACCCTACTCTAATAGAATTGCTAGTGGATGGAAAGCGCTTTGACCACTGCGGCTTCGGAATCAACCAATCCTTTGCCAAATTCGTTGGCGGTGTTCGGCGCCAAAGCGCGACAGGTGGTTTTTAAAACTTCGCGGACTTGGGTCGGATTTAGTTTTCTGTTTGCCGAGCGGATCAAGGCAACAACTCCGGTCACATGCGGAGTCGCCATTGACGTTCCCGACATCATCGAATAGTCCGCCGGAAAAGTCTTAAGGTTTGCCTCGACCATTCCGCCGCCAGCAAGAATTCTTTTCACAGCTTCGCCGTTGATCTGTTCAATCATTATCACCGGAATTGAAAGAGTTGATCCGTCTGAAGTAATGGATCCCTGAACTAAACCGGGCTCGGTGTTGTAGAAAACAACGCCTTTGGCCCCGGCGGCTATGGCATTCTTAGCCTTATCAAGAAACTTAAGCTCGCCCCGTTTGATCAATGCCAGTTTGCCCGAAACTTTGGCAGCATTTAGCTCTTCAGGTTTACCTAACCCACAGTCAATCAAGTTGCCGACCAACCCACTAGGGACCTGCGGAGACCCTAGAAAACTTGAAGCTAAAACCTGCTTTGGGACCCCTTGATTGCTAAGTACGACCAAGGTATCGCGCCCCGTTCCCACGGGCACAGACGAAGTCACATCAACCCCAGGACCGACCACAGAAAGCTCTGGCCCCCATTGGGAAAATTCAGCCTTTCGCGCTTGGCTGTCTACCGCCCCAACCGCAATGACGTTAGCGAATGCCGCGGGAAACCCAACTTGCCCAACGCCGTCGTTGCCAGAGGCTGCAACAATCACAACGCCTGCCTTTTCGGCGGCGGCCAAGGCCAATTTTTCGACCTGAGTGCCCTCTTTGCCACCTAAGGACAAATTCACAACATCTGCTTTTTGCGAAATCGCCCAATTGATTCCAGCAACCACGGCCGCTGTTGAGCAACCCTCTTGGCTGCAAACTCGGCCAATCATCAATTGAGCTTTTGGTGCCACACCGACGAAACCATCAGCAAACGGCACGCCGGCAATGGTCCCAGCAACGTGGGAGCCATGCCCAACATGGTCAGCAACATCATATGGCATGTTATGATCGCCGACGAAATCCTGTGTCGCCGCAATCTGCGCGCCCAAAGCAGGGTGGTTCTTGTCAATTCCAGTGTCTAAAATTACGACCCGCACGTTTTGACCTTGAAAACCTTTGGCCCAGGCCTGTGGCGCCTTGACTAGCGAAATGCCGTAGGGAGTTTTGCCGCCCAAAACAGGATTGCTTCCCGCGGTCATTGCGGCCCGAGTCCTAGATCCTCCAGGACCCCGGTAGTCCCAAGCTTGAGTCATTTTATATCCGCGGACAGGAGCAGGACTTCGATAGAATTTTTCTTTTTCAATCCATGCAATTTCTGAGTTTGCTGCCAAAGAACGAATCGCTGCAATGTTGGTCGAGCTGACAACTAAAGTATTTAAATTGGCCAGCGAAGCTTCGACCGCCATAGGGTGGGCCGCAAAGGCAGATGAGGACTCGAGTCTTGATGTTTTAGCTAAAGTAATTTGTGAATGGACGTTATTAAAGGTTGTTTTATTTTTGAGTACCACGATGTAACGCTCAGCTAGTGCTGACGAGCCAAAAACAAAGAAGAAAAGGACCCCAAGTAGTGCTTTCATAATCCCCCCATTGTGGCTATTCATCATGCAGGATTCTGCAGATCAACCCCTAACAGATTCTTGACCTTTTTTACATGGCGCGCTACAGGCTTAGTTTGAGTCATGCTTATGAGTCCTCTAACCTCTTCTTATACCAAGCCAATTTTGGAGGTCACATGGGTCTAAAAACAGTATTTTTTTCAATGCTCAGCCTGGTGTTAGTGTTGAATTTTGGTTGCGGCCAAATTGCAAGCATTCAAGATCCCATTCGCAGCGCCCGCAGGGGCCCAGGTGACGGTCCTGATCAGCAAAAACCCGGCCCTGGAAATCCACCCCGCCTGAATGAAAAAGCTCTAAAAATAGGTATGTGGATTGAATGGAAAAAGATTTCGCCCAGCGATTCCGAAACCCCTCAGTGCCAGCGCGCCACTTTGGTTGAAATTGAGAGCGATTATGATATGCTTAAAATTCAAGAAAACAAAAACTGCAAAAACCAACTTGATCAAAAAAACTATAGCTACTTTAGATACAATCGCTCTAGCGGAGTCGTTCAAATTTTTTGTACCATCATGGGCGACGATAAAATGTGTAAGACGGCCGAAGACACACCTCCACCCCCACCCCTAACCGCGTGGCTATATACAGAAAATAAAGCCGTATCGTGGTCCAGCTTTAGCCATGAAACGGCAAACAAAGAGAGCCTTGAAGTCTATCAAGTCAACGGCCTAGATAACTTGTATTTACGCGACCTCGAATCTCCATTTTCAGGTTTTGCTGTTCGACTCTCGTACAGCAAAGACGGCAGGAAGCTGATATTCGAAAAAAGTGCCACCTATTATCCGGCACCCTAAAATATGCCGCAAAAACATGGTGGCCATCTAGGCTATCTGACCAAGTCAAGCAAGGGCGCTCGAGTGGCTTGGTTAGAAGAATATTTGGGGACTCTTATTCAAACGCAAATAGGCTTGGGGAATACAAATTGATCAACGTCGGAAAATTTAATCAACTGAAGGTGTTAAAGCATGTCGAATTTGGCATTTACCTTGATGGCGAGGACGCTGGCGAAATTCTTTTGCCCAGCCGCGACTTGCCAGAAAAATGCGACATCGGAGATAGCCTTGAGGTTTTTGTTTACTATGATTCTGAAGACCGATTGATCGCGACCACTGTGACACCCACGATTACAGTTGGCGAAGTGGCCGTACTGAAAGTGGTTGCCCTTGAAGACGTCGGGGCCTTTTTAGACTGGGGTTTGGATAAAGATTTATTACTACCCTTTGCCGAGCAAACCCGCCGGCCGCAGCTTGGCCAAGAGGTTATCGTCATCGCCTACCTTGACAAGAGCCTGCGTATTTCTGCATCGATGCGCACCGAAAAGAGAATGGAAAAAGCCCCGGTAGACTATCGGATTGGGCAAGCGGTCGAGCTTTTAATTGCCGAAAAAACAGACCTTGGATTTAATGCAATTATCGATGGCAAACATTGGGGTCTTTTATTCGAGAACGAAGTATTTCAAGAGCTTCACTATGGCCAATCGGTGCAAGGGTTCATTAAACTTCTGAGAGCTGACGGAAAAATTGATCTGAGCCTTGCTCAAGCTGGCCATCAGGGTGCCGAAGGAATTGGACCGCTGATTTTAGAAATGCTCGCGGAACAAAGTGGTTTTTTAGCGATCTCTGACAAAACCTCGGCCGAGGAAATTCATCGCTTATTTGGCGTTAGCAAAAAGAAATTCAAGATCGCCCTGGGTGGACTTTATAAGCAGCGCCTAATTACCGTTTCTGCCGATGGAATTCGCCTGGCTTAGCAGTCCTGACCGGCATATTTTTCAGTTGTTTTAGCACATTAGTAAGATCCTATCTGTTCGCGCGCTGAGACTAGCCCCTTAGCCTGATCGCATAGACCAACTCGCACTCCATGGCTTCGGCGGCGCTTGCAAGTGTCGCCAATGTGATGGATCCTTTCCGAGCTTTCTTGAGCCAGCCCTGCTGATGGGGAACGAAAGCTTTTATCCGGTCATGTAGAAATGGCCCCAGAGCTGTCTCATCCTCCCTTCCACTATAGTTCGTCAACCAAATTTTGAATGACTTGCGGACTTCCTCGTCGGTTAATTTCTTCATAATTTCTTCATAATTTCTTTTACAGCTCCTCCGTTAGATTGCAACGTATATATTGCAATCCAACGGAGGAGCAAAAATATGAATAAATCCAACAAGGGCGCGTCGTCTTTTAACTTTTTTGGCAGAAAAAAATTTGAAGCATTGGTTAAAAGATGGGGCGCAGACAAAGGAGTCCGTGGCTTTTCAACCTGGGAGCTAGTCAGGCCTGCTGGCTTAAAGCTTAGTTACAAAGCTAGGCGTCAATAAAAAAAGTAGTGAGAACCCCGTAATGATCGGAAAGCGGTTGGCCTGTTGGCTGCACGTTGCTTTCGGTAAGAACTAGGGCGGACTCTGTTGGGGTTATTTTTTCAGCTTCGCGGCTTAGGAAAATGTAATCCAGATGCTGAGATGGAATTCCCAGCTTTTGAAATTTTCTTAAATAAGGATTTTGGTAATCAAACGTTGGCGTGGGAAAACGCAAAGGTTGGTTCCAGCTAAAAGTACTTTGCACCTTCAACTTACTTTCGATTTGTGCGTAACAACTGCTGGGCTCAGTCCCAGGATGAAAATTAAAGTCACCGGCCAAGATGCGCACTTTATTCTTTCCACGATCGGCGACATAATCAATAAATTGCTTGAGTTGACGACCATGACGCAATTCGTGCTGGCGACAAAATTCCTTTTTCAAAGCAAGCCAAGCGAGCGATCCGAAGTGGGTGTTAAAAAAATCGATGGCTCCAAGCTTAGGTAGATCAATGACCGCATGCAAACAACCCTTGCTAGCAAAGAACTCTTTACCCTCAGTGTAATCGTCAAAATGCAATGGCGGTGAACCAACCCGCATTGGATACTTCGAAAGCAAGAGCAGACCGTTTCCAAGCCAGCCTCGGAGTCCCCTAGCGCGTCCCGAGTTGTGAAGAGAATAGCGATAACCACGCTTGGCAAAATCGCAAATAATCATTTGTCGGTCGGCCCTTTGCCAGACCTCTTGCAGTGCTAAAATATCGGCGTCGACTTGGGCAACCTGAGCCACCAAGCAAGACCTTCGAATCGCTAGATCCTGGGCGAAAAAAGGCAAAAGCCACGTGTTGTAAGTCAGAACTTTCAATTGCCCCACTGATTTAAAGCTAACATTTCTTCGTCTTAAAAGTTGCATTTTTCCAGTGACTGTCCGCGGCTTGAGGCTAGACCCCAGCTGAGCCACGATTCGCAATAGGTAATTTTGGCTTTCAAGGGGGGGGGATTCCATGGGGCTAATTTCTTTTCGTTCGCTGGTGCCTTTATTGGGAATTCTACTGGCTTATATTCAGGTTGATGCCCAAATCTTTGGTCGTCAGTCGGTGGCTCGAATTCGCGGCTGCACCCCTCAGCAAGAGTCAACAGTTCGCAAGACCGACTTACAAATGCAAGCGCGAATTGATGAAGTTGTTGCTGGACTGCCAAAGTTGAATCTGCAATCTGCCTACGAGAAATTTGTGCTGCCAAAAAATCGCCAGTGGAGCGCCGGCAGTATCCAGAACCGAAATTATCAACGCTATCACGCAAAACTTTTGCAGGTATTTCAAGCGATGCAGCGAAGCAGTCATTCAGGTATTAATTTCGAGTGCAAAAGCAATTCAGAATTCCATTGTCAAAACGGCGAGGTCATCGCCTATGTTCTTTTTGTCGGCAACAGCCCACTGCAGAACCTGTATCTTTGTAGCGGCTTTTTCAGGGACCAATCCGACGGCCAAGAAAAAGACGGCCAAGAAAAACAAGAGACACTCCTGCATGAACTTTCGCATTATGCAGCAAGTACCG
>CALQIT020000106.1 GCA_943330705.2 Streptomyces griseus
CTTCATTTTGATATTGTAAAACTTCGGCTTCAGTTTCCCGGTAGGGGCAATCAATTGTCCAAGAAGTTCCACGAGAAAATGATTTCACTTCACTGCGCAAAGTTTTTCCCAGAAATTCAGTCAAAGTTTCAGCTAGAAGATTGGTCAAATCAGAATCGGGTAGGGCAAATTTTTCGCTCGGCAGATAATGATGTGATGAGCCCTCGTCACGAATTGCTTTATCGCAAATTACTAAATCGCCGATATTCAAAGACCTCTGCAAGGCCCCGGCACTGCCGATAGAAATAAATTTCTTTATACCGAAGGCGATAAGTTCTTCCATCACAACTGCGGTTGCCGGCGAGCCTATGCCAAAACCACCAATGAATGCCACCCGACCCTGGGTTTCGCTTAAGTAATGGAGATCGCGAAAGACCGAATCATTTTGCTGTGTCGGATGTTTTTTAGTTAAAGAACGGTAGAATGGTGTTTGATAGCAAAGGATTGCGGTTTCCGGTGGTGGCAGATTTGGTTTGCCCTTTTTGCTAAACAGATACTGCAAAAATCGCTCGGGGTTGATGACCGAGGGACTTTCGTATTTATTCAGATTTTGCGGATACTTACCCATATTGGGGGGGAACTTACCCGGCTTTGGCAAGCGAAGGCTATGAAATATTTTCCTGTTCTGCTTTTAGTCAGATCTGTAATCTTTCTACAACTACAATGTAGGGTATCGAAAACTCAGGGATTTTGCTAAGAATGCATTACTTGAAATGACTGAAATTTAACTAACATTTGAGTTTCGCCGGTCTCGGAGGGTTTTTGCTGTTTCGTCTTTTGGTCGCAGCCTTTTGTCTACTTTTGATGGCTTTTGCTTTTGTTGCAAGAAAACCTCTTTGCGTTGATTCAAATCTGGTCGACCGCATTGATCGGATTGATGAAAAATCGCCCAGCAGTATGTTTCGCTGTGGACTGCATCGCCATGTTCCCTATGACGAAAAATTTGCAGAGGAATCGCCGCTACTGTCACGGCGACTTCGCACTCTTGAATCCTTTTTTAGTTGGGCGGGCCCTTTGCATCGTGGAATTAACTTAACCGTCACCGAGCAGCGACCGTCGGTATTCAGGGTCTACGATCATGAAATTTACATGGGATCGGCCATTTCCAAAGTTAACGGCCAAATTGAACGCGGGGTGATTAAAGTGTGGCTACGGGAGCGCGCCAACAAGGCTATTCTTGAGCGCAGTCTTCTGGAAGAAGTCTTCACCGATTTCTTTTCTTTCGTAGCCATGGGGCAACTGCAAATTGAAGAGCCCCAAGTTGGAATTGCAAAAGAAGTCCCAGATAGCCTGATTGGTCGAACTTTATCCGCATTCAAAAATCCGCCGGCAGTCAGCAATGCATTTTCAGCCAAGTGGCCGAGAGTCCTTCAGACGATGACCGGCTATTGCAAAAGCCCATGGCGTTACTTAGAACACGTGCAATTTTGCCAACAGATGAGCGACAGTCCAAAGGGCGCTCAGACCCAGCTTACTGTCGCTAGCTTACGACCTTTGCTTTCAACCGCAATGATTGAAGCCATGCAAAGATTGAATAGCGAACAGCAGTTTCGTCTAGTCAAAAAAATGGTGGAGTTCCTGAATGTTTTCTACTTTCGTGATACGCCGCCAATGCGAACACTGCAAGATGGTGACGAGCAGTCCTATGAAGAGGCCTCACGATTTGTCATTAGTTTTATCGAGGCCCTAAAAAACTGGAAGGCCGACGAATTTATTTTTACCCGCTTTGCAGAAAATTTTCAGTCAGTTTTAGAAGAGCGTGGTTTTTTCGAATTCGGAGAAAGCTCGACAGTTCAGTTCTATGTTTTTGGTGACGCCGTTCGCCCAGAGCATCTAACTAATTTGTATGGATATGTTGCGAAAAACCCTCAGGCCATCGTGGCCGTCGAGCAGGGCAATGATTTAGTTTTGTTGCCCAATCTAGATCCAATTCCTAAAAGTGCATTTGGCTTTATCAAAGGTTTAAAGGCGATTTGGTTGCGCTGCCAACTGCCGACCTCGCAAGAAGTAGTTAAATTGGCCAACCGATTTCAACGACTGTTGGTTGTCGATATGTGCAACACCGATCGTGAGCTTGACCTGGCCAGCTACGTCCGTGGTGGGGCCACTGAGTTTGCGCGAAAGAATAAAGAAATGGCTTTCGTGCACATTCACACTAAGTCATTTGCCTTGGCTGTGGAAAGAAATGCGAATCCTTATGGCTGGACAAAACTGCACTTTGAAAAAGCGCTGCATGCCTACCGCGCCGAAAATGTCATACCGTCCATCGATTATTTCCGCGGCCGCGCCACGCGAAATTAGAATCTTGCAACTGAGTTAAGTATTCAGTTTCAAGGCCAGGTTAAGACCCTGCAGAACAAGGTCAGGCTGAATGACGTCGAAAATCTTTTCTTTTTCAAATAGCGAGGAAAAACCGCCAGTGCCGATGATAAATGGCTTTTCCCCTTGAAAGCATTCTTTGGCCATGCGGCCAGAAATCTCGCGTATCAGACCAATGTGGCCAAAGTACAAACCTGACTGAATACTTTCTACGGTAGAGCGACCTAGGACTTCGTCGGTCGAAACGATCTCAACGGCTGGAAGTTTTGCGGTATTGCTTTCAAGGGCTTCCATGCACAAGCGAAGGCCCGCGACAATAGAGCCGCCAAGGTATTCCTTGTTCTTGTTGATCGCGCAAAATGTTGTCGCAGTTCCAAGATCAACGATAATAATATTTTTCTTTGCATAAAGATAAGTGGCTGCAATCGCATTCGCAATGCGGTCGGCACCGACCTCCAACGGATTCCGATAGTTTATTTTAAGCCCCGTTTTGACTCCAGCCTGAAGCAGAAATGGAGCAATCCCAAAATATTTCTTACAGGCATTGCGCAGGGAATGAACCACGTCGGGAACAACCGAACAAAGCACAATTTGTTTAATTTTAGAGGGATCTAAGTTATTCTCACGCAGTACCGAACGCAAGAAAACGCCAACTTCATCGGAAGATCCTCCGGATTTGGAAGTCTTACGAAAAACAAATTTGATTTCATCATTTTGAATGATTCCACCAAAAATCTGACTATTGCCAACGTCCAGCGCAAGGATCATAGAATCTCCTTTTTAAGTGACTGGTTAAGTAACTGATTCGCTGATGGCTCAGTTGATGGCTCAAGCAAAGGCTTGATGAACTGGTCGATTAACCAGCTTCCAATATAATCCGCAAGCGCCAGTCTGCTTGGGATTTCAAGTGAAGAATGTTGAAGCAAATTATAGGCAGTGAATCGATGTTGATCTTTCTTTATTTGCGATAAGTCATTGTGGATGATCAACTCTGGTTGTGCTGATTTTTGCAGCTTTTCCACGGCCTGCTGTATTTGTTCCGGGTTAGCTTGTGCCGTCATTTTAAAAGCAATCAAATGCAATTTCTTATTTTTTGACCATTCTCTAGCTTGGGTCAAAAGCTTCTGATTCTTCTTCAGATGCAAAATGATTTCATCATTGTCGGAAGAAATCTTACAGGTTTGGCTACCCTGTTTTACAGAAAGTTTTTCAATGGAAAAATCACTGATGGCCGCGGCTTGCACTAAGGCAGAAATGTTTTTGCTAACTAAAATATTTGATAGATGCTGCTGGATCGATTTGAAATCAGAAAATTCAATAAGCTGGCAGTTGGCTTCGGGAAGAATTGAATTTTTTCCGTGCAAGTAAATAACATTAAAGCCAAAACTGACCAGACGTTCAGCTATAGCCGCGCCGGTGCGACCAGTGCTGGTATTTGTAATTGACCTGACGTCATCGATCGCCTCTTGGGTTCCGCCAGAGGTCACAAGGATTGTTGCAGCTGACGCCGGATGCATGATTACCGAGGTCGATTTGCTATTAACACCTTTCGCTAAAAGCGCAGTATTGATTTCTTGAAAAATCAGCTCAGGCTCGATCAGGCGTCCCCAGCCGACCTCGCCACACGCAAGAACGCCGGAAGCCGTTTCAAGAATAGAAACTCCCATTGCTTTGAGTTTCGCAACAGACGCTTGGGTCACTGGATGCAAATACATTGAGGTATTCATCGCCGGTGCCACAAGAAAAGGTTTTTTGAAATCATGGGCCAGAAACAGCGTTGTTACCAGGTCATCGCCCACACCCTGAGCAATTTTATTAATATAGTTGGCCGAAGCGGGCGCGACCAAAATTATGTCTGCCCAGCGAGCCAAATGGATATGGTCCATGGCATGGCCTCGGGCATGGGTTTCAGAAATTACGGGCTTCCCCGTAAGGCCTTCAATTGTGGAGTTGCCGACAAACTCTAAGGCTGAAGCGCTGGCAACGACTTGCACCTCATAATCATTTTGCACCAGTCGAGACAATACCTGGCACGCTTTGTAGCAAGCAATTGAACCAGTCATAATTACCAAAGCTTTAGATTTTGACATTGTCGATCAACCTAACTTCACCAAGTTTTGCAGCCGCAAAGCGACGCCCCTGTAAATCAATAACGTAATCGACGATAAAGCCAGCGCTTTGCAGTTGCACTATTGCATCTGGGGCTGATTTACATTGAGTGATGGATTTGTAAATAAGCGGGGCTTTCTTTCGATCCTCAATACTTAAGCGAATATTTCGCGAGCTCATGGCCAGCCCATCATCTTCACGAAGGGTTGCAACGGGGATAATTTCCACCGGTAAAAAAAAGGCTGTCACCATATTTTTAATCAAGCTCAGTTGCTGAAAGTCTTTTTCACCAAAATAGGCCTTACTAGGTTGAACAATTTGTAGAAGCCTCATGACAATTGTTAGCACGCCATCAAAATGGCCGGGGCGATCTTTGCCACAAAGGATCTGACTGAGTTCATTTTCAATAACTTTATACTTATACTTGTCTGGATAGATCATTTCCGCGGTAGGGGCAAAAACAACATCGACGCCATTTTCTTTGGCCAAAGACAAATCTTTTTCTAGACTCAGTGGATATTTTTCAAAATCTTTTTTGTCGTTGAATTGCGTCGGGTTGACAAAAATACTGAGTACCGTGACTGAGTTCTCTTTTCGTGACTGTTGTAAAAGCGAAGCATGTCCAGGGTGAAGGGCGCCCATTGTAGCAACAAAGCCGACTGACTTTGGCTGTGCGGTTTTCCGCCAGGCCGCAACTTCGTGGGGGCTCCGGAAAATGATGCTCACTCGTAGCTCTCTTTGAAAGTGGGAAATTGACCAGCAGTGACCTCACTGTGATAGGAGTTAAGAGCGCTTTGCATTAACTCAAAGCCCTGCATATATTTTTTTAAAAATTTTGGATTAAACTTTGGGTTCATACCCAAAAGATCCTGCCAAACTAAAACTTGCCCGTCGGTATCAGGTCCGGCACCAATGCCAATGGTCGGTATTTTTAGCTCCTGAGAAATTTTGTGAGCTAGCTTTGACGGCACACATTCCAAAACTAAACTAAAGCAACCGGCTTTTTCTAAAGCCAAACTATCGGAAAAAAGTTGATCTTGTTCTTTATTTGTTCGCCCTTGAACTTTAAATCCACCCAATTGATTTATCGATTGTGGGGTTAGACCAAGGTGGCCCATAACTGGAATTCCCGAATCGACAAGGTGGCTGATGAGGTCTAAATTTCCGCGGGCGCCCTCAAGTTTTACGGAATGGGCGCCGGCCCGCATCAGTTCCCCGGCGGCGGTGACGTTGCTGCTTAAATCTTTGCGATAGGAAAGAAACGGCAAATCCCCAATTATAAATTTGTCAGGTGCCCCTTTAGCCACGGCGGCAGTGTGCAATGCCATCAGCGATTCCGTCGCCGCCAATGTCGTTGAATTCCCGTGCATGACCATGGCCAGACTGTCGCCCACTAGAATTGCATCAATCGACGAGGAGTTCACAATTTGTGCCGAGGTATAATCATAACAAGTTACAACCGTAATTTTGATTTTGCTTTGTTTCTTGTTTAAAAAATCAAAAATTTTCATGCGCGCCTCCTGATTTTTGCAAGGTTAGAGTTCGGCTTGGCTTGCGGCAAGTAGGCCTTTGCAAATGCAGTGTAAATATCTGCTAAGCCAGAACTAGATCCAGACAGAGCTTCAATGTTTCTTTCCACAGTTTGGATGTCCTTCCGTGCTAAGGGACCGGTCAATGAATCCACGCCCACAGACAGGAAGTTTTCCAGCACTTGTTTTAGATAGGGTTTTGCGATCTCAGCCGGCAAGCCGATGGATGCAAAGCCCTTGCTCATTTCTGACCAAAGAAGGGTCGTGAAATTGCCGCCGACCACACACAAAGCATGATAAAGCGCTCTTTGCTTTGCATCGATTGTGTAAAATGAATTTGGCAAACCAGGAAGAAGGGCGGCCAGGTCTTCATTGCGATCTAAAACAAAGGGAATGCTTTTGTAGGTCGCTAAATCATACAGTGTTGCACCAAAGGTCATCAGCGGGTGGCAAGCCTTTACCCTTGGCAGATTCAAAGAACCTGAAAGATGAATTGAGACTCCGGAATAATTTTGAAGGTTGTCGTTGAAAAAGGGCTCGATGGCAGGGTCTGAAATGGCCAGAATAATATGGGTCGAGTGCTGCAGCTGAGCTTTAAAAGCAGTAATTGAATCCTGTCGATTCCAACAGGTAAAAGAAAGGCCGAGCAGGCTAAAGTAGCGAGAAAAATGGGTCGCAGTCTTTCCAGACCCAATGATTAAATACTGTGCATTCATACTCGGTACCTGTCCTGCCTTTCGGGCTTTGGGGATCAAGTCCATTTCATTCTATTTGACCATCGTCCTAACGGTCGGTTCAAGCGTGCTTTAAATATTAACCACTAAACTGGTCTGTAACCTGGTTTAACCCTGGGCTCAGACTAAGCACCATTATTACTCCTTGATCGGCAAAAGTGCAAGGTGGTACGACTTTGCCCATGATGAAGAAGGCTTTTATTGCTGCTATGACCATTCTATTGCTGATTGGCATTGGTTTTATGGTTCAATTTGGACTGCGGCCACGGCCAATCAAGAAGATTTCTTTGTCTTCTTTTGATACTGCGGGGGTTATGGCCAATTCAATCGCCCTGCGCTTGCGTGAAGAAATTAAGGCCAATCCACTTTTAATTGTTGGCCTTTCCGCGGCCACTGAGCAAATTGAAATCGTGCAAAGTCTTTTTGCCGCCCTGAAGGAACCAGAAATGAAGTATGAAAGTCTGGTCGTTGATCCCCACGCCGTTTCAGATCCAATGGTATTTGGCCTTGCCGATGTTGTCGATGTCGACAGGAATTTCGTTCAGCTTGGGGACACTCTTAAGGCTGCAATCCAGGCCAATAAACGAGTGGTGGTCATTGTGCCAACGGTTTTTTCGCCGCAGATTCAAGAGGGCACATTTGCTGACCGACTAAAAAAGCAATTTGGCTTAAGTCCCATGAGCTTGACGTTGTCAGTTTTTGCACGACGGCGGGATCAAGAGGCCAAAATACCAATTGCCTGCGTTGTCCCGGGCGTTGATAAAAGTGGAACGGGAAAACTTGGTTGCCAAATTCTGCAAGCCGGACGGCTGCACTATAGAAAAAAAATGCCCCTCGATAAATATACGGGATTGGTAAATCAAATTGGAATGAAAGATTATTTGGTACTATTCACTAAAGAAACGCCAACTGACGAAGCTTCGAATGAAATTGGGAAAACCCTAGAAAAGTAATCCAAATGAAAAGCAAAATGAAAAATTTAAAAGCATTACTACTTTTTTTAGCAATAATTTTTGCAAATTCCCATTCCCAAGCTTACAGCACGGTGCAGACCATCGCTGCAAATTTTTCGGGGAATTGGCAAGGGCAGGGTCGATATTTCGAAAACGGAAAATTTAAATCCATTTGTTCGCCGTTTCAAATTCATTTTATTCAGACCACCGAGATTCTTGAAACCATTTCCGGGGAATTCAACTGCCATCCATTGCGGGTTCGCTCAACCCCAAAGAAAGTGCAAATTAAGGACGGAATTTTAGTTTTTAATGGCCAAGCCATTGGAACCATCGACGCCAACGAAATTCAGTCATCATTTTGGGATACCCCATTAATCGGATTTCACAAATACAGTTTAAAAAAGGTCAACCCAGGGCAAATTTTTTATAAAGAATCAGTCACACACAAAGACGGCCACGAAGTTTATCGCATCGAAGGTTTTATGAATAGCAAAGATCTTCCCGCCCATTTTCCATAAATCAGCTGCGCCACAAGGATACAGCACAAATTCTTTGATAACTGCTA
>CALQIT020000107.1 GCA_943330705.2 Streptomyces griseus
CCTATTTGTGCAGCGAAAATACAAACGCTACGATATCACTCTGCCTGTGACTGTTATTCTGGGAAGCAATCAATTTAAGACACAAACTCGAGATCTGTCCTTGGGTGGGGTCTGTCTTGCGGATCCGTTGCCGGATTGGGTGGCGGGGTATTGCACCGTGGTGTTGGATACACCTGATAATCTTGAAATTGAGCTTGTGTGCACCCTGGTTGAGGATCAGAAAATGGACAAATTTCGTTTAGAGATAGTCCAGTCACTAAAATACGAAGAACTAAAGGACTGGATGTCTCGTCATAACTTTCTATAGAAATGACGTTTCTTTCTGACATATAGCTACGACCAGCAAAGGTCTATATTAGTCGAGACTTTTTAAATAATGAGTTTCAGTCGGAAATGCGAAATCCACCTTAAGGTTTTTTGCAATTCGCATTACTTCAAAGAGAACTTCCTGCTGAATTTCTACCTCTTGATTGGTTTCTTTGACCTGAACGAAATAGTTCAAAAGAATATGTAAACTGAAGTCACCCAACTCACGCAAAGCAACTGTCGCATTTTCGTGAATAATCAGTGGGTTTTTTGCCAACAATAATTTAATCTGCTCAGTAAACTGTCTAATGGTTTCTTCAGAGGTGCCATAGGTAAGACCCAATGTATGGCGAACTCGGCGGGTTGGACGAGCCCCCATGTTATCAATTTTTTCTTTCGCCATTGTCGAGTTGGGAATTGAAATTAGTGAGTTATAAAATGTGCGAACACGAGTCGAACGAAAACCAACTTCTTCGACATGGCCTTCGGTGTCGCCAACTTTTATCCAATCGCCAATTTGAAAGGGGCGGTCGAGCAAAATAGTTATCGAACCAAATAAGTTAGCTGCCGTATCCTGGGCAGCTAAGGCCAAGGCTAAGCCCCCAAGGCCAAGCCCCGCAATCAACGACATCACATTTACACCAAAATTTTGTAAGACGATAAGAAATCCCATAATGATGACCAACAGCTTTAGTGTTTTGGTCGCAAACGGGACCAGTTGGTCATCAAGCGTATTTTCGGTGTTCTTCGCGAAATCGAGCAAAACTTTATTGATGGCTTCGATCGCAAGATAAGCGATCCGAACAATATTGTATGCCAACAGCAGCTGGGCAAAAATCCGCAGATATTTATCAAGCCCAGCGACGACCCCTAGTGTGTCCAAGCAAATGAGAAAGAAAAGAATCGAAAAAATCCAAGCTATGGGCCGTTCGATGGGTTGATCAATCAGGGCTAATAAAAACCCGTGCAGACGGGCACGGATTCGGTTGGAGGATTTGACCGACGTCAGTGCCTGGCGTAGGACCGTTCGTAATAAAATAGTGCAAATAATAGCAACGCCGATGCCAAGCCATTTATAATTTGGCATTAAAAAAATGGATTCACTTAACCAATCGCTCATGGTCTTCCCCATAACGTAAGAATTAAAACTGACCCACCAACCACAATCCGGTAGTATCCGAAGTGTTTGAATCCGTACTTAGTGATCAGATTTACAAAAAGTTGAATGGCAGCCATTGCAAAAATAAAAGAACAGACGGTTCCAAACAACAGCAAGCCGATTTGATCGCTGTTGATGGTTTTTAGCAAGGGGATGCTTTTAATCAATGAAGCACCTGCTAATGTAGGAACTGCCAAAAAAAATGAAAACTCGGCAGCTTCTTTTCTATTCATTCCCATAAATAGCCCACCGATAATGCTTGCGGCAGAGCGAGAAACCCCAGGGATAAAAGCAAAGCACTGAAAAAGTCCGATCACAAGACAGCTTTTCCAACTGAGGTCTTGCATCGGAGTTTGTCGCTGAACTCGATTTTTGAAATAGCTGTCACTCCAAATCAGGACTAGCCCACCTAAAATCAGAGCAATTGCAACAATGGTCACGCTACCAAGGACTGCATCGATTCGACTTTTTAAAACTAGACCAATGGCTGCTGCCGGCAGAAAGCCGATAATAACTTTTTTGTAAAAACTGAGGTCTGGTAAAAATCGCCGCCAATAAAGAACAAGGACTGAGGCAATGGCCCCGAACTGAATGATCACATTAAAGGATTTTACAAACCCTTGCTCTTCAATGCCCAGGGTGGCTGAGACCAAAATCAAATGTCCGGTCGATGAGATGGGCAGGAATTCCGTGAGTCCTTCAATGAATGAAAGTAACAAAGCTTCGTAGTAATTCATGTATCAAATGATGATTGGTCTAGGTCGAGGAATCAATTTATTTTATCGGAGGTAAAACAAAGGCTTTCGCCATGACGAGTTATCTAAAATTAGATTTTCCAATACAAAAAGAGACGGCATATGCTTTTTGCAACCATATGGAGGGTTACCAAATGAACAAGCTGTTCGTCGCTCTGTTGAGCGTTTTAACAATCATAGGTTCTGCGCGAGGGAATGCTGCAGAATATCTAGTGAAGTACAGGAGCCAATTCGGCAACCTAAGCTTTTCTAACAACCTACAATTTATTGATATTCACCCGGCGGGAAGTCTGATGAAGATCAATATCGACGACAACAAAAAGCTGCAGGCTTTGGTTGAACTATTTTCCAATCCAAATATAGAGTATATCGTTCCGAACTTTAAAATTGTCGCCTTTACGGCCCCGTTCGATCCAAATGCATTAAAAGAACAATGGGCGATCGCAAAAGTTCAGGCAGAAAAAGCCTGGCAACGAGCCGGAAACAAGGGATCGCGAAAAGTCGTTGTTGCTGTAATCGATACGGGTGTGGATTACAAACACAAGTCTTTAGCGGCCAATGCCGTCGCCGGATATGATTTTGTACAAAATGATAACGACCCTATGGATGTTACTGGTTCACAGAACCCAGGACATGGAACACACTGTGCTGGAATTATTGGTGCCACTGGAGTGGCCGAGGGTGGGACCATCGGTTTAAGCCCGGAAGTTTCAATCATGCCATTAAGATTTCTTGACGAAAATGGATCCGGTGATCTGAATAATGGGGTCAAGGCCATTGATTATGCTATTGAAAAAGGCGTCGATGTTATTTCTGCTTCGTGGGGTGCGGCGGTTCCCCGATCTACAGCTCAGCCATTAATTGATGCCATCGAAAGAGCAAAAGCCAAAGGTATTACTTTTGTTGTTGCGGCTTCTAATGATGGAAAAAACAATGATTCGTTTGAGGTTTACCCGGCCAATGCGGGGAATGAAAACACAATCTCTGTTGCTGCGATGAATTCATCAGATGCAAAACCAAGCTGGTCAAACTTCGGTAAAGGAAGAGTTCATCTTTCTGCGCCGGGGGACACGATTATGTCGACTTTGCCAGGTGATAAATACGGAAATTTGTCTGGAACTTCGATGGCGACTCCGTTGGTTGCTGGTTTGGTGGCCTTAGTGAAGGCGCAAGATCCAACCTTAACCCCATTTGAAATTCGCTCATTGTTGCAATCATCCGGTGCAAAAATTGGCATCGAAACCGCTTGTGATTGCCGGGTCGATGCTTTGAATGCCGTGGACACAGCCCTGAGCAAAAAAATGTTTGTTCATCCTTTCGCCGGAACTTTTGCTACTGGCAGCAAAACTAATTTTACCGCCGTTTATGGAAAAGCGCCGTTTACTTTTGAAAGTTCTAATAAAACGGCAGCGACAATTGACAAAGAAGGAGTTCTGACGGCCGTTGCCGATGGAACAACAGAGATTACGGTGAAGGACTCTGCCGGACAAACCGCAACCAGCTACAAAATCAATGTTGGCAAAACCGACAGTGGTGGCGGTGGCGGTGGTGGTGGTGGCGGTGGCGGAGACTGCCCAATTGGAGACCCCGCATTGTGCGATGCTCTTTGTAAAGTTATGCCAACCCTTCCATTCTGTAAGGCTATGTAACCTCATTATTTTCTTGAAACAAACTGAAGGCTCCCACCGCTGTTTTGTGCCGGGGGCCTTAGTTTAAAAAATCAAAAAAGCCCAAAGAAATAAATCAGAAGATAAATCAAAAAATAAATCAGAAAATAAAAACCAAAAAATAATCAAAAAAAGTAATTAAAAAACTGGTGACGAATTGGCTCCAAGACTTTTGGCAAGATTGTTGCTTTGCTGTTTTGTAGAAACCCAATTGGGTAAAAACAAATGCAAACAAGGGGGACAGTTTATGTTATCAAGGGTTATCGGCGTTATTCTTTTTTCAGCGATCGCAATTCAAGTTGGCGCACAATCCAGCGAATTGGAGTTAGGAATTCCCGCTTATGGGGGCAATGGTTGTCCCGCCGGAACTGCCAGTGTGACTGTGGCCCCCGATCAAACTGCAATCTCAATATTATTTGATAACTTCGTCGCAGAGTCTGGCGGAGAAACACGAAAGCGTTTGGATCGAAAGTCTTGTAACCTGACAATTCCGGTAAAGGTTCCTCAAGGATTCTCAGTCGCAATTTTTTCCGTCGACTACCGTGGATTTAATTCAGTTCCCCGTGGTGGCTACAGTCGGTTTGACGCTGAGTATTTCTGGGCGGGCATTCGTGGACCTCGAACTTCAGAAACTTTTCGCGGGCCGATCGACGAAAACTATATCCATACCGATGACGTAATTGCAGCTTCATTGGTTTGGGCGCCATGTGGTCAAAGTGTAAATCTTCGTATCAATAGTTCAATGCAAGCGGTGTCGAATACACGAATGGAGCAAGCAATGGCAACTGTCGATTCGGCAGATATTACGTCCGGACTGATCTATCATATTCAATGGAGGCGCTGTAACTAAGGTAACCTTTGAAAGGTGACCGTTCAAAACTAACTGGTCAAAACTAGAACGAGCAAGGCGGGGATCCCTCTCCGCCTTTTTTTTGTGATGCTTGTAAGCGAAGCATTCGCGCTCTTAGCCACAAGATCTCAAGGGCCATGTAGACAAGAAATGAAACGGTGACCCCAACGCCTTTGAGCATCGCCCAAGCAGCGGTTGACCAACTGATCGCCGCCCAGGTCGCCAAGGCTGCTTGAATTGCAAAAAACAACCCGACTCGAAATGTGATGCCGTTAAAAAAAGGTTTCGCTGAATCGGGAATCTGATTTCCTTGTTTTTCAGCCATCATAATTAGAAATGACTTTTTCATCAATAAGGATCCCCACAGAAATATAGCAAAAAAAGCTTCAAAAATTGCGGGTTGCAATTTGAACCATATTCCATCTTGCGAGGCTATACTCAGAATCCCAAGCAAAAGAATCATCAGGTTTCCAACCCAAGTCATCTTTGCGACGCTTTTGAAACGAATCTTTTCGTAGGTAATTTCGCCTAAACCAAAAGCCATGCCGGCAACCGTTCCCCACAAAGGGCCGTATTTGTCTTCGATAAGGGTAAAGGCAATGACTGGCAAAAGCCCGCCAAAAAAAAGTGAAGCCATCGCGGCTTTTGCGCTTGGTTTTTTGCCTGGTGTGCTTGTCATAATACCTGAAAATCCACAGGCTGACCGATCGGACTACCAATTAGTTTTTCTTCAGCAACAACAATGTTGCCCCCGACAATCGTATATAGCGGCCAGCCTTTGACCTTCATTCCGTCAAACGGGGACCAACTACTACGGCTTGCCATCCAGCTGTTCTCGATTGTTTTTTGCATTTTAAGATCGACCAAAGTGAAATCGGCATCTAAACCCAGCTCAATTCGCCCTTTGCTAAAACAACCAAAAATATGCCTAGGACTTTCGCAGATCAGTTCCGTCAATTTTTCAATTGTCAGACGATTTTGACTGACGTGGTTGAGCATGATTGGAACCAGAGTCTGAACGCCAGGGGTCCCGGAAGGTGATTCTGGATAGGGTCTGGATTTTTCCGCCAGCGTATGGGGTGCATGATCTGACCCAATCACGTCAACAACGCCGCTATTGAGGGCTTGCCAAAGAGCATCTTGATGGCGTTGATCGCGAATGGGCGGATTTTGTTGCGCTAGGGTGCCTAAGCGCTTGTAGCAGTCTGGCGCACTCAAAGTCAGGTGGTTCGGAAGTACTTCGACGGTGATTCGTCCCCATTTTTTTTCTTTTTCAAGAAGAAGAAGCTGCATTTCTTCTTCTGTAGAAATATGCAAAATATGGACGGGTCGGTTTGTTTTCTTTGATAAAGCTAAGAGCCTTTGCGTTGACCTCAATGCGGTCTCGGGGTCCCGCCAAACGGGATGCATCTTCACGTCATTTGATTCCAAGGCAAAATGTTTTCTCTCGCGCAAGCGAAATTCGTCCTCGCTATGAAGGGTAATGCGCCGTCTACCACTACGAAAAATTTTTTCTAAGGTCGGATCGTCTTCCACCAATAGACTGCCGGTGGAGCTGCCCATGAAAACTTTAATGCCACAGCAACCCGGTAGCGTTTCTAAGTTTGCAAGTTCGTCAATGTTCTCTGGACTTCCACCGATGTAAAACGCGTAATTCGTCCAACAGCGGCCTTTTGACCGATTGAGTTTTTCCAAAAAGAGCTCTTTGGTGGTCGTTGCCGGTACTGTATTTGGCATTTCAAAAATTGTGGTGACCCCGCCAAGGACCGCCGCTTTGGTTCCAGTTTCCAAGTCTTCTTTTTGCGTCATGCCCGGTTCGCGAAAGTGAACTTGGCTGTCGATTACCCCGGGCAGCAGGTGCAAACCTTTCGCATTAAGGACCCGTTTGGCTGCCGGCGAGTTATTGCGAATCCAGGAAATCTTTCCTTGCTTAATCCCGACATTTGTCTGGATCTGTTGCATTTTTCCATCAAGCCAAAGCAAGCAGGTTGCATTTTGTATAAGCAAATCTAATGTGTCCATCGGCCACAGATTAGCGGGCCTTTATGCTTTGGTCTAGTTTGCCATCTAAATACTTAAGAATCTTGGATTTCTTGACCCGTCGCGGAGACTGATCGACAATTTAAACACATGGAAGTTTTTCTTAATTTTTTAATAAAGCACAACACACTGACTATCGAAGTGTTGATCGCAGGAAGCCTTGTCGCCGTTTTGTTGCTGGCTTATCGAAGTTTTTTGGCTGCAAAAAACGACAGCGAAGGTGGTCTGGCCGGCGGTAGTCTGTCGGAACTTGAAGAAACTCTAAAAAAGCTGCTGGAAAAGGCAAGTGTGGTTCCTACCAGTGTCGGCCAACAAGTTCCTGCCGAGGCTCAGAAGCTAGTGGAAGAAATAAATATTCTGAAAGCTGAT
The DNA here is from genome assembly GCA_943330705.2 of Streptomyces griseus. GTDB lineage: Bacteria > Bdellovibrionota > Bdellovibrionia > Bdellovibrionales > Bdellovibrionaceae > CALQIT02. The sequence continues at coordinate 7,147 of CALQIT020000107.1, forward strand.
TTGCAAAATAAGAAAGTACAGATAGCTGAAATGCAAGCTAATGTTCCCGCAGCCGGGGCTTCCGTATCCGGTGGACCAGGTCTTACGAATACAGAAAAGGTGCAATTAGAAACTCAACTGACTGAATTAAAAGGCAAGTTAGCAGAGTATGAAATTATATCTGAAGATATTGCCGATTTATCTTTTTACAAAGAACAAAACCAAAAATTAAAACAGGAACTGGATGCCTTGAAAGCAAAAGGGGGCCCTGCTCCTACAAGCTTACCAGAGGCAAAGGCACCGCCACTAGAGCCTGCAATTGTTGGTAAAGCGGTGGCAACTCCACCTCCAGAGACAGAATCGCCGCCCCCTGAAAATGAACCCGTGAAAGCAGAAATAGACGAACCTGTAATAGAACCAGTGAACCAACCCGTGGCAAAAGCAGAGCCACCGCTTTCGTCGGCAGAAATTACCCCAGAAATTACCCCAGAAATTACCCCAGAAATTACCCCAGTCTCGAAGCCTGAAAATACTCCGGGTGTTATTGACGATAATTTAATGGCGGAGTTTGCTGCAGCCGTAGAGACTCAAAAGTCGATGGGCAATGGAGGCAACGAACCGGCACCACAAGCTGCAGCGCCGCAAGCAGCGAAAGTCCCGATAGCGGCTGCGCCAGCAGCGAAAGTCCCGATAGCGGCTGCGCCAGCAGCGAAAGTCCCGATAGCGGCTGCGCCAGCAGCGAAAGTCCCGATAGCGGCTGCGCCAGCAGCG
>CALQIT020000108.1 GCA_943330705.2 Streptomyces griseus
CTTACGATGGCAACGTCACTGTTGTTACCACTTCAACTAATGTTACCCTTGGTGGTACGGCAACGGCTGGTTGTAGCAAAAGCATCGCCCAAGGCGCTGCGAACACGGCTATTGTTACGGTTACAGGATGCACTGGGAATGGAACTCTGAATATAGCGTCGCTTGCTGCAGGGACAGCGACTGACGCTGCTGGGAATTCTGCTAGTTCTTATTCGACAGCTTCTGCAAACGCGACGGTGGACAATACGGCGCCAACTGTTTCATCGATTTCAGCGCCGTCACCGAGTTCTGGAACCTCTGCAGCAAGTTTTGCCTACACAGTGACTTACGATGGCAACGTCACTGTTGTTACCACTTCAACCAATGTTACCCTTGGTGGTACGGCAACGGCTGGTTGTAGCAAAAGCATCGCCCAAGGTGCTGCGAACACGGCTATTGTTACGGTTACAGGATGCACTGGGAATGGAACTCTGAATGTCGCGTCGCTTGCCGCAGGAACAGCGACAGACGCTGCTGGGAATTCCGCTAGTTCTTATTCGACAGCTTCTGCAAACGCGACGGTGGACAATACGGGGCCGACTGTGTCCAGCATTTCTGTTCCCAGCCCCTCATCGGGTTCGTCCGCGACTAGCTTTGTTTTTACTGTCACATATGGTGAGGCAGCAACAGTTGTTACCACTTCAACAAATGTTACTTTGGGCGGAACGGCAATCGCTGGCTGCTCTGTTGCAATTGCCCAAGGCGCTGCAAATACAGCAACCGTCACCGTTTCGGGGTGTAGTGGTGATGGAACAATGAATATTGCCGCATTGCTTGCAGGTACGGCTCAGGACGCCTTAGGTAATAATTCCGCTGCGTATTCAACGGCTTCAGGTAATGCGACCGTTAGCAATTCAAGCAGTTGTGTTGCCGGATTAGTGACAATTACTTCCGATCAGAATTTCACTGTACCATCTTCGTGCACTACTCTGACGATCAAGGCTTGGGGCGGCGGTGGTGGCGGTTCTAAGGGTAACCTAGGTGGGAATGTTGGTACCGGTGGTGGTGGCGGATATGCAACCAAAACCATGACGGTAATACCTGGCGACATCTACAAGGTTCGCATTGGCAGTGGAGGCTTAGGTGGCAACTGTGGCTCGACCGGTGGTGCTGGTGCCTACAGCGGTGGTGCGGGCTCAACTTCAGCGGCCGCCGGCGCAGCAGGCGCGGGCACGGGCACTGGCGGTGCCGGTGGTGCCGGTAATAATGACGGATTTAATGGCGGCGCAGGAAAATGGGGTGGCGGTGGCGGAGGTCGAGGTGATAACTCAACGACCACCAGGGGCAGTGGTGCCGGGGGCGTCAGCGCCTTCCGAAGTTTAGATGAGGTAACAGACTATGTTGTTGCCGGTGGTGGTGGCGGCGCGGGAGGTACAGTCGATGGCTCTACTGCAGATTTTACCAATCATGGCGGTGGAGGGTGCAGCGTTGCTGGATCACCAGGTGCAACTAACTGTGGCGGTGGCGGCGGTGGCGGTGCTTGCCTTGGGACCTCAACAGCTTCAGGATCGGGCCGCACGGCAGGAAATTCAGCAGAAGGCGGGACCTACGGCCAAGGTGGTTCGGGCAACTTTTCATCCACCACTTGTACTGTTGGTACCAACGGATGGAATGGCGCCGCTGGAAAAGTAATCATCAGCTATGATCCTTAAGGATTTGGATTTAGATGGCTAAGGGGTTTTCTACTGCACCTTAATACTCTTTACCGCAGCAAGAAACATTTCTTGGCTCCACCCAGTTACTTCTACGGGATCTTTGATAAATGCGGCCACATCTTGAGCGGCATTTTGAAAATCAATAGTTTTGATTCGAGCTTCTAGAATTCTCATTAAGTTTTCTTTGGTCATTATTCTGGATTCTTGCCAGGTCTTTCCCTCGCGCATTTTGCTTTCTAGATATCCCAAATTCAAAGGGATATTTTGGCCTAAATACCAAAGAAGATCATAAAAATCTCGTCCTTTGATTCTGCTTTTCCATTTGCGAAATAAAATGGCATGCATTTTCCCGCTGAAAAGATGGGAAGGCTTTAGTACCTTTACCGAAGCGGTAATTGGTGGCGGTAAAACTTTAACTTCTGCTTCAAGCCCAAGAGGTGGCGTTGTATCTACTTCAAATTTGACACTCATTTTTTTGTCATTTTGAATTTTGTCGGCAAATTTTTTACCGGCATCAATTCGCAATAAATGAATTCTGGTATTGGCTTTTAAAAATGCCGACTCAACATTCGTAGAAACTTTCTTATCTATTTCTTCAATTTCCACCTCAAGCCCGAACGACTTTAAAGTTTCAGCAACGGAATTGAAATAAGTTTTTAATGAAAATTCTGGTTGGTGTGACAATAAAGTAAAAGCCAGATCTTCTGAAAATCTTGGTAATCCATAGAAAATTCTTAGAGCTGTGCTGGCCCACTCAAGCTTAAATTTCCTTTCGGCTTATAAGCCATTTTAATATTCGACACTCTTTTGAATTGCGGTGATAAAAAGGCAGAAGCTCTTTTATTTCTTCAGGTTTAATGATTTTTAAAAATTCAGATAAATCCAATCGCAGGTCATTTTCCAAAAACTCTTGAATATCGCCGTCAGTTTTGATGACTAAGTCTTTTGCTTTCATATTGACGTAATCAATAAGGGCTTTTTCGGGCCTTGCGATCAAAAAGCTATCGCCTGACTTATTAACCTTGGTGACGTAACCAACTGGATATCGGTTTTTGGTAATGTGCTTATAAGATAATGGAGAATAGGGGGTATTAAAATTTTTTGACCGTAATAACGTGACAGAGGTCACTGGGGTCACACGATCCATGATAAGTCCGTAAAATTGCAGTGCCCATTCCATGGATACATACGACGGAAAATAAAGAGAGTTAGCGATGATTTCATAAGGCGTGCTTTCAAGAAATTTGGATTTTAAATTGAAGTACTGACCACGCTTAATTTGTCGTAAGTATCCTTTTCTTTTAAGGTCAAAAATTTTTTCTTGGGACTTTTGAAATTAGAAAAGCAATCCTTTAAAAGGAGATAATCTACCCTTACAGGCAAACTGGCTAGTGTCTCTATATCAGGCTTAACGCTCTTTTTTTGCATAGATAGTTACTAAAATAGTAACTATCTATGCAAAAAAAGAGCAATGATATTTTAAACCAATACGTCCTATCTTACAATAAACATAGAGTATTTAAAAGTTAATGTATGGATTTTTGGTGAAATCGCAATTTGAGACAGGCTCATGCCGAAGTTATCCTGTGGGAAGACATTCAGAGCGTCAGAACCCATCTCCATTCAAAAGCCAATTGTCAGTGTTTGCGGCTCAAAGACCCTTTTAGGCAAGGTTGACTGAAATAGTCCAACTTACAGCAAGTGAAATAAACAGATAGAGTGTGCTCCGAATTGCCTTCCGTGCCAGTTGCGGGCTGCCAAGAGTCCTAAGCAAAAGCAATTTTGAAATGCAGGAGGCGACGACTGAAATGGCAAGCAAGCTGCTCAGCAGACTGACGCTAACTATTTCAAATTCATGCAGTTGGAGATTTGCGATTACCGCACCATGAATCTCAAATAGAGAGACCAATGAGGTAACAACAAGAAGTCCGTTTTGGCCAAAAAGATTTTGAAAAATTTTAGAAATCGAAAGGATGACGACGATAAAAACAGTTAATTTCAATATGGGCAGAATTAGAAAACCTGTGCCTTTTGAGATGTCATTTCGATCGCTCTGATTTTTATACTGCACAAAGATCATTGCTAAGGTTGCCAGAATCGGTCCGATGAAAATCACAACATTTGAAAAGTGAACTTCCGACGTTCCGGTGATGACCAATGCGAGTCCCTCAAGTAGCATGGCGCCAGTCGCGGAAAGAAATGTAAGCAGGCCTCCGGAACTATGACCTTTGCCGCTAAGCTTACTTCTTCGAGCTAATGAGGCCGTTGTGGCAGTGCTTGAAATGAGTCCGCCAAAGAAACCCGTAACAATGGCCCCAGTTCGAGCTCCTAAGTATTGGGCCATGGTGGAACCAAAGGCTTGGATAATTGCTAATACCAAAATCATCATAGAAATTTTTTTAGGGCTTAAAAGATTCCAGGGATCAAATGGAGCCACTGGAGCGACCCATGTGAGTAAGCCTAACACAGATAAAGTAATTGCCGGTTTAATCCAATATTGCGTCTTTAACATCACACGACGGTACCGAAGAGTGAGCCAATCCCCGCGGTGATTGCCATTGCAAGTGCCCCCCAAAAGCCAATTCGCAAAGCGCTATTCCAAGGATTTGCGCCGCCCACGCGGGCCGCGAGCAATCCCAGAAAAACCAAGAAAAATATAGAGGAAATCGAAACAACGGCAATTAAATTTTTTGCTGACGATACAAGAATCATCAGCAAGGGCAGTGCGGCGCCAACAGTAAATGCTGCCGCCGAGGCTAACGCCGCCTGGACCGGTCGGGCACTGAATGTCTGGGTGATTCCCAATTCATCTCTGGCGTGGCTGCCAAGTGCATCGTGAGCCATAAGTTGCTCTGCCACTTTGGTTGCAAGATCAGGTTCAAGTCCTCTTCCGACATATATTTGTGCAAGCTCTGCGCGTTCAAATTCAACATTGGAGGCAAGCTCAGCTCTTTCGCGATCCAAATCAGCCTTCTCGGTATCCGCCTGAGAGCTAACCGAGACATATTCCCCCGCCGCCATTGACATCGCCCCCGCAACGAGACCTGCGATACCGGTCAGCAAAATATTCTGGTGGGACGAATTTGCAGCTGCGACACCAACAATAAGGCTTGCGGTGGATACAATTCCGTCGTTTGCACCCAACACCGCAGCCCGAAGCCAGTTAATGTGTTCAGAGCGATGGGATTCAGGAAGCATTTGATCAGGTTTCATTTAAAGGCCATACCCTGTTATCAGAGTTGTGCCAATTTATTTCAGTTGCAAGCCAGCCAAAGACGTCGTCGGGGATTTGTCAAAAATGGCAAAGCCGTTCATTGAGATCCCCACATGATCCTGCGGAATTTGCTTCTGCCGGATCGCGAAGATCCTAGTAGCCGCTGGTTACTTCTACCAGGGTCTTACTTTGATCAATCGTAAATACAGAATATACTCCAATATCAGTTAAAGTCGCAACGGCTGCCGCGCGAAAGGAAGTCCCCAGAGGAGGAAAGATGTTTAAAACATTTGGAATTCCTTCGGGGGGTGGATTCCCGTCAGCACCCGGTAGAATGCGGCAATTATAACCGGCAACAGTCGCCAGGGAATTGTAGTTGCAGGCGCCCGCGGCATTGCCACCCTCGGCTACCGGTTTATTGTAGGTCATCTGCACGAGGCTATCTCCGGCTGTTACGCAGTCCGTGGCAGCTGAAATTGGGGCAGGAGGTGGTGGGAGTTTTGCGACCACGTAGCTATTCGGACAAAAAGGAAGTCCGCTGTAAGTAAACCCGATATTGTAATACAGGTCGCCGGACGGTAAAAATCCAATGCTTTGAAAGGATGCCGCGTAGCCTCCCCATTCAACAAAGAAAGCATGCTCTGAAGAAAATAGAGACGCCAGTTTCGACTTCGCTTCTGCGGTGCGGGCTCTGGCCTGGAACTTGGAAAATTGTGGGACGGCAACGGCTGCTAGCATGGCAATAACGCCAACCACAACCATTAATTCGACCAAGGAGAAGCCTTTATTCGCCATTTTCATTCTCGTACTCTCCCAACAAGCTTGGTACCCAGTGTATAGTTTGCCAAAGGAGTTGTCTCAGTGCAAGCACAGTAGGCGGGTTATAAGAGAAACCCTCGGCGAAAACATAGCTAACATCCATTCCGTGGCAATTCGAGGGTGACTCAGTTCGAGACAGCGCTATCGATTTGGGTCGAATTGCCATTTATTTAAAAACTGCTGAATCTTGAAAGAATAGTCAAAAGTCCGGATCTGCTGCTTCCAACGCTAACTTCCCAAGGCTTAAAGCTTGAGAAATCGACAATTCATTTGTCGGTCGCAAAATGAGGCGCGTAATTCGAGCCATTAATTTGGAAAAGTTGGCCTCATTTTGAAGCTTCTTTTGAAAGCGCATAGAAATTCGTCGTTTTGCGCCCAGCAGATCTTTAAACAAAACTCGACTAGTATCAATTTTAAGGACGGTGCCAAATGTTAGGTCGGCTAAAATCTAAAAAACTTCTCGCGGTGGCTCTTTCGCCGGTGCTTGTGATTTTCTTAGCCTGTGAAAAGAGCAGTCGCAGCTTTTCAATTCTTGCGGACTCTAATACTTTCAAGCAAGAGTCCACAACTGCGGTTCAGAAAAAGTATGATATTTTATGGGTCGTGGATAACTCAGGATCGATGAAGCCCTTCCAAGACAACCTCGTGCGGAACTTCAATAGCTTCATCCAAAGTTTTGTGACTTTGGGCTACGACTATCAAATTGCGGTAACCACATCAGATGCCTATTTAGCGCTTCCGCAATTTCGTAATCAGCCATCCCTTGCTGATTTTCGGGATGGGCTCGGAACCGTCCATACGGGCTATCCGATCTTGGACATGAATACTCCGAATGTGCTGACGGCATTTACGATTAACGCCTCAGTCGGCGGTGCAGGAGGCGGCGACGAGCGTGCCTTTTCCAGCATGAAAGCGGCTATGCAAAACCCGACCAACGCAAGATTTTTGCGGCCTGGGGCCTATTTGGCAGTTATTATTTTATCCGATGAAGATGACTTTAGCGATCCAACTCGTGCTGTAGGGGCAAAAGCCGTGGGTGGAACCCGTTCGGACCACGATTACTTGAATCCGCACCTAGAAACAGTCGATAGCTATGTTGCATTCCTTGATCAAGCCACGGGTTCAACCGCCGAACACAGGAATTACAATGTCTCGGCGGTCACGGTTAAGGACGCCGAATGTTTGCGGATCCATCCAACCATGATGGGCACTCGCTACATCGACTTGGTCAACAAAACGGGCGGGGTGTTGGCAGATATTTGCTCGGCAGATTATGCTTCGGCGCTGGATGAAATTCAGGCAAGGATTATCGAGTTGGGTTCAGAGTTCCCGCTAACCCGCGAACCAAATCCCGACACCATTCAAATCCATACCAACGGGGTATTCATTCCCCAGGGCACGGTCAATGGCTGGACTTACAATGCAGCGAATATCTCAATCAAATTCCATGGGACAGCTATACCGCCGCAAGGGGCGGATATATCTGTCGCTTTTGATCCGCTAGCACCAAGATAGATTTAAGTAATCAAGATTAGATCTCTTACCTTGACGATGGAACAGTTGGATTTTCATTTGCAAACTGCATGAGCCGCTTTCTGATCCCCTCGCCAACGGCCCGGAAGTCCTCAATATTGTCGAGGACTCCTTTCTTGGCGGGGTCTGGAAAACTCCAACGAATTTTTTTTGCCAGAGAAAGAATGTTGGGGCAAACCTCTTCCGCGCACAATGAAATTACAAAATCCAAATTTTTGAGAAAATCGGGCGGAAGATCAGAAATTCCTTTCGAGGAAAAAGTCGAAACATCGATCTGATTCTCCTGCAGATACTGCAAAGCCATAGGGTGCACCCTGCCACTCGGTTGCGAGCCCGCACTCTGGATATGATAATGCTTGGGTAAAGTTTGCACAGCCAGGCCCTGGGCCATTTGGCTGCGAGCCGAGTTCGCAACACACATAAAAAG
>CALQIT020000109.1 GCA_943330705.2 Streptomyces griseus
ACAGCGGAAACAGAGCTGTCCAACGTTTTCAGCCACGGGATAATGCCGTTAGAGTGGCCATTGGTACCTTTGATTAAAGAGCCACGGGCGCGGACTCGGTGATAAGCCAGCCCGATACCGCCGGCAAACTTTGAAAGCATCGCAATGTCGGTATACTTATTATAAATTGAACGCAGATCATCGGTTGGCGAATCACAAAGGTAGCAAGATGACATTTGCGGTCGCAAGGTGCCTGAGTTAAAAAGCGTCGGCGTTGAGCACATGTAATCATGGGAAGACAAAAGGCGGTAAAACTCAACGGCCTCGTCAACAGTTTTTGCAAGACCGCAGGCCACGCGCATAAAAAAGTACTGTGGTGTTTCAATCACTTGCCGTGATTGTGGGTTTTTAAGCAAATATCGATCATAAATGGTGCGCAGTCCGAAATATTCAAATCGATCGGTGCGAAACGGCTCGATGGCTGCGGACAATGCAGATTTATTGGTTTCAACAAACTGATGGGTTGATTCGCCAATTAAACCTGAAGAAAAACCAAATTTTATAGAGTCGGCAAATGATTGAATTTTTTGCGAACGGACTTCCTCGTCGACATAAATAGAAAGAAGGCGGGCGGCAAGACGAGCATACTCAGGCTCTTCGCCAATCAACAAAGAAGCGGTTTGGATACAAAGATTATCCAGTTCTTTAGTTGTCGCGCCATCATAAAGACCACTAATCGCTCTGGTCGCAACACGAAGAGGGTCGACCTCGGACAGGCCCGAGCAGCAATTGGTGACACGTTCAACGATTTTAGTGACGTCGACGGCCTCAAGGGTGCCGTCCCTTTTTCGTACTCTCATCATATGTGGATGGGTCTCTCGTTCTTGAGATCGCCCCGTACTTTTTAAGCCCGCTCCGATGGACTCATTTTGTAACATAATCTCCCCCTCAAACTCGTTAAAAACTGTTCTTTTTCCCCATCGCCTTGCGATGCCCCTAAACCTAACTTGCACTTCAGCATTCAATTCAACTTTTCAGGCACCAAAAATGTAATAGAAAGCCGCGCAAACAGCGGTCAATAACTAGACCTTCGTTTGGTTCTTGTTTCAAGCAATGGCTTTCCAATAGCGCACTAAATAATGTCTTGAATCAATGCCAGATCCATTCTGGACCTCTTTCTTTACAATCTACCAACCACTATATCTAGTGGTGAAGAAGGACGAACTCATCAATAAGTCGTGCATTGCTTACTTTTGACCGTAACGAACTTTTCTTTCTGATCCAAGAAAATTTTTTTAAACTATACCAAATATTTTTCGCACATGCCTAAAGTATAGGCATACATATATTTTATTTTGACATAGTTTGACTGATATAAAAATTAGCAATACCGCGATATTCAGGAAGAGCGAGCTCAAAAAATAGACGTTTGTGATTACAATTCAAAAAAGCTCAAAGATTTGCGCAGTAAAACTTAAATAATCTTAAAAAAATTATTCATGAATTCTAAATTTATTTTTAGGTAGGCCCAAGAACGGGGTTTTGCTCCTGCATGCGCTTGCGAAGGGATTTAAAAATCAAGGTGTTAAGCGGAAGAGAGTTCTCGAGCAATCGTTTTTGCTGATCCCTATCCTGAATTGAATCAGCTAGGAATCCCGCACTTTGATAACTTCCGTGCAGCCGCAGAGTATCGACCAAGTACTGATGGGTTTCCATTTTATTACGGGTCCATTGGGGCGAAACAAGTTCTTCCCAACGAGAAGCCATGGCCGCCAGTCGATGGATGTAGATCCGCGGCGAAAGGTGCTCAAGAAAAATCTGTAAACGACGGGCGTAAGTCGGAAGATCAATTGGAGTGAACTTTCCTTGATGAAACAAGGTCTCCAATGGGGTGTTGGTTAGAACATGTAGGTTGTGAATTTTGACGTTAGTAATCGGCATCGAGTTAACAATATTTGCGGTCGTTATCATTTGTTCGTCGGTTTCGCCAGGCTGCCCGAACATCAAATGAATACCTAGGTCGACGCTGGTATTTTTTGCGATCTTCTCCATCGCTTCGATACTCTGTCGGCCGGTATGTCCACGGCGCAAAAATTCGAGCTGATCATCAAAAAAGCTTTGCACTCCAAGTTCAACGGCAACAAATGTTTTATTGTTGTACTCTGACCACAGATCCATCACCGACTTGGATATGCAGTCGGGGCGGGTTCCCACGACCAGTCCTTTGACAAATGGAAAGGAAAGGGCCGTTTCAAAATTGATTCGCAAAGAATCAATTTTGGTGAAGGTGTTCGTATAGGCCTGGAAATAGACTAAAAAATTCTCGGATTTAAAGCGGTTGCCAATGGTCGGCTTGAACTTTTCAATTTGCTCGCGAAGGCCAAGACTGAAGGACTCGGACCGAGCTGCCGACCCCCAGACATCACAAAAAATGCAGGTCTGCATGCCCTTAAGCCCCCGGCGGTTCGGGCAGTCATCGACAACCGAAACCGGGATCTTGTAGACCTTCGAGCCAAAGCGCTGTTGATAGAATTCTGATATGGGCCGAAACGGAAGCCCCTTCCATCCATTTTCCATAGGTCTGTTGTTATGGGACTGGATCTAGGCAGTCAATCAATGCTAAGGATAGCGCGATGATTTCAAACAAAAATTGCAAATATGACAAGTATGAACTGGTGCAGACCGAGGACGGCAGCCCCACCTTCAGGGATTTACAAGGTGCAAATCTGGAAAGCATGCACCATCGGGCGGGAGCCTACTCAGAAACCCTCGAAATCTATGGCCGTTTAGTTCAGTTTTGCTTAAAAGAGGGCAAGACACGATTTGTTTCTGTGGGGTTGGGTCTTGGCTACAATGAAATTCTGATCGCGGCGGAAGTTCTTCGAATTGACAGGCGCGCGGCAAACATTCAACTCCGAAGTTTTGAAGCCGACCCCTTTTTGCGGGAATCATTCCTTCGCTATATAGCCAGCGAATCACAAGCGGGTCCTGGCGATGATATTTTTTCAGTTTACGACGGAATCCTTTCTTTTTTTGTCAACGATCCCTATTTTCAGGGACTCCAGAAAAAACAAATAATCCAATCTTTGCGCCTTTGGTTGGAATCAGGGCAATGGACTGTGGAAGGCCATTTACACGAAAAGACGGACTGGAAAAGTCCATATGACGGGATACTCTTTGATGCCTTTAGCGCAAAAACTAACCCAGAACTTTGGAGCGAATCCTTTCTTTGTGATTTTTTTTCTCGGGCCTGCTCAGAAAACGCAGCTGTCACAACCTACGCCTGCACTGGTGCTTTAAAAAGATCTTTGAAAAAGACTGGGTTTCACGTTGAAAAGATCTCTGGTTTTAGTAACAAGCGAAATTCAACCTTTGCCAGACGGGGCCAATGGACTTGCTGAATATCGATAATCTCTAAAACGTGGGCTTCGAATCCGTAAATTTTTTCACATACTCGATAATTGAAGATTTCGATTCCGAATGAATCGCTGTAAATTTTAATCCCGCATATCCATCATTGCCGACATAGACGACTTCAATGCTGGCGTTAATTTGATTGTATAGATTTGGACTTTTAAGATTCAATTTATAGCGATCACCGATTTTCATGCGCTGGGCATCGGTCACACCAAGTCCACCTTCGCCTATGGATAGCGCCTTAACCACAAAATTTCCGGTGGGATCTTCGGCAGTGACTTGGCCCATAATTGGAACCCTTGGGTGCTTTCTACGGCTGACACCTAACTCATCCATTACTTTATGAATTTGAAAAATATCCTTCCATTCGTTGTAGCCTTCGGTCCAAATTTTAACTTCAGAAAGGTCATTTTTTGTTTTAAGATACTCAATCATTTGATCATGGCCCATGGGATTTAGCTCGGTTCCTGCAATTCGAATCCGCCATAGTCTATCGGCTTTTGACTTTGCTCGAGCAGCAATAGCCTCTTGATCTGAGACTGTCTTCTTCCACTTCTCGACGGGGAACCAGTCCGAATGGCCGCGCCCCCAGATTAGATAACCAGGATTCTGACTGGCGCGACGGTCTGCATCAGCTTGGGGATGAGGGCCAGTAATCGTTCCATCTAAAAGTAAAAACCATTTTTTATCATCCATAATAGCCCCTGGCTTGATTCAAATATGCGCTTGTGGCAGAGTCAACAGCTATGAAGTATGTCATATCTGGGACAAATCGACCTAAATCTAGATCTCGTGAAGTTGCAAATTTAATCCAAGAGATCTATGCCGACAATGGTGAGTCCGTCGAAATCATTGACCTTGCAGAGCTTGGTTTGCATGAGCTTGATGGAAGCCAATATGGCGGAGCTTCTTTGCCCTTAAAATTGGCCAGCGCTTTAGAAAAAATTAACCAATCTGAAGGTTTAATTATTGTCGTACCTGAATATAACGGTTCGATGCCTGGTGCTCTTAAATATTTTATTGATCACTGGAAGTATCCTGATTCCTTCGAGCACCGGCCAGTTTGCTTAGTGGGATTGGGTGGTCTCTTTGGCGGATTGCGGCCTGTTGAGCATCTGCAAGGTGTTCTTGGTTATCGCAATGCTTTTATTTTTCCGATTCGGGTATTTTTAATCAATGTATGGACTATTCTAAAGGCCGGCAAACTTTCTGAGCCTGTTGCTTTAGGCTTATTGAAGGATCAAGTATTGGGCTTTCAGAAGTTTGTATTTGCTCTCGGGCAGGTGGGGTTGGACGCAAATACCCTGAATGCGAAACGGGCTGGTAAGTCTTCAGCGCCTATTTGAGTTTTGCTTTTTCTTTATAGGCCGCAATTTTTTCGTTTAAAAAAATTTGGGCTTTATACTTTTTTACGCTGGTGACAGATTCTTTTCGCAAATGCATATGGCCGATACCTTTGTCTTTCAAACGATCTTTTTGTTTTCCGTAAAAGACCATTCCCTGAGGCGTATAAAGCAAGTACTTGTTATTTTCTGGCATATAAATATAGAGATCAAACTCGACAGCAACATCGGATTTTAAGTGGTCTAAGTTCATTTTCATCATTCGTTCGGATGCGGAATCTTCAAGGGTTGTTTTTTTAATTTTATTGGGAAAGAAAGCAATGGCAATTTCATTCCCATTGTGAATTGATTTCTTGAGAAATTCAGCCTGATGGATGGCCCATTCTTCGAATGGAACCTGTTCAATCTTCAACTGCAGTGATTCCTCTTCTTTTACTGGTTCGCCATTGCTGCGTAAAAATACAAACAACCGAGATTTGATCGTATCGATGAGATCAAGGCCGATTTTTTTATCCTTTCCCAGGGCGCAGACAAGGTATCCAGAAAAACGAACCGACTCGACAGTAATACAGGCAACGTTGCTGGCTGTTTCGATAGACTCGAGATCGTCAAATTTCTTCTCGGTGTCAAAAGATGTTGCCTCTCGTAGAGCTTGCTGGGTGCCTCTGACGATAATTGAGTCTGAACCCGCGAGGTCCCCATAGGGACCAGATTTAAAGAGGATATCATCTTTAAGGTTTAGACTATTCAAGCTTCCATCTGGATTCAAGCTTCCATCTGGATTCAAACTTCCATCTGGATTCAAGCTTCCATCTGGATTCAAGCGTCCATCTGGATTCAAACTTCCATCTGGATTCAAACTTCCATCTGGATTCAAACTTCCATCTGGATTCAAACTTCCATCTGGATTCAAGCGTCCATCTGGATTCAAGCGTCCATCTGGATTCAAGCTTCGCCCTCTTGCGCCTAGTTGTGATCGGCGACCAGTACCGCGGGCTTGATTGCTTTGCCAATTAGATTGATCTGAGGCCTCTTGGCTTGAGCTTGAATCGTCAGATGGATCTGCAGAAGAGTCTTGGTCTGTGGACATTGTGCGACTTTTTTGTCCAGGGCCACCGCCGTAAGCTTTGCCAGCCTTACTCGTTTTTAAAGAAGCCGCTTTCTTCATCCGTTCTGACCACTGCGAAAAACTTTCGCCTTGTTTTCCCCCCGATCCCTCGGCTTCGAAGTTTGGATCATCTTGATTGTTTGAACCAGGGGCTCCCTTTGGGGAGCCGGAGGGCTGATTATCTACTGAATCAGGTTCCTGTGGAAAAAATTCTGGATTCTGATTGGGAATGTAGCCAGCCTTGGCCGCTTCGGTTGTCGAGCCAAGAGCTGACCCAGAGTAGGCAAAGCCACTGTTTCCGGCCTTCGCGTCTGCATCGACGGAGTTTGCATCATCCTGATCAGGCGAATTTATAATCTGACTGAGGGCCGCCCTGGCCTGTTCAAAGCTTACTCGGTAAGAATATTGACCGCCTGTGTGAGCTTTGAATGTCATCAGGTCATCACCTTTTTTTTCGTTGGTGCCTGCGCTGATCTTATCCTTCCCCTGTATTAGTCCTTGTTCTTCATCCTTGCGAATCTTAAGAATCATGCGCTCGATAGCAGGACCCGATACAGGCGGATAGAGGGTATACGCGAGTCCTAAGTCCGTTAGGTTGCGCATCGACCTATTCGAAGAGAGTTCGGCAAAAGCGATCACTGTTACCGGAAAAGCTTGAGCTAAGATTTTTGGCAGCATTTTCACTTTTTTATTGGGATGATCGGCGCTAATCATAACATATTTAGGCTGCTTCTGAATTAAATAGGTAAGGGTATCCCGCAGCTGGACGGAGCTTCCAACTGCCCAATTGCGATTGCGCAAAAAGGTTTCGGCCTGAACTAAAGAGCTCGAATTGGCCTTAAGAATAAAAAGAGACTGAAATTCACCTGTCATATTCCTTTTTTCGTCAGTTGCATTTTTTCCTGGCGCAGGCTCTTGATCTGAGACTGCGCCACTTGCGGGACCTGTCCCCTCGGAAAAAATATTACGTTTGCCACGACTTGGTTCCATCATCGATGAGTTGCCAACCTATTGAGACCGAGCTTTATTGCTGCGCATTTCATCGATTACTTTCTCGGACTCAAGCAGTCGTTCAAGGCGGGACTCCAGATTCTCAAGAAGATTTTCAAAACTCATTTTTGCCTTAACAGATCCGCCCGGGGCATCGACGACAAGTCGCTCAATAATATCTTCGGGAATATACTGCGTCATAATCATGCGAATACTTGTGTACAGCTCGCGAAGCTGGGAGGTAATGGCACGAATTTCTTTTCTTACTTTGTAGGATTCGTGCTCAACCAAGAGTTGGTCAATCGTTTCGATTAACGTATCATAGTTAGTTGGTTTTTCCAAAAGGCGAAAGACGCCAGCCTCAACCGCTTCCATGACTGAGTCTTTATCAAGATGACCAGAGAGTAAAATAAATGGAAAAAAGATTTGATGATTTTGTACGGATTTGATCATTTGAAGGCCATCAATTTTTGGCATTTTTAGATCGGTAATCACCAAATCTGGAATGACCGGCGACGGCTGTTCAAAGTACTTTATAAAGGCTTCAGGATCATTAAAAGGCAGGACCGTATAATCGTCACTTAGCAGCACGGTGTAGTTTTCTAGGATATCTTGTTCATCATCGACAACATAAATCGTAGCTTTTCCCATGTTTTGATCCTTGCATTAGCTTTAAGGGTACTACATCCAGAGAACTCTATTCAATCAACTTTTTGCTTTGCAAATTGGTAGCTGACAACGAGTTACGCATATTCTAGACTTAATGTTCACAATCGGCTTGTGCAGCGGAGTTTTTTATCGAAAAGTCAGTGTTTTCTCGACGGTC
>CALQIT020000110.1 GCA_943330705.2 Streptomyces griseus
GACACCAACGGCATATACAAGTTTGGATTTCAATGGCCTAGGGCTTGGGGTTGGTGCTTCGATTCCGATTGATGAACAGCAACTTTATACAGCGGGTGCAAAATTCAATTACTTTCTGTTCCCTACAGTGGATGAATCCCCCGTTTCTTCAGGGGGCTCAGCAACGGCGACAATGAGTGGCTTTACAATCTTCGGGGACTATCGGTGGAGCCAAGATATGCGTTTTCGCGGAGAAGTTATGTATGATTTATTTAGCGCTAGTTTTTCTGGTGCGGGCACACGGACTCCGGCTGCCAGTGATGCCAGTCATAATATTTTTACGGCCGCATTTGGTTTGGACTTCTTTTTTTAAGAGTCAAAAAAAAACCCAGGATTTTAACCTGGGTTTTTTACTTGCAAGAGAAGCTGCAATTCAAAGCTGCAAAGCAGCTTAAAATTACATCATATCAGGCATGCCACCGTGTGGATTCATTTGAGCTTTATCATCACCTTTTTTAGGGGCTTCAGCGATCATTGTTTCAGTCGTCAGCATCAAAGAAGCAACTGAAGCTGCGTTCTCAAGAGCACAACGAACAACTTTAACTGGATCGATAACACCGTCTTTTAGCAAATCAACATATTCGTCGCTGTAAGCGTTGTAACCGAAAGTTTGAGATTTGTTTGAAAGAACGCGGTCCAAAACAATCGCACCGTCAAGACCCGCATTAGCTGCGATTTGGCGAATAGGCTCTTCGCAAGCGCGACGAATGATAGTTGCACCAAAAGCTTCGTCTTCAGCGTATTTTGATTTGTCGACTTTTTGTGCAGCACGCAGCAAAGCAGTTCCGCCGCCAGCAACGATACCTTCTTCAACAGCAGCGCGAGTTGAGTTTAATGCATCTTCAACACGAGCTTTTTTCTCTTTCATTTCAACTTCTGAAGGAGCTCCAACATGAACAACCGCAACACCACCAGAAAGTTTAGCCAAACGCTCTTTTAGTTTTTCTTTGTCGTAGTCAGAAGTTGTTTCATCAACTTGTGCTTTGATCTGAGAAATACGTGTTTGGATGTCGACTTTTTTACCAGCGCCATCAATGACTGTTGTGTTGTCTTTGTCGATCACGATACGTTTTGCAGTACCCAGATCAGCAGCAGTTGCTTGCTCAAGTTTGCGACCTAGATCTTCAGAGATTACTTTTGCATTAGTTAGGATCGCGATGTCTTCAAGCATAGCTTTTCGTCGATCGCCAAAGCCTGGGGCTTTAACTGCAGCAACGTGCAATGTACCACGCAATTTATTCACAACTAAAGTCGCAAGTGCTTCGCCTTCAACATCTTCTGCGATGATCAGCAAAGGACGACCTTGTTTTGCAACTGCTTCCAGTACGCCTAACATGTCTTTCATTGAAGAGATCTTTTTGTCGTAGATCAAGATGTAAGCATTCTCAAGAACAGCTTCCATTCTTTCTGCGTTAGTAACGAAGTATGGAGAAAGATATCCACGGTCGAATTGCATACCTTCAACAACAGTAACTTCTGTTTTTGCAGTTTTGCTTTCTTCGATAGTGATAACGCCTTCACGGCCTACTTTATCCATTGCATCAGCTAACATTTTACCAATTTCATGATCATTATTTGCAGAGATTGTTCCAACTTGAGCAACTTCAGCAGACGATTTAACTGGCTTAGCGATATTTTTTAGCTCTTCAACGATTGTTGCAACAGCTCTGTCGATTCCGCGTTTAACCGCAGTTGGGTTGTGCCCAGCTGTTACGATTTTAACGCCTTCACGGTAAATTGCTTGCGCCAATACAGTTGCAGTTGTTGTTCCATCACCAGCTTGATCGTTGGTTTTGCTAGCAACTTCTTTAACCATCTGTGCGCCCATATTTTCAAACTTGTTTTCAAGTTCAATTTCTTTAGCAACAGTAACGCCATCTTTAGTGATCAATGGCGAACCGAAAGATTTTTCGATAACTACGTTACGACCTTTAGGTCCCAGGGTTACACGTACTGCATTTGCTAGAATGTTTACTCCGCGCAAAATAGAAGAACGTGCGTTTTCAGAAAATAGAAGCTCTTTTGACATATTTATTTACTCCTTAAAATTGCAGATGTTAGTTAAAAACTCCAAGAATGTCTTCTTCGCGCATCATCAAGTACTCAGAACCATTAAGCTTAAGCTCAGTTCCTGCGTATTTGCTGAAAAGCACTTTGTCGCCAGCTTTAACTTCTAATGGAAGAGTTTTTCCATCTTCAGTAGTGCGACCTTTACCGGCAGCTACGATCTCCCCTTTTTGAGGCTTTTCTTTAGCAGTATCTGGGATAAAAAGCCCGCCTGCTGTTTTTTCGTCTTCTGCCATTCGGCGAACAAGAATTCTGTCGTGAAGTGGCCGTACGCCGATCTCACTTTTTGCCATAGTCATTCCTCCTATTGATTGCGAATTAAATCCGTATGAGGGACGAATCCCTTACGAAAATTGCCCGTTTTTAGTCAAAGCGACACCAATATGGAGTGTGCCTGTTTGCTGTCAAGGTGAGTCGGGCATTTAGTCCTTGATTTGAATTATTTATGCAGCGTGTTGCTTTCTACGCTACGGTCATGGAGATGATGCCTACGGTATAGAGGGCTCAAGGGATCAGGCGACCCGGCGATCAAACATCGACTTTGTCCGGGCCTCCGGATTTAGATCCGATAATTTAGACAACACGGCGGGTAGAATTAACGGCAAATTGAAAGCAAGAGTAAAAAAGGCTCTGAATAAGGCTAAATTGATTTGCACTCTTTCTATGCATCATGAGATTTTTCTCGATTTCAGACAAAATCAAATGATTCTCTTTGCGAAATGCCTTCTGGTAACGCTGGCTCAAAATGCGCAAATACTCCCGCTTGTTCAGCTCAGTCACCTCCATGTGATTTTAAGGACCTAAATTAGGCTTCTCATTTTGGATCGCTTTGGTAACAGTTTTTTCGGGGCAACTCGTCCACTGTTGAGGTCTTGAGAGCCCGTCTGGTCCTGCGTCTGTTGCGTCGGTATTTCGGCGATTTTTCAAAATGAGGCTTGAAATGTCCAAATTGCAGCCTATAATGGACAAATGATAACCAGATTGCTAAGTTCTGTTCTTAAAGAAAGTCGAAAAAGCATACTACTTTTAGGCCCTCGCCAAGTTGGCAAATCAACTTTGATCGAAAGCTTGAAGCCTGATTTGATATTTAACCTTAACGACGATCAAGTATTTTTGCGCTTTAAAAGCAATGCAGGCGAGCTGCGAGAAGTGCTCAATAAATCCCATAGAACAGTTTTTATTGATGAGATTCAGCGCCATCCGACATTGTTAAATACTTTGCAGACGATCATGGATTCTAGTGAATTCAAAGGAAAGATCAAATTTTATATTTCAGGTTCTAGTGCGCGAAAGTTGAAACGCGGGCACGCAAATCTTTTGCCCGGCCGACTTTTCACTTATGAGTTGGGGCCTCTTTGCGCCGCCGAACTAGGTTATCAATTGGATTGTAAAAAGGCCATGCTGTATGGCTGTCTACCCGAAGTGTACTTAGAAAAAGAGATTAAGTTTATTGAAAAACTTCTTTCATCTTATTCGGGAACCTATTTAAAAGAAGAAATTCAGGCAGAAGCTTTAACTAGAAATTTAGAGGGTTACTCGCGATTTATTTTTGCGGCGGCTGAGTTTTCAGGTCATATTTTGGATTTTTCTAAATTAGCAAAACTTGCGAAAATCGAGCGAAAACTCTGCTCGAGATTCTATGAAATTCTTGAGGACACACTTCTGGCGCAGCAAGTGAGTGTTTTTGACAAAACCACAGCTGATATCGTGAAAAGGCCCAAATTCTATTTTTTCGATAATGGAGTTTTAAATGGACTTCTCAATGGATTTGCTCTTTCCAGCGATCGAAAGGGAGTTTTATTCGAACAGCTTGTAGCAAACCAAATTGCAGCTTCTGCAAAGGCAAGGGATGTTAACTATAAATTATATTACTTCAGAACAAGAGCAGGCCTAGAGGTTGACTTCGTTCTTGAGATCCATGGTCGCACAGTGGCTATCGAGGTAAAGACAGGGACTGTGAACGCACAGGACTTGAAATCGCTCAAGAAATTTCAGGAGATCTATAAAAAGTTAGATCAGCTGTATGTGGTGACTCTAGAGGCGAATGAACGAACCATAGAAGGTGTTTCTATTTTAGACCTAAATAGATTTCTTAAAAGAATCGGACTTTAGAACGAACTATTGAACCTCAACAGCCCTCTTAATCCAATATGGCAGTTTTTAAATGATTCTACGGGGGTTTCTACGCATTCAATAATTTATGCCATCGGCGCGGGGTCGTCGCAAGGCGACCTGTGAATGGATCGCTAGCGTCTTAGTTTTATGAAAACGAATGTCGTAACCAATTGTGTGCCTTTGCTTCGGCCTGAAGTGCTTGTTCGGCTAGGTGCAATTCCGCCCCCACAGGCGCACTGCATACGGCCAAAGAAACTGCAGTTGCGTCGTTTAGCAACGAAATATCACCCAGAGTATTACCGCAACCAAAGAAAGGCCGACGGCCACCAGTGATTCTTAAAAGCTCCTGCATCTTACCTTCACGATAAGTGATAAAGCCTTCTTGTTCGGCACTGACAACATCATTCACAGTCTTAGTCGATACACCCAGCACCCGATGCTCAGGAATTCCCAGCAAGGCGGCAGCGGGTTCCACTGACCACTTGATAGACGCCGTAACCACGTAGACTTCGACCCCGGATTTGTGAAAATGATCAATCAACGCTTTTTGCGCAGGGTAAATTGCCAGCGGCTGTTGTTTTTCCACAGCACTTTTAGCCCAACCGCGCACTTCGATTAGGCTGTGGCCTTGGCAAATCTGGGCAAGCCACAGGTAGGCAGCTCGCGGGTCGCCATTGCGATTTTTCATTTCCCGATAGTAGTCCCAGGGGTTGTCCGGAAGCTTCAGGCCAGCATTGGCGATTTGCCAAAGAAAGAAGTTTTCACCAATATCTGTGTCCCATAGGGTTCCATCGGCATCAAATACAGCGACTGGTTTGCCGGTCTTTTGCAGTTCGTTTTTTAAAGCCAAATCGATAGCTGACAAAATTTCGCTAGGAAAGTTTTTGTAGGTCATAGACAATAAGTCTAAAGTATGTGAAAACGCGCGGGCAACGGAGAACTTAAATGTCATTACAATTGCGGGTCGCGCAGGCCTCAGAGCTTGAAGAAATTCTAGACTACGAACAGAAAAAGCTAAAAGAGAGCTTTCCTGACGAAAATGAACGCACGTTCCAGGCTTGGCACGCGCGATGGAGAAAAGAGTCCCTAGAGCACTACCTTCCAAGCGGCTGGTGTTTTTTGGCCAGAGATTCGGCCCAAGAGACCTCCTTTTCCAGTGAAGGTCTTTTGATTGGATATTTTTTGGCCCAACCGATGCTATTTTTAGATGGCCAAACTCAATCGCTGTGGGTTGAGCACGTTCAGTATTCTTCGCTACAGGCCCGTGATGAGCTTTGTGAGCTGGCCTATAGGATAGCTCGTGAAAAACATCTACAAAGAGTTTACTTTCCAAACACAAAAGTTATCCTGAATGCGATCAGCTCATTTAAACCGGAAGAATGGGGCACTCAGGCCCTGGTGGTAAAGACAACAAAAGCATGAAGACATTCTCAGCCTTCGATCGTCAAAAAAACCTGCTTAAACTTGGAAATTCAGAAACAGAATTAGATATTTTAGTTATTGGTGGTGGCATCACTGGCGCAGGAGTCGCTCGGGATGCGGCGATGCGGGGAATGAAGGTCGGTCTGATCGAGGCCAATGATTTTGCGTATGGGACCAGTTCACGCTCTTCGAAGTTGATTCACGGTGGAATTCGCTACCTAGAAAATTTAGAATTCAAATTGGTATTTGAAGCGTTGACCGAGCGCCAGAAGCTATTTGAGATGGCACCACATCTCGTACACCCTCTTCGCTTCACGTTGCCACTTTACGAAGGCGGCCGGGTTGGAATGTTCAAAATGGGTCTTGGTATGTGGCTTTACGATGCCTTATCCCTATTTCAAGCACCTGAACTGCACGAACGTCTAGACGTCAAAGAGACGTTGCAAAGAATTCCGTATTTGCGATCAGAAAAACTATTGGGATCCTTTGTCTATTCAGATGCCTACATGGATGACGATCGGTTGGTACATGAAACATTGCGATCAGCCAATCAGCACGGCGCAATTATTGCGAATTATACTCGCGCGACCGGTGCAAAATACCAAGATGGACGGATCACTTCGGTTGATTGCGAAGATCTGTTTTCGAAGCGAAAGATCACCATTCACGCAAAGCATGTCGTGACATCCGTCGGACCTTGGACTGACGAGGTCGGTCAGAAACTGCAGGATAAATGGAAACAGATATTGCGTCCGACAAAGGGTGTTCATCTTACCTTCAATAAAGAAAAAATTTCTTTGCCGAGTGCTGTCGTTATGGCTGCAGAAAGCCGCATTGTTTTTGCAATTCCACGACATGAAATGGTTGTGGTGGGAACCACAGATACGGACTTTCAGGGCTCACCGGATTCGGTAAGTACAAGTCCTGATGACGTTAATTATCTATTGAACGTGATAGATACCTATTTTCCAGGCAGTAAAATTAAAAGCGAAGACATTGTTGCTTCTTATGTCGGTGTGCGTCCCTTAGTTCACGATGGATCGGCGACGGAAGGAAAAACAAGTCGCGAGCACACCATTTTTACTTTAGATCGCAGCCTTACTTTTGTTGCTGGCGGAAAATATACAACTTACCGATTGATGGCCGAACAAGTGATGAACGAAGTGCTTCAGTATTTTCCATTTGCGGAAAAAACTAAATTCCATCGCTGTTTTACCGAAAGCCCATTGAATCCTTTGGTTACTTGTGACACAAGGCAGCTTGAGCCCTATCTGCTCGATGAATTAGCACAAACAACCCAACTTTCCCATATTGAACGTCAGTGGTTGGTCGAGCGCCATGGTCTTGAGGCCAAAGAGATCCTTGTTCGCTTCGGCAAAGACCGGGGGTATTGGGAATACGAGAGTTTGCATTCCCTTGAAAACACCATGTGCACCAAATTGGTTGATTTTTACGCACGCCGAGTTCCTTTGTTTTTGGGTTTCAAAAGTCACGGACTTGAATATTTGCCAAAGATTTCACAACTTTTTCAAGAGTATTTGGGCTGGGGAGACGAGCAAAAAAAGGCAGAAGAACAAGCCCTTCGGGATTACATCCGTAAAGAACTTGCTTGGCAGACTATTAACGCAATTTAGCAAAAGCAAGCGACCGCTTGTTGAATCCGCTTGTTGTCACCTAACTTCCTGCATTGACTCCAGTTTTTCCAGCCTCTAGACTTACCAAGTAAAAAGAAAA
>CALQIT020000111.1 GCA_943330705.2 Streptomyces griseus
AAAATCGGTGTGATGTTTGGTAACCCAGAGACCACAACAGGTGGTAACGCCTTAAAGTTCTATGCTTCTGTGCGTTTGGATGTGCGCCGTATCGGTGCCATCAAAAGCGGTGAAGAGGTTACCGGTAGCCGAACTGCGGTTAAGGTGGTTAAAAATAAAATGGCCCCGCCATTTACCAAAGTTGAATTTGATTTGATGTATGGCGAGGGTATTTCCCTTGAGGGCGACGTTCTTGATCTTGCGGCGACTGCAAATATCGTTGAGAAGTCAGGAGCTTGGTATAGCTACAAAGGTGAACGACTGGGGCAGGGGCGCGATCAAGCAAAACAGTACTTAAGGGAACATCCTGAGTTAACTCAGGATCTGCGAGCGCAACTTCTTTCTTCTCACGGTATTGGCAAGCTTTTGATGGGTGCTCCAGAAAAAGATGCTGAGGGTTCAGCTGCCGAAGTAGAAGCTGAAGAGAACGCAAAGACTGCAAAGAATGCGAGCAAAAAATCAGCAAAGCATTAAGCTTTACAGGTTTCGCCTTCAAGCACGTCTAAATTGTTAAGATTTTCTGATTATTGCTTGAATAAGTATTTGAAAAGCGATCAGCTAAACACTGGTCGCTTTTCAATTTGTTAGGGATAATGGAACTACAAGCAGTACAGACTTTTTTCTTATTAATTTGCGGACACGCATTTGCCGATTTTTCTCTGCAAACTGATTTCATTGCGACGTTTAAGGACCCCAAAAAATGGGAAGACTTACCAAAAGAAAGCTCAATACGCTTCCCGACCCTTTGGATTTATCTCATGACCGCACATACTCTTCAGCACGGTGCTATCGTCTTTTTGATTACCCACAGTCTTCCCGCGGCCCTTTTGGAAATTGTAGTTCACTTTGCTTCTGATTATGCCAAGTGCCGGCATTGGATAAATTTTCATGTCGACCAACTGATCCATGTTCTTAGTAAAGTCGCATGGGTGTTTTTTGTCTATCCGCTATCGTTCTGATAAAAAGCGTTTGATCCAGTTTTTTGTATCCGGTGTCATCTCTAAATACTGAACGGCATAGCGGTAAAGATAGATCGGGTTATCATTTCCAACCAGAACTTTTTCGGTCCTAACGACTTGGGCTTTTGCATGATAGCCCGCCGCCAAAGGGACATTTTCAAAGCGAATCAGAAGAATTTGTTGCGATGAAAAAAGCGAGGGACTTGAGAAAAAAGCAACTCCGCCAAGACTGAGATCAGCGCATTCCAGATGAAAGAGATCTTTTCCATCAAACACGGATACAGAGCCGCGGTAATCCTTTCGATTCAATTGCCGGCGGAAAACTTTTCTTTCCAATAGCTCTTTGACCACGGGATCATCGATCGTGACAAGAAAGTCGGTTGAAAACTCGAACATTTTGACGGCTTCGTGCCATTTCTTTTCCGAGGTCTTGCGGACCAAATCATATTCCCGCAGGTCCCCCATCTTAATCAGTTTTAGCATTTTTAGAAACTTATAGGGTCCAAGAATCGTGTTGCCGATTTTCATTTCCCAAATATCTTCACTTTGCTCGGTCCAACTGGATTTTGAATTGGAAATTGATTCTTTTCGCCGAGCTAATTTTTCTTGCCTGTGTGAATCATTGAACTGATTGAGATCGCCAACCCAGTCAGGTAGGCCCTCAATCGCGCCACCACTGGATGGCGAGTTCAGCCCGGCGCTGGCGTCATCGGTCAAGCCATCGCTGATTAGGCCGACAACGAAACCGGTAGGGCTGGTGCCGCTTGAATAGAGTTTTGCTTCTGGAAAGTCGCTGTGCATATTTAGAGGAGTCCATTCATCTGAATCGATAGAACGGCAATGGATCGACCGGCCAATTTGGTGGCCCCTTAGCATCTGCATGATTTTATCCTTTTCAAATGGACCATAGATGTTCAGTCCGTCTGATAGGAAATACGTTTGCTCGTCCATATGTTTACTTCCAGATTTAAGTTTGTCTTTAAATCTTCGAAACGAGAAGCCTTTGTCGCTTACGGACCCGATTTTAGCCCAGGCTGCGTACAAGGCGGTTTTCTGTCACAAAATGAAACAGTGACTGGGCCGAGGTCTCGTCCAGGTCGATGAGGGCTTTTTCTATCGAATTCCCATGCATCAGCTTATTTAAGGGCTGATAGCATGAAGCTGGCAACGAATAAACGAAAACTTGGTTTCCGCGTTTGAAAAGACAAACGGTTTCTGAGGCCGCTAAATTATCGTCAGTCCAGTGATCTTTGTGAATATCACTCCACAACTGATGAAGCGAATATTGCGATTCGAAAAAAATAAAGGAAGAAACTAAACTTAAGCAGGCCTCTTCGTTTAAGCCTGCTAGCAAATCCTCTTTTTCAAGTCCGATCTCGGTTGCTTGATGAAACAGCAGACTTCGTAGCCAATCAAGTTTCGCTAAATCAACAAGGCATGGATTACTTTTTGCCGCAGAGTGGGTTGCCAAAAAATTTCCAAAATTGACCCCGTAGTTATTGATATTATAATTAAAACTGGGATGAAACTGAATGTACTGCCGGGCCAATGAAAAGAAGTCCTCATCGCCAAGAAATTTCCAGATCGTTTCATAGGTATCACCAAGGGCATCGGTTAAGCGGGCAAGATACCCATTTTGATAAACGGCAAAGGCCTCGTGAATACTAAGACGACCTGCTGGGGTAAAACCGATTGGGGCCTCGCCAAAACCAGTCAGATGATTATAAAACTGCTGAAACTTCAGTCTGGACTTGGATTCCATGGACCTCCTTCCAAATCTTTTGCGCTTGGGAAAGTTCGGCCTCGTATTCATCAAAGGCAGGAATATCTTGATCCCACTCAATCATCACAGGAATGGTATTTAAATTTCGCACAAATTCTTTGTACAAGCTCCACACCGGATCAGCAACCGGCGCCCCATGGGTATCAAATAAAAAATTTGGCATTGTAGAAAATCCGGCCAGATGAATCTGACCAATCAGGCCCTTGGGAATTGCTGCCAAGTACTGCTGGCAATTCCATTTAAAATTTTCGCAAGTAACATAAACATTGTTGATATCTAGTAGGATTCCGCAACCCGCGCGCTTGGCGACTTCGGTCAAGAACTCAGGCTCAGAAAAATCTGGATCGGAAAACTGAACGTAGGCCGATGGATTCTCTAAAAGAATTTCTCTTCCTAGAAAATTTTGAACCATGTCCAGTTTGCTGACAATCCGCTCGAGTGTTTCAAAGGTGTAGGGCAGCGGCAATAAGTCATGGGCCGAATGGTTGCCAAGGCCTGACCAGCAAAGATGATCTGAGACCACAAAAGGTTGGGTTCTTTCGATTAATTTTTTTAGGCGTATAAGGTAGGCCTTGTCCACTGGGTCGGGACCGCCAATACCCATGGATACTCCGTGCAAGGCTAGGGGAAATTTTTCACGAATTGAAAGAAGTTTATGTAAGGGTTGTCCTTCAGAATCCATATAATTTTCTGAAATGGCTTCAAACCACTTGGTGTGCTTCGGAAAGTTTTCGCTAAGGTAATGGTAGTGATCAGGGCGTAGACCCAGTCCCCCAAAAAATGAATTTGGGGGGACTTGGAAATCAAGGCCGATTACATTTTCTTTTCTTGCCATTCGCCTTTTTTACCTTCGCAAGCTTTTTTCTTCATAGAAACCCAGCCTTTTCCTTTGCAACCATTGCTGCCTTTGCAGCTATTTCCAGCTGCCCCACCGCATTCGCCTTTGCCCTTGCAGCCATTCATGTTGTGGCATTCGCCCATGGGCTCGGCAGTTTTTTTAGCATCTACTTTGTCTGATTTTGCAGCTGCCGCGGGCGCGTTTTCTGCCATTGGTTTTGTGTCTTCAGAAAAGGCAGTGCTGCCTGCGGAAAGAATTCCTGCCAAAGCTGCGGATAAAATAAAAGATCGTTTATTCATTTGTCCTCCATGATGTTGAATTGTGCAATTAGGGTGAAGCTTGATTGCTGATCCTGCAAGGGGAAATTTTAACTCGCAGCACGGGGGTTGTCGCGGGATTGTGGCGTAACCCTCGGCGGCCATTTGCGGCTAGGTTTCCCCGCTGCGGGACGGGCCTTCCTGGCCCTCGCGCGGCCAGAATACGGCGTCCGGCCGGGCCGAGCCCGCAGCGGGGAAACCTAGCCGCAAATGGCCGCCGAGGGTTATTGTTTGCTCCGTGGATGTTGGGTGCGGGGAGCCGCCGGGAGCAGAGATTAAAGTAATTGGCTGTCGAAAAGTTTTTCATGGCTTAGGTCTGGGGGCTGTTTGTTTTACATATCGATCGGTGCTGATCCCCGGATGCCTGAAGTGGTGTCTCATGATGAGAATGCCCTCTAGAGTTGTTCATAAAATCAGGGCTTTCGCCGATAATTATGTATTCAGGGGGACTTATGAATCTAAGAGTACTTAATCTGTCCGCACTCGCAATCGTCTTTATGAGTTTCCTATTTCTGGATCTGGCACGGGCGCAGAGTCCACAGGACTTAAATGTTGCAAGACAACAAAAACAAGCAGAACTCAGTCACTTGTATCAGACTTTGGGAGAAAGTGAATTATCAACGGCTGATGATGATCCTGCTCTTAGAGCAAGAATCACGACACTAGAAGGCGAGATCAAAACTTTAAACTCAGCTAGTCAGATTTGTCTAAAAGGGTCGACATGCAATTTTCAGCAAGTAAACAATAACCAAGGTGGAGCGCCGGTACCAAATGAAGCGCGGGCTAAAATGGAGGAGGATGAGTCGGATGACGTCGAGGGTGGGCCCTGCGGCGTAGCTACTAGGAATGCAAATGCAGGCTGCAATCCGAATGAAAATCCCGGTCTGAAGTCAGCTATTAGTATGGCGGATCAGGTTGCGGGGCCTGGTGGTATGGCAAGCTCGATGGCTTCTTCTCCGCAGGCTGCTTGCGGCGGCATGAATCAAGTTTTGGGCGCTGTAAATGGCGGGCTGCTAACCTTCAAAGGCTATTGTAGTGCTAAATTCTTTTCTTGTTCGAGTGCCTGCAGTGCCGAGATTAAAGAAACTGAAGGAAAAAAGAAGATTGCTCAGCATGAGGCTCGAACGGATACGAGCATGCAAATTGAAGCTGAACGATTGAGATATCGGCTGACAGTGTTGCAGAAAGTGAATCGGAGTTGTCAGGCTAATGCGGAGAATTTGGGAAGTGCGATGATTAATATTGTTGGGATTGTGAAGACCATAATGGTTGCTAAGCAGTGTGAGCAAATGGCGCTGAATAGTACTGAGGCCCTTTGTAAAAAGTATCCGCATGCTGCGATTTGTACTGGGAATAAACCTGTTGATTGTGCTGATCCGCAGATGCGGATGTCGAATGTTGTTTGTATTTGTATGACGAACCCTAGTGACTCGCGGTGTGGCGGTGGGGGAATTGATATCGT
The DNA here is from genome assembly GCA_943330705.2 of Streptomyces griseus. Classification (GTDB taxonomy): domain Bacteria; phylum Bdellovibrionota; class Bdellovibrionia; order Bdellovibrionales; family Bdellovibrionaceae; genus CALQIT02. Next base: position 5,399 of record CALQIT020000111.1, read on the forward strand.
TGGAAGCGCTGGTCGTGGTGGCGGTGGACGGGCTGGTTCTGGAGCTGCTGATGGGGTGGGTGGAGCAGGTCTTGGTGGTGGTGCGATGCCTTTGGATCTAGCGTCGGAAAGTAATGGCATGGGTAATGTGGCTCCGGGTCGTGCAGCTGACCCCAAAGGTGGGACGCTGGGTGGTGGATCCGGTGGAAACAAATCGGGTCTTAGTGGTGATACAGGTTCGCCAAAGGGAAATCCTGGAGTCGCGGGCCGCGAGCCGCCGAATAAAAATATTAATTCTGGATACTATGGCGGCGGCAGTGGCGGCGGAAGCTACTCCGGTGGGCGATATGGTGGCGGTGGATCCTATGGGTCTACCTCTGGTGCGGCCAATCCTAATTTTGATTTGAAGCCTTACCTTCCGAACGGAAAACTGGATGCAACTCGTGGGCTAGCAAACTCGGCCGGACCTGATGGAATTACCGGACCGAATTCAAACATTTGGCAAAAAGTAAAAGTCAGATACTATACGGTTTCCCCAAGCTTGCTGCCCTAGGTGCGGCCTTCACTGAGGGGCACATATATTGTGTAGACAATCAATACACATGCTGATACGATGGGTGTTAGGTATTTAAGAGGAGACTGATATGTCTATAGCGCGAAAAAAAAATATTAGTACCGCGAAGGGTGAGGTCATTCATATTCGTTCTGCACCTTCAGACAAGACATTGATTGAAAAAGCTGCTGACGCTGTTGGTCTGACTATCAGTTCATTCATGCTACAGAATTCAATCAAAGCCGCTCGTCGTGAGTTAGCCGAAGTAGAAAAGATATTTCTTTCCAAGCAGGACGCTGACTTGTTTTATTCAGCTTTGATGAATCCGTCTGCTCCAAATGCTGCCTTGAAATCAGCTTTTAAAGACTATGACAAAAAAGTTAAAAGGTAGTTTTGACTAGGTACGAGTTTTATTCGCTTGATAAATCTTTTGATCGTCAGAGCTTTGATTGTGGCTCCGTCGAGCTTAATAACTTTTTAAAAACCAAAGCACGCCAAAACCAGTCTGTTGGTTTCAATAAGACATTTGTTGCTGTTGTAGATGGGGATAAGACAAAAAAGGTATTAGGCTACTACAGCATCAGCATGGGCGAGATCAAGCCAAAGCATCCGGTTCCGGTTGCTAGAATGGGAAGACTGGCGGTTGATGCGTCGACAAAAGGACAAGGACTTGGAAAGCTTTTGTTAGTTGATGCAATAAGACGGGTTCAAGCAGCATCCCAACTTATTGGAGTCTACGCCTTACTTGTTGATGCCAAAGATGATTTAGCTAAAAACTTTTATTTAAAATATGGATTCATTCCACTTAGTGATGACCCTATGATTTTATTTCTTCCACTGACCTATTGACTTAACTATATCTATACCCGATAAATATATAGTATGATATATAGATCTTGTAAGATACCGAAAAACAACAGTTTTTTCCTGTTTGGGGCTAGGTCAACAGGGAAAACGAGTCTCCTTCAGCATGAATTTGCTAGTCTTCCTGATACTTTACGAATTGACCTTCTTGATGAAGAGATTTTTGAAAAATATGCGCTGAATCCACAGCAGTTAAAATCAGAAATCGAATTGCTAGCAAAAAAACCGCAATGGGTCATTATTGATGAAGTGCAACGGGTTCCGCGGTTGTTGAACATCGTTCATCAGCTGATTGAATCTAAATATAAAATCAAATTTGCGCTGACAGGATCCAGTAGTCGACGACTGAAGCAAAAAGGAGTCAATC
>CALQIT020000112.1 GCA_943330705.2 Streptomyces griseus
AAACAGTCATCAGCCCGCTGAAGAGCTTCCGGATGAAATTTTTTGGTTTGACCGACATCTTGACCTAGACGCACAATTTGCGCCGTATCATGAAGAATATTTACAATATGGCCGTCCTCGACCTCTGCAATTAAGCAAAGAAAAGAGTTTGTTCCCAAGTCAATTGCGGCAACCCTTTTTAACATTTATACCTTCAACTTTTCAGTCAGAATTTGATTTACAATTTCAGGATTTGCCTGACCCTTGGAAGCCTTCATGATCGCCCCTACAAAAAATCCGAAGAGCTTTATTTTCCCTGCACGATAATCACTAACCTGTTGCGGATTTGCGCTGATCACTTCAGCGATAATCTTTTCAATGACGACCTTGTCAGAGATTTGCAATAGCCCTTTTTCTTTGATTATCGTCTCTGAATTCTTGCCCGACAACCACATTTCAGCAAAAATTATTTTTCCAATCTTCCCGGAAATAACCCCGCTACTGATTAAACAAATGATTTCTGCTAATTGCGGGGCTTTGATCGGCGAATCCGTAATCTTTTTCTGAGCCTGGTTAAGCTCACGAAGAAGTTCAGTCATAATCCAATTGGAGGCCGACTTAGGGTTGTTACTTCGGGCAGCGACGTCTTCGAAATAGTCGGCGAGTTCTCTTTCTGAGGTCAAAACTAAAGCATCATATTCTGGTAATCCTAGGTTTGAAATAAATCGCTTTGCTCTGGCAGAAGGCAGCTCCGGCAACTCGTTTCGACATTTTTCAATTAATTCCTGGGTAATAATAATTGGTAAAAGATCCGGATCAGGAAAGTAGCGGTAGTCTTGGGCATCTTCCTTAATTCGCATTGAAAATGTTCGATTCTTATCTGGATCCCAAAGTCGAGTTTCTTGAATAATTTTAATATTATTTTCAACTGCATCTATCTGCCGTTCGATTTCAAACTCGATCGCCTTTTCGACAAAACGAAAGGAGTTGATGTTTTTTAGCTCAACTTTCGTACCCAGCTTTTTTTCTCCGACTTTGCGAACACTGACGTTGCAATCGCAACGCAATGATCCTTCTTCCAAATTCCCGTCACAAACACCGAGATAGCTTAAAATTTGTCGAATGGTTCGCGCATACTCTGCGGCTTCTGCTGGACTGCTCATGTCAGGCCCTGAAACGATTTCTAAAAGTGGAATTCCGCTGCGATTGTAATTGATTAAAGTATACTCACCAAAGTGAATGGATTTTCCTGCATCTTCCTCCATGTGGGCTCGGGTGATTGAAACAGTCTTTTCTTCACCTTTTACTTTAAAACTTATCTTTCCGTGCTCGCAGATCGGCAGGTCGTACTGCGAAATCTGATAACCTTTGGCTAAGTCGGGATAGAAATAGTTTTTCCTGGCAAAAACTGATTTCCTGCGAATTTGGCAATCTAAGGCAAGGCCGGTTTTTACTGAGTACTCAATAGCTAATGCATTTACAACCGGCAATGTGCCTGGCATGCCGACACTGACTGGTGAAGTATTTTCGTTGTCGCCAGCATCAAAGGTCGTCGAGTCCGATGAAAATATTTTACTAACTGTTTTAAGTTGCGCATGAATTTCTAAACCGATAACGGCCTCGTAGCCCCTATATGACATGCGGTGACCTTCCGGCGACTAGACTTTCTTTTTCTAGAGCCAATCCGACGTTTAACATCTTTTGTTCTGCAAAGTGCACGGCTTGCAATTGAATACCAATCGGCAGACCACTTTCTGAGACTGCAAAAGGCACACTCATTCCGGGCAATCCAACAAGATTTGTAGAAACAGTGAAAATGTCATTCAAATACATCGCCATTGGATCACTGACTCTGTCGCCAATTTTAAAAGCTGGCGAGGTCGTGACCGGGCTAAGGATAACATCACAGTTCTTAAAAACGTCTAAAAATTGATCACGCAAAAGTCTGCGAACCTGGCAGGCCTTGTTGTAGTAAGCATCGTAATAGCCAGAGGACAGGCAATAGGTTCCTAGCATGATTCGACGCTTTACTTCTTTACCAAAACCTTGACCACGTGTTTGACCGTAGAAATCGTCAAGACTCATAGCTGATAAATTTTCAAATTGGGCCCTAAATCCATATTTAACCCCGTCATACCTGGCTAAATTTGAAGAAGCCTCACTAGAAGCAATCAAATAGTACATGGGTACAGCAAACTCGGTTAGTGGAATAGAGACTTCGACAAATTGTGCACCTCTTGCCTTCAAAGCCGTGATCGCGATATCAACAGCTTTTTGCACTTCCGCAGACAAGGCCCCTGAATTCATATACTCTTTCAATAAACCAATCCGATAGCCTTTTAAATCTTCATTTAAGTCTTGGCTAAAGTTCGGCACTTGATGATCAGAGGTGGTCATATCCCGCTCGTCTTGGCCGCAAATTACTTCCAAGGCGAGTGCTGCATCCTCAATCGTTGAAGTCAGCGGTCCAGCTTGATCCAAAGACGAAGCATAGGCAATGATTCCATATCGAGAAACTCGTCCATAGGTCGGTTTCACTCCAACAACCCCGCAAAAGCTAGCGGGTTGACGAATGGATCCGCCGGTGTCTGTCCCTAAAGTTCCAGCTGCCAATCTGGCGGCCTGAGCTGCGGCTGAGCCCCCACTTGATCCGCCAGGTACAAAATCTGTATTCCACGGATTTCTACAAGGCCCAAAAAAAGAGGTCTCGTTGCTCGAACCCATGGCAAATTCGTCCTGATTGAGCTTACCTAAAATAACGACACCCGCATTTCGCAATTTTTGGATCACGGTCGCATCATAAGGTGGGATAAAATTTTGTAAAATCTTTGAACCAGCAGTTGTTCGCATTCCTTTCGTGCAAAACATATCTTTTGCGGCAAACGGAACGCCTGCAAGAAGGCCCGGGTCTTCGCCATTTGCGATTTTTTGATCGACAATTTTTGCTTCGGATTCGGCGGCAGAATTGATAGTTGTATAGGCATTTATTCTTTTATCTAAGGATTCTATCCGTTGCAAAAAGTACTTGGTTACCTCAAGAGCACTTATTTGCTTTCCGCGAACTGCAGAGCTGATTTCTTTAAATGTCGCTGTCGCTAAATCCATTTTTTCCTAACTAAACAACGGGTGGGACCGTAAAAAGGTTTCCAGTTCTTTGCGGGGCTCCTGCCACAACTTCCTCGGCAGTAGTTTCCTTTTTCACCAAGTCTTCACGCCAAAAGGCTTTGATATCTGTTGGCGTAACTAAAGGTTCAATCCCTTCTGTGTTTACTTTGGCAATCTGCTCAACATACTGCAAGACTTTCGAAAGTTGCTGGCTGAACATTTCGACCTCTTGTTGGTCAATTGTCAGCCGAGCTAACTTTGCGATGTGCTCAACAGTCTTTTTGTCTAAATTTGAAATATGGCCCCCTAGGATATCTTTTCTACTCAATACATTGATTTTCTTCAACAAAGAGCGAGTTTTGCACTGCGCCTGCCGCTTGTAATTGGACCAAAGGTCAAGGTAGCTTGGGGTCATGCCCAACGAAAGCATCGTAAAACAGCATGAAGAACTGAAAAAATTGATCTCATTGCACAATTACAACTATCATGTTCTCGACAAACCCCAGATTTCTGATCTCGATTTTGACCGTCTTTTTTCTGAATTATTAAAGATTGAAAGTGAAAATGATGGCCTAGATATTTTTGATTCGCCAACGCAAAAAATAGGGGGAGAACCCCTAGATAAATTTGCAAAAGTCGACCACCGCATGCCGATGCTATCGTTGGCAAATAGCTATTCGATTGAAGAAATTTTGGAATTCGATGCGCGGGTTAAGAAATTTTCTCGGACAACCGATGAAATAGAATATTTTTGCGAGCCAAAATTTGATGGCCTTGCGATAGAAATAATATATGAGAATGGAAGGTATCTTCGTGCGCTGACTCGCGGAGACGGCGTTACGGGTGAAGATGTCACTGAAAATATTAAGACAATTCGTTCAATTCCACTTCGTCTAAATTCACCAAATCCCCCATCGCTGCTTGAAGTTCGTGGCGAAGTTTTGATTTTTAAAAGCGACTTCCAGAAGCTCAATCAGGTCCAGCAAGAAGAAGCGCAACACACCTTTGCCAACCCAAGAAATGCTGCTGCCGGTACCGTAAGGCAGCTTGATTCGAAAATTACCGCCAACCGCCCGTTGCGGTTTTTTGCTTATGGTCTGGGTCAGTACGAAAATATCTTCTTTGAATCGCAAAAGGCAATTGGGGAAAAACTGGAGGAATTGGGCCTTCCGGTCAATTTGACTAACGCTGATTTTTTGCTAAGAGAAATCTGCAGAGGGCCCCAAGCTGTAATTGATTTTTACAAAAAAATTGAAGGTCAACGGCAAGATATGCCCTTTGATATTGATGGCATCGTCGTTAAAGTAAATAACCTTCGTTTGCAAGACGAACTGGGTCTGGTTGCCCGAAGCCCACGCTGGGCCACCGCCGCAAAGTTTAAACCCCAGCAAGCTGAAACCATGGTTGAAAAAATTATTGTTCAAATTGGAAGGACGGGAACTCTTACGCCTGTGGCAATCATGGCGCCAGTAAAAGTAGGGGGTGTGGTCATCACAAATGCGACCCTTCACAATCAGGAAGAAATTGACCGCAAAGACGTTCGCATTGGTGACCATGTTATTATCCAAAGAGCCGGCGACGTCATTCCAGAAATTGTTTCTGTTGTTTTTGAAAAGCGACAAAAGAATTCGAAACCATTTCTGCTGCCGACCAATTGCCCAGAATGTGGAAAGCCAGTTGTTAAAATTGAAGATGAAGTTGCCAGCCGGTGCGTAAATTCTTTTTGTCCGGCTATCCTAAAGGAATCTTTAAAGCATTTTGTTTCTCGAAGGGCGATGAATATTGATAAGGTCGGAGATAAGATTATCGATTCGTTTGTCGATCATGGACTGATTAAATCTTTTTCTGACTTTTACCGATTGCAGAAAGATCAGATTATTGCTCTTGATAGACAAGGCGATAAGTCTGCTGAAAATATTTTAGGCAGTATTGAAAAAAGCAAACAGACGACCCTTGCGCGATTTATTTTTTCGTTAGGAATTCGCTTTGTTGGTGAACAAACTGCCAAGTCATTGGCTGAACATTTCGTAACGGTAGATGATTTCTTAACGGCATCGGAAGAAAGTCTTTTAACCATTCCTGATATAGGTCCTAAGGTTGCAAAGTCGATTCAAAATTGGCTAACTCAAGGACGTTCTATTGAAGAAGTTAAAAATTTACTATCCTTGGGCGTTATGGTCGAAGGTCCGCGAAAAAATGTGCAGGGAACTCTTTCTGGACAAAGCTTTCTAATTACCGGCACTTTGCCTGTCAAAAGAGACGAAGCCAAAGCACTGATCGAAGGCTGTGGCGGTAAAATTTTGTCTGCAGTTTCTGCTAAATTAAACTTTTTGGTTGTCGGAAATGATCCTGGCTCAAAAATGGAAAAGGCTCAGTCCTTGGGCGTGAACATTGTCTCTTGGGAAGAACTGTTGAATTTGGCAAAAAAAAAGAGGCCTGAATGAAGAGACCTCTTTTAAAATTCACAATAGAAATTTGATTCAGCTATTTATTGGACTCAGAAATTTATAGATGCTCGATATGAATGTCACGGGCCATAACGGTCTTTCGGCCGTCGGCTTTCGCGCTCTCGACACCCTTCATACAGAGTTGCTCAATTGCTTTACTGAGGACGTCAACCGTCTCAGAAGAAGTGTTCATTTCGCCCTTTTCTTTAATAAATTTCTTAACTTTGCTGGTTACGACCAATACGTCAGACATGAAAGCCTCCTTTGACAACAATGAGACTTACATATGCAAAGCTTAATGACAAATGTATTCGATCTGAGGCAAAAGTTGCGCCGCGCAATTTGCCGGTATTTAGTTTTTCTTATTTCTAGCACCTGAGCCAAAAACTTCCCTAGATTTTCCGTCTGCAAACACAAATAGCTTGGCTTTTCTCGCACCATTTTCGCTGGGCTCTAGCCAGACATAGGTTTTCTGATCGACTGACTTGGTGCACTCAACATCGGTAAATGCGGGGGACCAGCAGCCACAGTTGAGATGCTCCACGGCACCAATCATTTCATGCCGGATGAGGTGAGTATGTCCATAAATAACCCGTTGAACCTTGGTAATGGCACTGGTCATAGAAAGAATTTTCTCATCAGGTTCTTTAAAGCCACTGACATGAGAAGTCACCGAACGAGAATAGAAAATAAAAAATGGCAGTAATGCAAACAAAGGAATGAACGCCCATAAAAAATTGATATTAAATAGTGGTTTCAAGACCATCATCAGTTGAAAAATCACAAAAAATCCAACAAACACTAGAAATGCTCGATCCAGCCAAAGTTCGCGTGCCAGCATAAACGGATTCATTGTCGCCGGCGGAACATTAAGTTCTTTTAACTCACGAACCATTCTAGGTTCGGCATTTGCCTTAAATGCAATCCAGTTCACTCGGTCCTCAATTTTTAGTGGATCGCGAATCGGAGTTGTCATGCGGTCTGAAAGCGAAATCCAAAGCGTTACTACCGAGCCAAAAAACCAATCAACCATCAAGGTCGGCTGGGCCCGCAACATATATTTCATAAAAAAACGAATGTACTCACGCAATGACATAATGAAATTCGATTCAACATGCGGATTAAAGAAGCCCATGCCATTAAGGATATAGCGACAAGTTAGGTTGCCAAAAGGAAGACGAATTGTTTTGAAATTATAGCCTTGCGAAAATGGATTTATCGGGTCCTCACAGGTGCAATATGGATCATACTGATTGCCATGCTCGACCAAGGTGTCGGCATTTGAAATATAGAACCAATCTGAAAATCGAATAAGATGCTGTTCTTCTTCAGTTAAGTTCAAGGCCTTTTGAATTTCGTCCTGAACATCAGGAAAATGAAGCTCAAGGTCGTGGTTGCCGATCACAAAAATGGCTCGGTGGCCTTGCTTTATAAATACGGAAAGGGCGCGAACCCATTTCTCATGGTGGCGCAAAATAGTTTGAATTTTAAATTTAGCTCTTTCGGGGCGAGGGAAAAGACCACGCATTTTTTCAAGCCAAGAAATACGAAAGGCAGCGCGGTCTGGCATTGACATGACCGAGTCAAAATCAAAAATGTCCCCATTAAGGATCAATTCAACTCGGTTCCC
>CALQIT020000113.1 GCA_943330705.2 Streptomyces griseus
TAAGCCAGTAAACCGTGAAGTCCTTATCCAACGAGTGGAATATTGGGCGGTACATAAAAAAGCTCCTTTAGCGGCTGAACAAAATCTTTAAAATGAGATCACTCTTTCGGAATTTTTGCGGCACCTTCGTAGCCGAGTATAGGCTGCGATTTTGGAGATGTGTAGCTAGTACCCCGACCATTTGGGCATGGGTCACATCGTCAGAGGGTTTTCCAACTTTTCTAGATTGCAAGCGAGGATAGGAACTTCAAAGGCCGAATTGTTCAAGTCTAACATACTCCTGCGTGCAGCGAGAATCCTGAGTTTTTCGCGACAAGTCCTTTTGTGGCCGAGTGATCTGTAGCAGTGATGGACTTGAGTACGATCGCTTTTTTGCGGTTCTGGCCTCGTGTCTGCTCTTTGTCTGCTCTTTGTTCGGGTCCAGCGATTGCTATGGCATTATTTTTACTGAAAGCGCTTCATAAATTTTCGATCAATATAGTCCTTGAGTCGCCAAGCCCATCGGCCTTGAAAAACAAAATTTTTGTAGGCGGCAATTGCCTTATTGTCCCCTGAAACTAATATTGTTAAAAACGGAGACTGCGGGAAATACTTCGTCAGTGCGGATTGGTTCAAAATTAAAGCCGTTATATTTGCCGCAAGCACAGGACCCTGGCGAACTGCAAAAACTCCTGCTTTTGGCAAGGGGCGGGGTAAGAAGAAGCAGCAATCACCAGCTGCAAAAATATTTTTTAGCCCACTCACTAGTAAATTTTCATCAACCGTTACAAAGCCATCTTTGCTCACGGGCAGGCCTGAATGCCTGAAAACCTCCGGAGCCTGAGCTGAAGTGCCAACGAAACAAATTTGCTTATCAAGATGACGAGTATCATCCAATAATAAAGAAGTACTTTCAATATGCTCGACTCGAACCCCCACAAGCAAATCAATGTTTAGATCCTTAAGGCTTTGCCGCGCATACTTTTGTGCGGTCCGGTTGTATTCAGGTAAAAGTCCCCCTTTGCCGGCAATCATTCTAATTTTGTTGTCCAATGACCGAAATTTTCGCCGGCAAGCAATGGCAACTTCAAATGCTCCAGCACCTCCGCCGATAACTGTAAAGCTAAGACCATTTGCGGAAGCACCGGCAAGCTGGCTAGTTTGTTTCCATCGTTCAATAAGTTTCGAAATTGGTTTCAAATAGATGATGTCTTTTTGCGGGCCTTGGGTAGCGGGGATCAACGTAGGTAGAATGCCCAGATTTATAGAACAAATATCATAGCCAATGATTTTTCCAGTGGCCGTATGAATTTGATTTCTTAACGAATCAATGAATGTGACTTTGTCCTCAATGAATTTGAAAGAAAAACGGTCGCATATTTTTTGCAGATCAAAATGGAGTTCTGCTTCACTGTAAACTCCGGCCAAGTACGATGGTATCATACCCGAGTAGGGGGCGCATAAAACATCCGAGATCAACGTTAGATTAAATAATGAAGGGTCAATTCGCGCCAGTTGATGTAAGACCTGAAGATTTGAATGCCCACCACCCAGCAGCAGAACTTCCTTTGGTTTGCTAAAACTTTTATTGACCATAATATACCCGTCTTTGTAGCAGGTTAGTGCCGTTAGGGTTTCTGCGACAACTAAAATTGGCGTTCTAAACGCGAAAACTTGAGAATTGCGGTCGTTCTTCGTTTCGACTTCGTTCATTAGTTTCCTTGATGGCCTTTCCAGTCCAGGTAAACAGTATTGACTTTCAAAAGCCGTAAAAAAGTTCGTCGGGTAAAGCTTACAGACTGTCAGAATAATAACAGGCGAATTAAATTTCCCGATCCGCTATATTTCCCATGCAATCGTCGCCCCGGCTTGAAAGCAGGGGTTAGCAATCCCAAAAAGAAAGCTGGCGGCATAATGAAAGAGAATATAATGAAAAAGGCTTTTTATTTTTTGCCAACTATTCTGCTCTTTATCCCGACTGCGATGTTTGTAGGTTGCAAAATTGAACCGCAGATTGCCCGAGAGATTTTTTCTGACCGAACTTCTTTACCCCCGGGATTAGATAAATATGCAAATCCAAAATTATCGCCCAATCAGCTTTCAGTATTAAGCAATAAGGACCCGAAGGGCCGGGTCTCCGTAGCGGTAATTGATAATGGCGCTGATTATCTGCATCCTCAGCTTTTTCAGCAAATCAAGTTTATCAAAAAAGAGGGTCAAATTGTCGGGGCGGGATTTGACTTGATGGGGAACGACTATTGGCCGCATCCCAGTCTGATTAATCCTATATTTTATGCCTTGGTGGCAAAAAGTTTGGAAAACAACCAGCTACATGGCGTAGAAGGTGATCCCCTTGAATGGATTATGAAAACCAACGCTTCCTTTACCACAAAGCTGCTATTGAAAATTAAAGCAGAGCCAAAATTAGCAAATAGTCTTTTCGCAAAAAAATGGATTCCAGAAACCCTTTCTGCCTTTCGGGCACAGGAATGGGTTGACCGTTTTGAAAAGGCCGAGAAAAAATCAGATTCTTCCTATTCTGCGATGCTTGCAAAAGGACAAGTTCTTAAAACTGGCAACAAGGAAGAACCTGTTCTGAGCAAACACTGGGGCTATTTGACCATTGCAGAAGTCTATGATCGGCCCTGGTTTGAATTAGGAAGCTCTGGTCTGCCGCCCACGTCCGCTTTGTTGAGGGTCGAGGGTGCGGATATCGTAAATTCATTAATTAAGTCCGCATGGCAAGAAGTGAATCAAGAATCAGATATGCAAAAGCGTCTTGAGCTGTTTGGAAAGTACAAGGCCATTTTAGAACAAGATTCGGCATCACCAAGCGAGGTCGCAAAAGATGTTGCTGAGGTCTGGGAAACTCTGCGCTATAAATATGCAACAAAGAACTCAATTTCAAATCTTCTTCGTAATCTGTGCTCAATGATGCCCGAAACTGTTCAGCAGCAGCTCCTGTTAAGTACTTTGCAAGGCCTACAGCGCGCAAAAATAATTCGTGACGAGCTTGTTCGGCAATTGAAACTTATTGAAGTTTTCACCAAGTTAAATTTGAGCAAGCTTTCTGAAGGCCAGAGGGCCAAGGCGATCATTGGTCTGAATTCAATTCCTAAATTACTGGCCTTGTTCGATGACGTGCTAAAGGTAAAACCCTTAGTCGCCAACTACATGAATTGCGCAGGGGACCTCAATGATTTAATTATTAGGGATGCGGGCTTTGACAACGCCAACGAGCGGCGTTTTCATCCTTATCTCAGTGCCTCTAGCGCCAGCGAAACCCATGGCACCCATGTCTCGGGAATTATCGCAAGGCAAAGCAAAAAAATTGATATTGTTCCGGTTCGGGTGGTCACCGCGACAACCATGAAAGTGCCGGCTGCGGCAAAGTTAATTCGGTCTCAGTTTGACCAAGGATTTGCGGCCTGGATTTCTGCGCCAGCGGTGCAAAAGGCTATTGGTCTGGTTATGCTTGAAAAAACAAAAACTCAGTTCAATAAAGATAGTTTATTGCAACAAATGAAAGCCCATGTGGATAAAGAGTTCGACAGCAACTATCTTGATTTCTATTTCTTTGATCAAATTAAAAAGGCAGTGTCTTTTGTAGGATCCAATCGGGTTAAAATTGCGAATATGTCTTTAGGAACCACCTTTGAAAAAGATGTTTTTAATCCCTCGGTTGGAGGTTCGAATTCGGCGCAGAAAAACTTAATGCAATTTTTGATTTATGAATATTTTAAGTTTGTTTTGGGAAAAACCATTGATGAAACAGCAAAGGGAACGCTGTTTGTGATTGCTTCCGGAAATGACGGAAAATGGATTGATGGTAAATCTAGAAGTGCCCTGCCTTGTGATCTGAGTTCATCAATGATGGCAGCAGTGGAGGTCGGTGTTGGAATTGGATTTCGTGCCCCGAATAATCGATTAAATAATATTCTTTGTGTCGGCAGTATTGATTATAATGGCGAACTTTCAAGTTTTTCCAATTTGCCTTTGACCAATGTTCCTTTTGTTTTAAGTTATGGCGAATCTGTGATGTCCACCATCAAAGTCACAGACTGCGAAGGTATTGAACAAGATCTGGCAGAGTCCTATGGCGAGTTGGGCGCAGTATTGCCATTTGAGCTTGTGGGCCCAAGAGAATTGAATGCCGAAGGAGAAAAGCTTTGTAGCGATCTTGGTTTCTATCGACGGGTCAGTGACCCAGAGGAGAACGAAGCACGAAAAGCGCAGTGTGCTTTGAAGTTGATGGAGTATTCGATGGTGGGGTCAAAGCTTAGCTCTGCTGCGGTTTCTGCGCGCTGTATGAATCAGAAGAAGCCGCATGCTCGTTTGTCGGGAACCTCAATGGCAACACCCGCGGTTGCAGGCTATGTTGCAAGACAGTTGGTTGTTGAAGTTAATCGCAAGGGCCTAAGTGAAGACCAGCTGTATACTTTGCCAGAATATAGCCCGGCCAATATTATTGCGATGATTCAGAAAAAGAATGGCGCTTTCGGAGGGCCGTCGCTATTAAAGGACGTTAGCAAAATTATCGATATTAAAAAGCAAAAGGCCAAAAACATCATCGGAATAATTAAGTTCAACGAGGTTTTGCCGCCATTGCAGAATTAGTTTACTCATATCGCAAGCCTTGCACCTTCAAAGTGCAAGGCCATTCAATCCCATTTTTAGAATTTTGAATCAATTCGAAACTACTGACTTCCCGCATGTGCAAAATTGAGAAATTTTGTCGAACAATAGAAGGCATCTCGAGGTGGCTACTTGGCGTAGCACTTGCCTACCATTGTCTGCTATGGGGCTTTAGGCTGGCCCGTACCCACAATTATACCCATAGATATCCATAAGTAGCCATATTTGTAGATTTTATGGATATTTATAGGTATATTAGCGGATATATGAAGCCGCCTAAAATAGATCAACTAAGCAAAGGGATTGCGAACCTTATCGGCGAGCTCGATGAATTCAAAGGCCGATGGGCCGCCACTCAGGCTCTAGCGCCCGACAGGCTGGCGGTGCTGCGCCAGGTGGCCACCATTGAATCCGTTGGATCCAGCACCCGTATCGAGGGAGTGAAACTCACCAACTCTGAGGTCGAAGCCCTTCTTCGTGGAGTGAAAACCTACTCATTCAAATCTCGCGATGAGCAAGAGGTCGCCGGCTATGCCGAATTGATGGAGATGATCTTCGCATCATTCAAAAATATTCCGTTTACCGAAAACCACATCAAGCAGCTTCATAGTGTTTTACTCAAGTACAGTACCAAGGATGACCGCCACCGTGGCGACTACAAGAAATTTGCCAATAGCGTGGAGGCCTTCGGTGCTGACGGCAAAAGCAAAGGCGTGATATTTCATACGGCAGCACCATTTGCTACGCCGGCCTTGATGACAGAACTTATCGAATGGACGAACACACAATTTACTCGCAAGGAATTGCACCCACTGCTTGTCATTGCAGTATTCGTAATCGTGTTTCTGCACATCCACCCGTTTCAAGACGGCAACGGTCGTCTGTCGCGCGCGCTCACAACTATGCTGCTCTTGCAGCTGGGGTATAGCTACGTGCCCTACAGTTCTTTTGAGCGGGTCATTGAAGAGAACAAAGACGCTTACTACTTGGCTCTGCGCCGTGGGCAGGCAGAACTCGAAGAGATCAATGCTAAAAGTAAGCCCGGCGGCGTGAACGACTGGCTAGAGTTCTTTCTGAAGTCCATGCAGAAACAAAAGGTCGCACTTGAGGCGAAGATGAAAGACGAATTGGCGGCAACCAAGATGCCTCGCCTTTCACTACAAATCATAGAGCTAATCAAAAGCCGTGGGGCGACATCCATTGGCGAGGCCGTGGCCGTCACAGGAGCTAACCGCAATACCGTCAAATTGCATTTTCGAAACCTGGTGAATGACGGGCATCTTGAAAAAGAAGGCCTTGGGCGCGGCATGAGATACCGGATGCGCTCTTGAAAAGTTGTGTCGTCGATACAACACAATAAAGTACGACACTTCCTAAATGAGTGGGCCCATTTTTGCTAAGTAAAGGGCGTGACACATTTGCGCCCGCTTATCTTAGATAAAGCAATTCGGGTAAAGGCGACGGGTGGAAGCCAGGGTTTAAAACGAGTTTGGCTCTTGCTCGAAATCAAGGACGGAGTCTCGGCGGTTTTTGAGCTAAAACCGATTGCTAGTCCAGCCACTGAATTGATCGAAAAGCAAAGTCCCCCGGAAAAGTTGTTCATTGAGGGCATGAAAATTTTTTGGGAAATGGATTCTGCCTACTATAAAATGCTTTCGGTCGGAGAGCACAAGTTTTGGTTGAGGCCGCGGATGAAAAATCTGATAACCGAATCCATAGTCAGTTGAACCAAAAAAGCCAGCGGGCCCTGCTTGACCAATGGAATGAAATCGCAGTTGCGATTGAGTCAATGGGCACTGACTATTTTGAATTTAGCCTCAAAGAAAACAAAACGCGTCGGCCGAAAAAATAAAAACTTCAGCTTTTAATGGAAAACTCAGCTTTTCCATTGATCCATTCAGCAGGACCTTTTGTGGCCGGAGGCGACCAAGGTCCTGGAGTTGAGATTCAGACTTGTTTGTCTTCACACAAATCTGGATACTAGCTGCTGGAATTTATTTTAATAGTTTCTATTACAAAGACCATTTGGAGGTCAGATGAAATATCAGATACTTGCGCTTTCGTTCCTATTCGCGATCGGTACGACCACTGCTTTCGCACAAAATACTAACTCACCTGGGCAGCCACAGCCGGGCAAACCTGGTCAACCTATGCAAGGTCAGCCAGGTCAACCGCCAATGGGTCAACCGGGCCAACCTATGCAAGGTCAAGCAGGTCAACCGCCAATGGGCCAGCCAGGCCAACCAATGCAAGGTCAACAGGGTAAGCCGCCAATGGGTCAGCCGGGCCAACAAATGCAAGGTCAACAAGGTCAGCCGCCAATGGGCCAACCGGGCCAACAAATGCAAGGTCAACCGGGAAAGCCAATGGCTGCATGGGCTCCTGATAAGTGTGAAAAGCAAATTCCACGCATGACTAAAATGGCGGATAATTGCTTAAAAGTTAAAAAAGAAGACAAGCGCA
>CALQIT020000114.1 GCA_943330705.2 Streptomyces griseus
GAACTATTCTTGCGCTCAGGGTGGAGGAAGCAAAATGTCTGCTGGTCAAGAAAGTCTAACCTCTATTGTTGCCCTTGTGGGTGCCCCGAATTCTGGCAAAACGACACTTTACAATTGGCTGACCAATTCCAAGTTTAAAACGGTGAACTACCCGGGTGCCACAGTCGAGTACTCCATTGGTCAAAGTGCCGAGCGCTACGGGGGGCCAAGTCTTTCAATTATGGACACCCCTGGAACCTATAGTTTGTTCCCGAAAAGTGCTGATGAGGAAGTGACCTTAAGGGCATTGTATCATCACCCGCAATTTGGCCACTCTGGAAAAGTTATTGTGGTGATTGATGGAGCGCAAATGGCGCGGCATCTGCTATTGGCAAAACAGCTGCAACAGGCCGGTTTTTCCATTGTCATCGCAATAACAATGTCTGACCTTTTAGCCAAGGCTGGGGTTGAACTTGATATTGAGTTGTTGAAAACTGAATTTAAGGCGCCTGTGGTGCGGATCAATGGGCTTTTGGGCGGTGGGATTCTAGAGCTTTTACAACAGGTCGTGAAGCTACCACTGTCGGGGCAACCGACTGAGCTAGTCTACGCTGATGGGAATCAGTTGGCCAATCAGGTCAAGAGTTTAGATGCCCTTGCGCATAAGGTAGTCAGCGGATCTAAAGCAAATGCACTGGAAATGCTTTATGAAAACACCGCAAAATTGGATCGCTATCTGTTACATCCTGTCGGTGGCTTGGTTCTATTTTTTCTGATTATGACCTCTTTGTTTGCTGCTATTTTTTGGCTTGCACAACCCTTTATGGATGGCATTGATTCCAGTTTTTCATTTTTGAATCGGCTGATCTTAAGTTGGGGTGCCGATGGGGCTTTGTGGGCTGACTTTGCCGCCAATGGGTTGGTCTCAAGTTTTAGTTCAGTACTGGTGTTCGTTCCTCAGATATTTATTTTATTTGTCGGCATTGGCATGCTTGAGTCCTCTGGATACCTAGCCCGTGCGGCGACTTTGATTGATCGCCCTTTTTCTAAGGTGGGTTTAAGTGGACGTTCTTTTGTCCCTTTGCTGTCAGGATTTGCCTGCGCGGTGCCGGCCATGATGGCAACCCGAAATTTGGGTTCGGCACGGGATCGCTGGATTACGAATTTTATTATTCCGTTAATGACCTGTTCGGCGCGGTTGCCGGTGTATGCCTTGCTGCTTACATTTCTATTCAGGGATGAACCTGCGTGGAAAGCTGGCTTTGTTTTGGCCTTGATTTATTTTTTGTCAGTCATTTTAGGGGCTATTACGGCGGCTATTCTAAATAAAATTTTGGCTAAAAATCAAAAATCATTTTTTATGATGGAGCTTCCGCTGTATCGTAGTCCCCAGTGGAAAATAATGCTTCAACAAGCATTCAGCCGCACCATGGGATATGTGAGACGGGCAGGACCTACCATTTTTGTGTTTGCGGTACTGATTTGGGTGGGCACGACTTTTCCCAACTACAAAGCAGAGCAAGTTGTGAAACTGGAAAGCAGTTATTTGGGACAAGTCGGACAGATTTTAGAGCCCGGTTTTCGGCCCCTTGGTGTGGATTGGCGAGTTGGCGTGGGATTGTTATCCGCATTTGCGGCCCGAGAGGTTTTTGTGTCCTCGTTGGCAGTTATTTTTAATGTGACCGGAGAAGATGAAGCTTTGCGCGAGGGAATGTTAACCACGATGAAGGATGCCAAGCTTGAGGACGGAACGCCGCTGTTTACCCTGGCTTCGGTTTTGGGCCTGATTGTATTTTTTATGATTGCATTGCAATGCATGTCGACCTTCGCTATCGCTGTTCGCGAAAGTGGGTCAATGAAGTTTGCAGTGGCCCAGCTGGTTGTCTACAATGTCTTGGCCTATGTGGTGGCGGTTGGTGTTGTTCAAGGTTTGCGCGCGGCCGGGATTTCGTAGGTCGCTGGTTAGGTCGCTGGCTAGTTCACTGGTTAGTTCACTGGTTAGTTCACTGGTTAGTTCACTGGTTAGTTCACTGGCCCCGCTTGATAAAGTAGTAGCGTCGGTACCAAGACGAAGTTTTTTTACGCAGCTGCGGGACTCCGTCTTCTGGAAAAATATTTACGCGA
Source organism: Streptomyces griseus (assembly GCA_943330705.2). Classification (GTDB taxonomy): domain Bacteria; phylum Bdellovibrionota; class Bdellovibrionia; order Bdellovibrionales; family Bdellovibrionaceae; genus CALQIT02. Next base: position 2,104 of record CALQIT020000114.1, read on the forward strand.
AAAATAGATCGCGGGTTGTCTGCTAAATGCAGGCCACCCTTGTCGGTGTTGACCGCAAATTGATATCCGGCTAGCTGGGAAAGCTCGGGAAGTTCTTCATTCGTACTGCCAAAGGGATAAGCAAAGGCAAAAACTGGTTTTTTCAGATCGTTTTCAAGTTGATGTTTAGATGTTTGCATTTCTGTTAAAGCCAGGTCGCGGGGAACTTGATTTAAATGAAGATGCTGAAATCCGTGGGAGCCGACCTCCCATGTTTCTGGGTCCAGGCTTTGTTTTTCGGCAAGACTCATGATTTCTGCAGTGGGCTCGGTTTCGTCAATTTGATCCCAAGTATTGCTAACAATGCGGTGATCAGCCAGAAGAAAAATGGTGGCCTTAAAATTATATTTTTTTAGCAGCGGATCTGCGTGCAAAAGATTGTCACGATAGCCGTCATCAAAAGTCAAAAGGACTGGTTTTCTGGGAAATAGTGAGTAGTCCTTTTTTAGCATCCAGTAATTTGAAAGATCGGAAAAAGTAAGTCCTGTAAAGCCGGATTGGCGCAAGAAGCGGAGATGCTTTTCAAAAATATTTTTGCAAACATAAATTCGATGCCGCGTTTGCAATTCGTTTTCTGGAATCTTGTGATACATCAATACGGGAATATGGCGGGGAATTCGTTTTTTAAAAATTGCAGAGCGATAGACATCAAGAACCTGTTGGTGAATATTTATGTCAGAGAAATCATTTGCCGCCAATTGACTTAGAACGTGGGCGGGGCTGTTGATTTTAGAGTCTATTTCTGTGGCAAGGGATGTCGATGGTGTTTGGCGTGTCTGGTGTAAAATGGAAACCAGATCCTTGGTCACCGTAGTCCAATTGAACGTAAGCTCTAGTTCTTGGCTTCCGATATCACCAAAGTTTGAAGCTTTACTTTGTTGCCAATTCTCAGAGGTGACTGGTCCTAGGTATTCATATTCGCCAAGGCTAAGACAGTTGATCCCTGAAAGAATGGCCTCAATGGCAACCCTTCCTGAGCCGATAACTGCAACATAGTTGTGGTAGTGTTCATGTAAATTACCAACGTGGGGCATGATCTTTAGCCGCTGCGCAAAGCTATTCTGTAAATGGCTAATTCGTTCATGGGTCTTTGCCGAAAGTAAATTGCTTTGAGGAGCAATGATATCGATTTCCAATTCGGGAAATTCAGCTAGCCAGGGCTGGCAACAGTGCTCGATAAGGCCTTCGATTCTTTTTCCTTTGGGGCCTGAGCTGCGGCCGATAATCGCAATTTTCTGTTTTTTCGCGATTTGTTTCTGCAGTGGCGGCAACGCAATTTTAAAGCGCTGGGTGTCGATTGGGTTATTAGCATACTTCAGTTTCCATTTTTTGGTTCGAAACTGCACCAGCATGCTTTCGCCAACATTCTTGCAAATGCAAATCATATACTGGCCGTAAATATCAAGAAATCTTTTTGACCAGCTGAAGTGTTGCCGTCCATGCAAGGTCGTCACTTGGGAAGCGGGTGCAAAGAGGCAAGCCCAAAAAGCATGTCGGCTGGCTGCTCGTGAGTGGCAATGGACGATATCAATTTTTTCCCTGCGCAAAAAGTGAATCAACCAAAAAATATTTGCCATTCTCTTCCAGAAAGAGCGGGTCGAGAGAGCTTTGCTTATAAAGTCGGCTTGCGGAATGGGGATGTGCAGCTTGTCAGAAATGATCCAGACTTTCAGCTTGCCCTGATGTTGGTGATCGGCCAAGCGCTGAACGTGGACCTCTGCGCCGGTGAGCTCTGTCTGGGAAAGCAGGTGCAGTATTCGCATCCCAAGATCTATAGCACAGATGGTTCGCCATGGGGCAGTGGAAAAGCATAAAGAAAGCAGGTAAAGCAGCCGGGTAACGTAGCTCTGACGATCGTCCAGTCTAGATTTGCCCAGATCACAAATAGCCTAACCTAAAGTCTTTAGTCTAACCGCTCGTATGACGAAGAGTCCTTTGTCCAGTCGAGGAGGCTTCATGAGAAATCCAATTACCGCCATCACAATCGCTTTTGTGTTTTGTGGACAACTTGCCTGTTCGCCATCGGACTTTAGTTTCAATCCTCCCGCAGCTTCAAATGCCAAACTGCAGGAACCAAGTTTCTTACCATTTACCATGCAAGAGACCTTTATTTTGAAGCCACTTCAGGACAGTTTCAGTCAACCCAACTATCAGCGAAATAAGATCAGCCTATCGGTCCGGGTGTCAGACTCTTTGGGCTCTAGTGTCCGTGGCTTGCAAGAGCAGAACTTCGAACTTCAGGAAAATGATCAGCCGATTGAAAAATTTAGACTGAATTCTTCTGACGTCAATCAAGGGACGCGGGCCGATGTTGTTTTTGTAATGGATCATACATCTTCAATGGATTCTACAATCAACACGGTAAAATCCAAGGTTCGCGACTTTGTTGCGGAAATGGCAAAACGAAAAATTCAAGCGAACTTATGTTTGGTGACTTTCAAAGACGAGACCAGCAAAAAGTGTTTGAGTTTCGTCGAAGATGACCCTGCAACAGAGCCGAATGAAAATTTGATCTCTTTTCTTGACGAGCTTTCAAGACTGAAGTCAGGTGGCGGCTGGGACGAAGACGAAAATCAATTGCGTGCCTTAATGGATGCGGCCGAACAGACACCTTGGCATCCAGGGGCTCAGCGTCTTGCTATTTTACTGACGGACTCAAATTTTCACTATTCGCCTGGGAATGCCGGTCAGTCAGGAAGTCTGGCACCTAAATATGAAGATGCCATAGGGGCGATTCGTGCAGCGCAAATGTTGGTTTTCGCAGTGGCTCCGAATGCTGCCGGATACAGTCAGCCATTTAAGGGACAAGTTGCGCTTCCCAATGCCGTAGCGGGCGGTTTTTTTGATTTTTCTTCATTGCTTAATGGCGCGACTAAAATGAATGAAATCTTCAATGCTATTGTTGAACAAATTGCCACCAACTATACGTTGGAATACTTTGTTGATGAAAATCCGCGATTGGCGCCAGATCTAAGTTTTGACCTGCGGCAAATTTCGGTTGCGGTTAAACACTCAACAAAACTGAGCTTACGAATCCTGTCCAGTACTTCTAGTTTGCCTGCTGGGCACCCCGAATACAGAAAAAAGTGGCGGCTTTCACGCAGCAAGAAGGATCTAAATGGCTTGTTTCGGGTCAGTGTTGACGGCGCCCAGATATCTTCTGGGGTGAAGGTTTCTCGCACTGAAGTTGAGTTTGAGCAGGCTCCAGCCGCGGGCCAGAAAATTCAAGTCGAGTATGACCCCGAAAATATTCTTGATGGAATTAAATTTCATGCTTTTGCTTTGCCCAAAGAAATAGATCTTGAAACTTTGGCTATTTCGCTAAATGGTGAAGCTTTAAGTTTAGATCAAATGCGCCTTAGTGTTGATCTAGAGGGCTACTTCGTTTTCGAGCCCGCTGCGGTGACGGGGAGTGCTTCAGATCTTTATCAAATATATGAAAAGCGCGGTTTAGACATTCGAATTTCTGGATCGCAAAGGCAATGATCTGCAAAGAGGCTGATTTTAAGTTCTTCTTTTAATTTCTTCTTTTAAGTTCTTCTTTTAATTTGTCCCGTGCATCCAACGATTTATTTTTTTCAGCGATCCCAATGAGTAAATTCAAGGAACGATTGGTAAGATCTGCGGAATGGGAGGCCAGACGATCCAGGACTTGGCGAAGAATTCCATGCGCAAAGTTCGGTTTATCCATATCGCCTGGTAAATCCGTGGCTATAAATTTCACGACAGAGTCTTCGTATGCAAAAATATTTTTCTTTGGATCTTTAATTTTTTGGGGTAAAAATCCAGCGACAAAAACCAATTTTGCATGATTCAAGTTGGTTTTTGAATTTACAAACTCAAGAAACTTGCGAACAGAGTCATGCTCTGGTCTTTCTTCCAACGCTATTTTTAGAAAATCACGGGCTCTATTAAATCCATTGTCGCCTGCAAGCGGACGCTGAATATAGAAATTTGCGATTTGGACCATGTTAAAAATGAATCCGTATGAAAATTTGTTGCTATTTTTATTAACCATTTCAGTAAAGAACATAAGATGGGTCCGCGATTCAGCTTCGGTATTGACGCTTGGCTTTGGAAGATGTTGCAGAATCCAGCGGCGAAAAATGATTTCATTATTGTTTGCCAGCGGATGCTGAATCAGGACACCGAGAAACTTAATCTTCTGAGAATTTACAATTGCAGAGTGGCTCAGAACTGAACTTACCTCGCGAATCGGGAAAGCCTGATTTTTTAGAAGTGCTTCCCCAGGGTTAGGACCAGCCATAAAGTCAGGAATAGCTTGGGCGACTGCAGAATTCATGCTTCCGATAGAAAAGCTGGCCAGCAACAGAAAACTTGCAAGTTTTAAAGTAGTCATATGA
>CALQIT020000115.1 GCA_943330705.2 Streptomyces griseus
AGATTTTACGCTTCACGATCAAGGCCAGCATCTCGATCGCTGACGCCATGGCTGTTGTTGGGACATTACTTCTGCTAAAAGAGCCACTGACGCGGATTCTAGGTGACTTGCCTCGCGTAACCCGCCGCCAGCATGACTTTCAGATGGTATTCAACCTATGAAGCGGACCGGACAGCAATGAAGGAGTCTATTAAAGCTTCGCGCTGCCTAGTTTTGAGTCTACTTGTTGTGAATCTTAAAAACAAAAAATCTGCGAGAATTACCTGTCTGCAGCAAGCTAAGATCTTGGCCCTGAACTACTTCTGCTCGTCTTACGTTTGTGCGAGACCTATTCACTTCATGCCTGTTTGTAAAATCTATGAATCTTTTTCCTGAGCTGTTTGCAGTATAGGCATAATTTTGTCTTTAGGACGACTGCAACAAGTAGATGCATATTGCCTCCTGACTAGAGTTCACTTTTTCTTGCAAAATAACCGTATTATAATTTGAGCGGAGTACTAGACTCAGAATTGACCGATGACTCTAACTAAGCCGGGCGGCGAGCGTGAATTTTCACTTTACCTTAGCTGTTACTTTGGCTTTGAATAAACTGGAAAATCAATTGGGAAATTTCGTTTGCTCTGAAATGAATTGCCTGATGTCCGGCCCCTGGGATTTGAATTGCGTTAGAAATCTTCAATGTCTTTTGCAGCTTAAGATATGTGTTTTTTGTAAACAATGTGTCCTGTGGATCAAATACAAACAAAGTCTCGTGCGACCAGCGCTGAAGAGCTTGCTCCCAGTGAGTCCAATTTTCATTCTTTAAAATCCAAGAAAAGCGCAATATCACATGGCAAACAAAAAGTAACTTCCGCCCGTGCAAATCGTCAATCCGATCCCAAAAATTGGCTCTCTCGACCCGAAAAACCTCGGAGGCACGCTTGAGAAAAAACCGCCCAATAGGAGTCCGTAGGATCAAGTATAATGCTTTTGTATTCAGAGGCAGTCGCAGCATCTGTTTAATCACTGGAATCGCAATGGCGCCAATCGCAGAGGGTGGCATTGGGTTGATTAATATCACTTTATCCACCTGCTTTGGAAAGGCCGTTGCGACACCCCAAGCCAATGCCCCACCGTAACTTATTCCAGCGATGTGAACCTTTTGATCTGGAAAATGAGCAGTCAGCCAGGCGGCAAAAATTTCAACTTGCTGAGAAAAAGAGAGCTCTTGCTTACTCATAAAGAGATGACCAAGATTGGGCAGGATCAATCGGTGACTTGCAGCTAACTTTTGCACAACCGCTTCCCAATGCAAAACGCTGCCTCCGTAGCCGTGAAGCAGTACGAGGGTTGGCCCTATTCCCTTTTCTGTAAATGCGATCTTACTTTGGTTTGGCACCTGATTAATTATGGCACATCTTGATGGTGTTTATCTAAGACAGAAGATGGAACCCTCGACCCTAGACCAGGAGAAGTCTGGGGATCTCAGAAGAAGACAGGGGATCTCAGGTTAAGTCTGAAGAACTTTTAAAAAGAAGGCTAGCGCAAACGACAGCGCTTTCGCTTTCTAAGTCCTATCCCTTTTTGTTTTGATTGTTACCACCGCGGCCCCCTTGCGGTCGATTTTGGTTACGACCCTGACCGCCGCCCTGATTATTGCGTGGTTGATTGTTGCCACGTCCCTGATTCCGCTGCGGCCTCGCGGCCGGCACTTCAGGCGTAACTTCTGTTTTCTCTTGCAACACGAGTGTTCCCTGCACGGCCTGAGTTTCAGTTCTTTGTGTATGTGATTTAAAGCCTCGAACTTTTTTATTCTGAATTTCCGATCGCTCAATTTGCTCGGTCAAGTCGACCGTTATTGGTCCGAAAGCGTGAACTTGGCAAGAAAGTCGTCGCTGATCCAAATAGTAATTGGTGCCAATTAAATTCAGTTCGGCTGAAGATGGAGGCACCAGGTTGTGATCACCGTCGACAATCCGGACTCGGCATTCGGCACACTTCGGAACGCCTTTGCAAATCGAATTAATTTCAATATGGTTTTCAGCGCAGATTTGCAGCAAGGACTTATTGGGGTCGCCCTCGACTTCAATATTAGTGGGAATAAATTTAATTTTCATATTGGTCTCACTCGAACAAATTTTTTCTTGCCAGCTTTTAGCACAAAAACCACACCAGCTTTCAGTTCAATTTTTAATTTTTCATCTTCAATTTTAGTTCCATCAATTTCAATGGCCCGACCTAAAACCAAGCGACGGGCCTCGCTGCTTGAAGGAGCCAATCCCGTCTTTTGCAGAAGATGGCAGATCCAGATCGGCTCAAGAGGCACCTTAATTTCAAATTCAGGAACCTCGTTTGGTAAACCTTTTTCAACGAAGATTCGATGGAATTCGTCTTCTGCAGACTGAGCTGCCGTCGCCGAATGAAACCGCGTGATCAACAACTTTGCCAACTGAACTTTCACATCGCGCGGATGTTTTGCGCCCTCTTTCAATTCAGTCTTTAGTTTTGCCACGTCATTGGCCGTCAAATCGGTTAGTAATTCATAGTAGCGAATCATCAATTCATCAGAGACCCGCATTGTTTTGCCAAACATTTCCTTGGGACTATCGACTACCGCGATGTAATTATCCAAGCTTTTTGACATCTTGTTGACACCATCCAGGCCTTCTAGGATTGGCAGAGTGATCACACCCTGCTGATCCTTATGGCCGTAGGACTTTTGCAACTCGCGCCCAACCAATAAATTAAACTTTTGGTCCGTACCGCCAAGCTCGACATCTGAACGCAGAAATACCGAGTCATAGCCTTGGCAAAGTGGATAAAGAAATTCGTGAATTAAAATTGGCGTATTGGATTTAAATCGTTTTGTAAAATCATCTCGCTCTAGCATCCGGGCCACTGTCCACTGGGCCGCCAGGCGAATAAAATCAGCGGGACTCAATTTATGAAACCAATGTGAGTTATAAACAATCTTTGTCTTTTCCGGATCTAGAACTTTAAAAATCTGCTCGGCATAGGTCTGGGCATTGGTTTCAATTTGCTCGTTGCTAAGTGGTGGACGGGTTTCATTTCGCCCCGTGGGATCGCCAATCAAGGCCGTAAAATCGCCAATTAAAAAATCAACTTGATGCCCAAATTTTTGAAACTGACGCAGCTTATTCAAAACTACAGTGTGGCCCAGGTGCAAATCCGGACGGGTTGGATCTGCTCCGAACTTCACTGACAAAGGTTTCATTTCTTTGTAGGATTTCTCTAACTTCTTTAGTAGCTCAGGCTCAGAAATAAAATCAACCGTACCAAACTTCAGAACCTCAAGCTGCTCTTTCGGTGTGGCCTGTGTCAGACTCATTATCTTGCCATTTCGATAGCGCGGGTTTCCCTTAGGACCGCTACCTTGATCGAGCCAAGATGTGGCATTTCGCGCTCAATTTTACGAGCAATATCACGACTTAGCATGACCGTTTGGTCATCGGTAACTTTACTAGCTTCGACCATGACACGCACTTCTTTGCCTGCCTGCACTGCGTAGGTTCTTAATACTCCGTCGAAGCTATTGCCAATGCTTTCGAGCTCCATCAACCGATTTACAAAATTTTCCATTCCTGGCCGACGAGCACCCAGTCGCGAATTTGATAGTAGATTTGCGGTCTGCACAATATAAGCTAGCGAACTATTTGGCTTTTCATCATCGTGATGCGCCCGAATCGCGTGGCAAACAGATTCTACTTCCCCGTATTTTTTTGCAAAATCTGCACCCACGATGGCATGGTTGCCTTCAACGGTATGATCAATTGCCTTTCCGATATCATGTAGCAAGCCAGCCCGTCGGGCCAACTTCACATTCGCCCCGACTTCGGCCGCCATTATGCCAGCTAGGTAGGCCACTTCCATACTGTGATTGAGTAAGTTTTGCGTATGAGAATGACGGTATTTCAAGCCACCGACGATGCGAATGATTTCAGGATGTAGGTTTGTAATACCCAGCTCGACGCAAACTTTTTCGCCTTCTTCTTTGACCGACTTACCAATGTCAATCCGAACCTTATCAACAACTTCTTCAATCCGAGCCGGATGAACGCGGCCATCTTCCATCAATTTTTCTAAAGTTCGTTTTGCCATTTCCCTGCGAACAGGATCAAAGCCGGAAATAACCACAGCCTCAGGAGTGTCATCGACGATTAAATCAACACCGCACAAAGCCTCTAAGGTTCGAATATTACGACCTTCTCGGCCGATAATCTTTCCCTTCATCTCATCGCTTGGTAATGACAACACCGTCACGGTGCGCTCCGAGGTATATTCGCCAGCAAATCGCGACAACGCCATAGCTAAAATTCTTTTTGCTTTTTTATCGGCTTCTGCTTCAGCATGCCGTTCAATTTCCTCAAGACGTTTGGCCGCAGATTGTTTTGCTTCTTCTTCTAACGAAGTAAATAGTTCACGTTTCGCTTCTTCTGCCCCCATTTGCGCGACACTTGAAAGTTTGGCCTTTAATTCAAGGGTTTCTTCTTCAGCCTTTTTTTCCAGGTCCTTTATTCTATTTTCTGTGATCTCTAGTTTACCCTCACGATCTTTCAAGGTCAGGAGAAAACGATCATTCTCTTCCAGCTTTCGCTTAAGATCATCATCAACATCTTTCAGCTTGCGCTCGAGTTGACTCTCTTGCTGTTTGAGCTTTGATTTTTGTTTTTGAATCTCAAGCTCTGCATTTTTTCGTGCCCGAGTTTCAAAATCTTTAGCTCGATTCTTTGACTCTCGATCGATCTTGGCCGATTCAGCTTTTGCCTTGTTTATAATTCTATCGGCTTCTGCCCGAGCTGACCTCTTCTGCCTTTCATCATTTATTTTTTTGGCAAAAAAACTTCCCAAACCACCACAAACTAAACCCACTAAAATTAATATAAAATTGACCACTTAAACCACCTTCAACGTTCCTAATTCAGTTACCAAAAAATCCATCCGCACATCATGATCTTCACAGGGAAGATCCGTCTGCACTAACTCTGCAAAAGCAATCCCCACCTTAAGACCCGAGAAACCACTGAGGGCGCGATCATAAAAACCCTTTCCCCACCCCAGTCGAACTCCCCGCTTATCAAAACCCAATCCTGGCACCAAATATCCTGACATTTCCGCCAGCGACACTTGACGAGCTCCATCGGCGATAGGCTCTAAAATTCCCCAGCGCGCTTCTGGTGCAAAACCTTTGTCCCCTGGAATCCAAAATTCCAACTCACTTCCCACCACCTTGGGGTAGGCAAACTGAATTGCAGGACAAAGTGAACTCAAGGAATTAAGTGAAATCTCTCCGGGTATGCTGGAGTATGTTCCCCAGCAACCAGGATAATTATGCAAAAAAAGAATCAATTGCTGATGCAGTTGATCTGTTTTCACATCACGATCTACAACTTGCGCAGCTCGCATTTTCAGCGTCTGCCGCAACTTTGCTTTCACCATATCTTTTTGAGCCCATTCCGGGTCTATTCCTGATCTATTCCAGCACTAGCTAGAATGATCTAGAGACCCGTCTTTTGAACTTTGGAATGATCTAGGTTGTGGGCTATTTTGAGAGTTCTCTCTTCCAAAGAATCCAGCTCACGCAGAGCCCGACGCTTCATAAGGATAAGTTCTTCCGCAATATTGAGGGATGCTAAAACGGCCGCACTCTGAAAAGAGCCACTCTTTGTGGCGGTTATGGCCAATTTTAACTTTGAATCAACGAAGGAAACTAACTCTTGAACTGTCGCTTCATCGTGAGAGGAACGGAGACGATAAGGTAGACCCGCAATATTAAAGTCATACGATTTTCTGTCTGCCAAGCTGTCGCTCCCTCTCTTGAAGAGATCTCAATAACCCCTTAAAAACCTTAACTATTCCATAGTTCACTATTGATTATATCTAGCCAAGAGCGACGATCAAGGGGATCGCCCTGTGTCATAAAATTGAGGCCACGAGGACAGCGCAGAGAAAGAAGGGACAAATTATTCGCTAACTTTTACTTTCAAACTGTAGGTCGCGGTGCTTTGGCAAAGGACCTCAACACCCGTTGGGCCACCAGTCTTATGGCATTTTGGTGAGTTGCAGTTCAGCACAAGAACCTTGTTTTCTTGATTTAATTCTTTCAGCTCTGCCTTCCATTCGGCGCAAGCGGTCTTCCAACTTTTTCGCGCCTCTTTGTCCATCAACTGAGGGTCCCCGGCGACCTCAGCTGTCCCGGTTTGCAGCTCCCACAATTTCTTATTGGACTCAATGGGCGCACCTTTTTTAATAGAGATGGTTGTCTCTTGATCGGTTGAAAGATTATTTAATGTCGTTGAGTTCTGCGCTTTGGCAATGGGCAAAGCTGTCACCAATAGCAAAACGATGACGGCTAAAATTTGCATGAATTTATTCATATTTTTTACCTCTTTTCAGCTGCTAAGGCA
>CALQIT020000116.1 GCA_943330705.2 Streptomyces griseus
AATCAAAAAACTTTGTAGCGCCAACGAAATCAGAGAGCAAAACGCTCAAGGCAACCCCACCGGTATGCGCCTCAATATAAAAGTGGGGTGACAGTGTCAAACTCGTGTCCAGCATGTGATATAGCCAGCTGTTTCCCTTGCAAGTATTTTCATCAATTTTACTTTCGCAGTAATCAAAGTCCTGAAGCGCTCGAATCCAAAGCATATCAGCAATAACTTCATTGAATCCGAAATGAAGAAACTTTAGTGCTGGAGGTGGCGCAATCAAATTTCTTTCAAATCCAGAAATCTTAGTTGGATTTCCATAATGCGAATACCCGATAAGCAGCATCGCAGCCAAGAAGTACGCCAAAAAAAATGAGTTTCGTCTGATTACCATATTCCAATATTGGCTGGAAATTTAAAAAACGAGTAGCAGGGGCGCATCATTGATCGTCCCTTGCGACATTTACCTACTGCTAAAGACAATTAAGTAGGAGGGGCTAGCGCTGTGCGCCTCGCCCCGTCCTCTCACACCACCGTACGGACGGTTCCGTATACGGCGGTTCGAATCAATCGGCAATTGCCGTCCTTCGGATTTTCTTTTGAAGTGTTATAAGTCCCAACCGATCAAAGTGCTTGTTCGGGAACGCAATCACCATGTGGACATTCCCGGAGTTCCACCAGGGGCCGCGACCGTTTGAAGCGCTCTTCTTGGCATGCTCGGGTTTAAGTCTATGGGCTATCAACTTTCTTAACCGCGTCTTTGGTGTTTTCCACTGACGCCAGATCACGCAGCGAAGCTTTCGCCTGATCCAGCCGTCAAGCTGTTCGAACACCAGTTTTACCTGGCTAAGTTTAAAGTATTCAGCCCAGCCTCGAAGAAGCGGGTTTAAATCGTTCGTAATGAACGTCTTCACGTTGCGCCCGCGCGCTCTTCGAAAGAGTTCTCGAATTGCGCCTTTAAACCGTTCGATGGCTTGTGTCGCTGGCTTCAATTTGGGCGCGCGGCTTGATGTCATCGAGTAGCCTAAGAACTTTCTGCGGCTAGTGTAATCGACGGCACTCTTGCCTTCGTTCACCGTAAGCTTCAGACGTATTTTCAGCCACCTCGTCAATGCCGCCTTCACTCGTTCGCCAGCCTTTCGGCTTCGCACGTAGACATTCCAATCGTCTGCGTACCGGCAAAACTTGTGACCGCGACGCTCAAGTTCCTGGTCCAATTCATCTAGCAGAATGTTCGATAGCAGTGGCGAGAGTGGACCACCTTGCGGCGCTCCTTCTCGCCTCGGTTCTGCAAAGCCTCCGATCATTACGCCGGCCTCAAGGTATGCGCGAATTGTTTTAAGAATTCGTTTGTCCTTGATGCGGCGGCTGATCCGATCCATCAGAATATCGTGGTTCACTCGATCAAAGAATTTCTCTAAATCAAGATCCACCACAAATATCCTACCATCGGTCACGTAAGCATGAGCTTTTGCAACCGCCATCTGCGCCGATCGCTTTGGCCTAAACCCATATGAACTTTCCGAAAAAGTCGGATCGAAGATCTCTCCTAACACATGCCCGATGGCCTGCTGAATTACGCGATCCGCACACGTCGGTATTCCTAATTCTCGAACACCGCCGTCTGGTTTTGGAATCTCAACTCGTCGCACTAGAGACGGTTTGTACTTTCCTACCAGAAGGTTGGCCTTAACTTTCTCCCATTGCTTTTCAAAGTATTTTGGCAAGTCCTCGGTCTTCATTCCATCGACTCCCGGGGCTCCCTTATTTCTTTGAACCTGCACCATCGCTTTGATCATGTTGGAAGGTTCGACCACCTTCTCCATTAAATCCTTTGGACCAAAGTTAGGTTTACCAAAGATCGCCTCTAAGTTTACGACCTCTCGTACGGACGACGCGGATTTCTGATCCGCCTCGCTCGTGCGAGCCACGCTAAATTTCGCAGCGCTATTTTTCGGCCGTGGTTTTCTCATCGAGATCTAAAGTTCCTTACTTCGATTGATTTCGTTTGGGACTTCATGTGAGGTCGTTCACCCTACTATTCCCGCTGCTGACTTCTCACTTAGGTGACTTTCGTCACCTCGTACTTTCATACGCGAAGTGAGATCTCCCCGGGTACATGCGCTTTTCTTTCACACTCACCACCGTCGCATATACGATCCAAGCATCCCGTATCAGTTTTGGGCTTATTGCGATTTTTGCCGCCTTACCCTGATGGACCGCCTCATATGCGCTTCGTGTTCCTCGGTGTAGTGTTTTGCCGTACGGACTTCCTTCAGATTCCATCTCGCGATGGACACCCTTGTCCTCAGCTAGCTCTTCCCCTGATCGGGTGAGCAGAAGTCTTTCACCTCCTAGAAAAGCGCCCTGCCGGGCGCACAAAAAAAAAGGGGCCAACAATTTGGCCCCTTTGCTAATCTTGAAAGAATGTATCAATATCCGACGATTGTATTTAACATCGCTTTATTTTGATTTATTGTCCAAGTGTCTACGGTTCCATTATTTGATATTCTAGCCACCGCCCCTGCAATATATGTCAGTGCGCCGACTGCGACGATTTCTGTTACCCCAATCAACTCGGGAAGGGCACCAGTAACTCCTAGCCCAACCGTACATTGAGGACCACCTGTTCGGCCAAGCCCGGTGACAGTCGCACCGGCGATGGAAGTCGTGTCGCAAACACCAGATGCCGCAGGCAGTCCTGTTACAAACCCCTTACCTGCAGCAGCAGGGCAAGTTATGGCAAATGCGCCCGTTCTGGCTATATTGTAATTTCCAGGGCAAATATTGCCTACATTAAATCCAATATTGTATTTCAAATTTCCAAGGGGGCCATAGCCGATCTCGACAAAATCACTAGCATAACCCAGCCACTCAACTTGAAATGCTGCTTCTGCAGAAAAGATAGCCGCTAGCTGCGACTTCGCCTCACTGGTTCGTGCCTTAGCTTGGAACTTAGAAAATTGTGGGACTGCGATTGCTGCTAGCAATCCGATGATGGCGACGACCACCATCAACTCTACTAGTGAAAAACCTTTGTTACTCAATTTCATAAAATAATTCTCCCTATCGAATTAGTGTTTACGTTCAGTTCGGATGTCCTCAAAAACATATGCAACTGAGAACTCCGTAAACAGTTTCACAAAAGTTATGCGGGTTTACAAGCTTAGGTTTTTCGAATCTCATTTGGGGATTTTTTAGATTTTTGCTATTATTGAAAATTATATTGTTACCCTAGGCCTAGTTTATCCAGGACCACTTTTTCTGAAGCTGAATGAACTAGACCTTTAGACAATACCTAGACAAGCCTAAGATCGTGCACAGTTTATTGATGGGTGTTTTGGTGATTGCCTCATTTCGGCACAACTTATTACAATGAAAGATATCATATGAGTAAAAAGCGAGAAGACCCTACAGACAATATGACTGGCAACCAGAGCCAAGGGGCCGTTGAGACCTTGCCCAAAGTCGATATTCCGAAAATGTATAAATGCATTTTGCTGAATGACGATTATACGCCGATGGATTTTGTGGTTTTGGTACTACAGCGTTTTTTTGCAAAAAGTATCGAAGAGGCCACCAAGATTATGTTGGACGTGCATCAAAAGGGGGCCGGTATTGCCGCGGTCTATACCTTGGAGATTGGTGAAATGCGGGTGATGCAAGTCAACCAATTTGCAAGGTCAAAGCAGCACCCCTTGAAGTGCACGCTTGAGCCCGAATAATTAATCCGACCCGCCCATTAATGGGCAGATTTGAGGTCCCCTATGATGAGCCGAGAACTAGAACGCCGCTTATCCGAGGCCGTAGAAATTGCAAAACAAGGCCGGCATGAATTTGTAACCCTAGAGCACATCTTATTAGCACTTTTAAAGTCTCCGCTTGTTGTGCAGATCATCGAGGGCTGCGGGGCCAATGTGCAAAAACTTAAACCCCAGCTGCGGGATCTGATAAAAAAGCATTGTCCTCAAATCTCTACCGAGCAAATCGGTAATTACGGCGGTATGGACTCTTGGCAACCCGAGTTCACCTTAGCTTGCCACCGGCTTTTTCAGCGGGCGGCATTGCAGGTGCAAAGTGCGGGCAAGAAACAAGTTGATGAAGGGCATCTACTAGTAGCTTTGTTTTACGAACAGGACTCGCACTCTGTGTTTTGCCTAAGCCAGCAAGGGATCAGTCAATTTGATGTTATCAATTATGTTTCCCATGACTTGGAAAAAGACGCCTTGCAGGGTCAGGCACCAGCACTATCTGGACCGAAAGTTGATGTGGATGGCCAAGCGCAAGATGAAAGTAAGAACTCCACGCTAGATACTTTTTGCACTAATTTGAATGAAAAAGCCAAACTTGGTAATACGGATCCGCTGATCGGCCGTGAAGACGTCATCGAACGAACATTACAAATTCTTTGTCGGCGCACTAAAAATAACCCCCTACTGATCGGTGAACCCGGCGTTGGAAAAACCGCCATCGCCGAGGGCCTGGCCGCGAAAATCGTCGCCGGTCTTGTGCCCGAAGCCCTGCGCGATAAAGTAATTTTTTCTTTGGATATGGGGACACTTCTTGCCGGAACAAAATTTAGGGGCGATTTTGAAGGTCGGTTAAAATCCGTCCTTAAAGATATTAAAAAACGAAACAATGCGATTCTTTTTATTGATGAAATTCATACCATCGTTGGCGCCGGGGCAACCAGTGATGGCTCGATGGATGCCAGCAACCTTTTAAAACCATCTTTAGCCAATGGCGAGATCTCTTGCATAGGCTCGACGACCCATCAAGAATACCGACAGCATTTTGAAAAAGACCGGGCGCTAAATCGCCGCTTTCAAAAAATAGATATCAAAGAGCCCTCACAGGATGAATGTTTTGAAATTTTAAAGGGTCTGAAAAAGAAATTTGAAGAACACCATCAAGTTCAATATAGCGAAGGGGCACTGCGGGCTGCGGTCGAGCTTTCTTCAAAGTATATCCACTCAAAGTTGCTACCCGACAAAGCCATCGACGTGGTGGATGAAGCTGGTGCGAAAGCGCGCATGAATGGCAAAACAAATTTGCTGATTGAAACCCGCGAAATTGAAGAGGTCATCGCACAAATTGCGCAAGTTCCAGCGGCCAGCGTCAGTGCCAATGACAAAGAACAATTGCGGGAGATCGATAAAAAACTAAAGGCCGTTATTTACGGGCAGGACGAAGCCATCGATCGCTTGTCGTCGGCAATTAAATACGCACGCAGCGGCCTGGGTCGCGATAATAAACCGATTGCAAGTTTTCTATTCACTGGCCCCACCGGTGTTGGCAAGACTGAAGTCTGCAAACAGTTGGCGCAGATCCTAGGAATTCCTTTAGTCCGATTTGACATGAGTGAATATATGGAAAAAGCAACGGCCTCACGACTAACTGGGGCCCCTCCGGGATACGTGGGCTATGAAGAAGGTGGACAACTGACCGAAGCCGTCACCAAATCACCTTATTGTGTTTTACTTTTAGATGAAATCGAAAAAGCGCATCAAGATATATTTAATGTTTTGTTGCAGGTTATGGACGCGGGACGACTGACCGATTCCCAAGGAAGAACAGCCGATTTTCGCAATGTGCTTTTGGTTATGACATCCAATGCCGGGGCCCTAGAAGTTTCTAGGGGTGCAATGGGTTTTGTTGAACAGCCCGCCCGTCTTCAGTCTTTGGAGGCCTTGAAAAAAACCTTTGCTCCTGAATTTCTGAATCGTTTAGACGCCGTCGTTTCCTTCCGCGACCTAGATGAATCTATCGTCATCAAAGTCGCTGCCAAATTTGTTGAAGAATTGCAGATGCAACTGCAAAAGAAAATGGTTCACCTGCAGCTTAATGAAGATGCCCTGAAATGGCTGATGAAAAAAGGTTATGACAAGGTCTACGGGGCCCGCCCCATGGCCCGCACAGTTGACGAGCATTTGAAGAAAGCCCTGGTCGACGAATTGCTATTTGGCAAATTGGCAAATGGTGGCAAGGTCTTGGTTTCACTTAAGAATGAGGCCCTTGACTTTTTGATCACCCCCGCTTCGCCTTGACTTTTCAAAGGCACACCACATTATACTAACGCCTAGTCAGAATTAGGGCCTGGTCCTGTTTTTTGACTAGCATTTTTGCTTACTTTTTTGATTACTTTTTTAGCGCGAAATTATTTTCTATTTTGAAGGAGTCTTTCATGACATTTTTTAAACGAATTGGCCTGCTCTTGCTGACAAACTTTTTAGTGATGACAACGATTACTATTGTTTGGAGTTTTGTTTCCCAATTTATGGGACTTAACCAAATGACGGACAGTCTTTTACCACTTGCAGTCTTAAGTCTTATCGTCGGCATGAGTG
>CALQIT020000117.1 GCA_943330705.2 Streptomyces griseus
ACGATCACACGTATTCCCCGATTTGCTAACATTTGCAGGGTTTCAACAATGCTGGAATCAAAAAATTGACCTTCGTCAATGCCAACAATTTGCGTGTCTTCATTGAGGTGCGCCCAGATCTCCCGCGAATTTTTAAGCGGCGTCGCTTTGAACGAGTTCTTATTGTGCGAGGTAACGTCTTCTTTGTGATAACGATCATCAATCAATGGCTTGAAAACTTGGATTTTCTGCCGTGCTAGTTCTGCCCGACGCAGACGACGGATAAGCTCTTCGGTTTTGCCACTGAACATTCCACCCACGATAACTTCTATCCAACCACGCCCCTGGGCAAAACCCTGTGTCCAACCGAAATCCACCATCTAAATCCTCCAATTTTTTCAAATTGCGCTTCGAAATAATTTCATATCACTGGCCCGCTCCATGTCTATTGCGATCTGAGACCTTGAGTCGCGTCGTGGGTGTTTCTTATGGGTTGCACCTCTTGGCATACTGATCTACGAAGATAACTGCAAAACTATGAGAAAAATTATGTTAAGCAAACTTAAAATGACTTGCTCGCTTTTGGGAATCTTTCTAACCGTAAATGGTTGCGATGGATGGATTCTTGAGGTTCCGCAGTTGGTGCCGAAGGGTTCCAAAGGCGAACTTGTCGTTCTTACAGTAAATAGTCCACTTAGTTTTAGAAAAGATCATGAACATTCAAATGGTTACGAGCACGACCTACTAACTGAGTTCGCCCGAGACCGGGGCTATAGCCTGCGCTTTAAGATATTAAAAGACGAATGGGCGGTGGTCAAAGGCCTACGTGATGGCGAAGGCGATATCGCGGCTGCACGGATTCCCGCACATTATAGCATTCGCGGCTCTACGGACCTTGGCCCAGCCTATGGCGAGCAACACCTGGGACTAATTTGTAGTCGCAATATAAAGGTCAAAACAACGCTGACGGGTTCTTTATCGACAAAAGCAAATTTGAAAGTCGCCACCCTTCGCAAAAATATGGGCACCAACGCGCGAAACCAATTTTCAAAAAAATATTCAAACATCCAACTGGATGATTATTTGAATATCTCAACCGCTCAGCTCTTGCGATTGGTAAGCCAGGGAAAGTATGACTGTGCAATTAGTGATCGATGGGAAGCCTCGCTATACTTAAGATTTTTTACATCACTTCGCGAAGTGGTTAAATTGGATGACGGACAGCCCTATCACTTTTTAGTTTCAGCAAATTCAAATTCAAAGTTAAAGCTAAACAATGAATTGTCTTACTGGTTTCAAAAAGCAGCCCGCCGGGGTGAGCTCGGTCGAATTCACCACCGTTACTTCGGATATTTGGGTGAGCTGACCAGCCAAGATAGCAGCCGATTTTTTAGGTCGGTTGGCAAAGAATTCAAGCTGTATCGCGAGTCCTTCAAGAAATTTGCCAAAGAGTTCAATTTGCCTTGGCAGTTGGTTGCAGCAGTTGCCTACCAAGAATCCCACTGGCAGGCCGGCGCAGAAAGCCACACCGGAGTCGAAGGCCTGATGCAGCTGACCCGCGAAACCGCAGAGCACCTTGGCGTTGACGATCGCAGAGATCCGATCCAAAGCATCTGGGGCGGGGCCAAATACCTTCGCTATCTGATTGATTCTCAGCCTTCGAAAATAGCCTTTCGCGAAAGACTATCGCTGGCTTTGGCGGCCTACAACTCGGGGCCCGCCCATCTTTTAGACGCGCAAACTTTGGCCCTGAACAAAGGAACAAATCGTCTTTCGTGGAAAGATCTTAAATCGGTCTACCCCCTGCTGGCTGACCCAAGTTACGAATCCGAATTGCAATATGGTCCCGCGCGAGGAGATGAAACTGTCAACTTCGTTGATCGAGTCCTCAATTTTTACGATCTTCTCAGTCTGCCAATTTAGCTGCCAATTTAGGAATCTGAAATACCGCACCGGCGACACCTGCCAAAATCTGTTCTCGGCAGTACTGGGCGGCCAACTCGGCGTTTCGTGCATTTATCGATTTTACGAGGGGCAAGAAGTTTAAGGCAACTTCTTTGGTCGAAGGAAAATTCGAATCAGCGGAGGAAGCCCTGATAATTGCACCACGAAGGCACTGCTGATGCTTTCCCAAGGGAATTGAATTATGATCTGCTCTGACTTCGGTTTCGAGCTTCACTGAATTCCAAAGATAGGCATCGGCAATGTAGGTTCGACCCGACTGAATCTGTGTCACCCGCACAACATAGTGATTCGCGGCAACTTTTAACGACGCCAAATCAAGAAAAACTTTTTCATTCACATCCGGCACCGAATCCACAACCTGAACGGCATACTTTAAACCACGCGCTTCACCAGCTGCCGATTGATTTAATTTATTGGATAGGTGATTGGCTAAATTCTCAGCGGCAGTCAAACAATCGGTAGCCCCCAAAGGCCACCTTGCACCCAAAGCTTCTGAAACAGCGGCTTCGATTTTTTTTTGCTCGCGAGCCGAATTGCCCTTGGCAAATGTTTTTAGATCAGGAAGTTTGCCCGTCATTGCATAGTAGGTCCGGACTGAACCGGGATTCACTTTTTTATTCTGTGCCAGCCAATTTTCGATTTTAAGTAGCGGCGCTTGCACTTCAAAAATGACCTGACTGTCAGATTTTACTTCGCCATTGCTTGCGCGGCCCGTGCGAACATGGAATTCCTCGGCCAATGGCTTTAGGCAGTCATCGCACCGCACAGTCTTAGATACAGTCTTAGAACTGGATGCTGGTCTGAATTCAGTTACTGTTTGCACAGGACAGTAGGCCTGTAGCAGTTCTATCGGGGCGCCAATCAGCTTAAGATTTGCGATGTTATTCCTGGCGACCTGTGTTTGGGTGTGGGCCTGGGTGTGAAGCGAAGACGCGCAGCTTGTGTTCTGTTCACCAAATGAAGGCAAAGGCACCACGAAGACACCCAAGGCCGTCATAAAAACTACAAGACAACTTTTTTGCAAACCCATGACAAGTTCCTTTCGGCATCTTCTAAAAAGATGCCAACAGAAATCAGCGTTTTGCAGCTTACGACTAGAATTTTGGCTAGCTCTATCGGGGCCTTCAAGATCTACCGGACTTAAATCGGGAAAGGGGACGTTAGAGGCTTTAAGAAGTATTGTGTCATCCTGATTTCGCGAAAACAAACCCGAAGCACAGAACGTAGAGATCATTTGTTGAAGTTGGTCCGGTCCCCTTGCCAGAGTTTAGTGAGAAATGTCTGATAGTTTTCATAGTGGATGTTGTCATCCGTCTTTCCTGACTGTTCGAAGCGTCCAACGACGTAGAAATTTTTAAAAATTTTTTCTTCTTTTAAAGCTCTTAGCCCTTGAAAAAATTCTTCTTTAATTTGCTTGGAAAATTTAAATTCCATAGCAACAGAGTCCCCAATGAGCAGGTCCACTTCGTAAGCTTTGCAGCGCCAGTAACTAATTTTCGTGAACGACCGAGAGTAGCTCAAGTAGCTCCTGATTTCTTGAATCATGAATTGTTCAAAGGCAGTCCCTAAATCGCTATGCCCTTCTTTCAAAGGCAATCTTTGAGCTAAAAAATTAGCGACTCCATTGTCGAATAAAAAAAACTTTGATTTGGTTGTGGCCTTACGTTTAAGTGTTTTCTGATAAGGTAAAAGCTCAAAGCCGATCAAAGTATCTTTCAGAACCTCAATATGGCCTTCGATTGTCCTTGCGGGAACACCAGAATCGCTGGATAAGCTTTGATAATTTATTTCACAGCCGTTAGATATGGCCATAACCTCTAAAAATCTGACAAATCTTTCAAAGTTTCTAACCAGCGCTTCAGATTTAATTTCCTCGCTCAGGTAAGTTCGAACATATGCCTGAAGGTCTTCATGGGGTTCCTTGGATTGGTAGACAATTGGTAGGCCTCCATAATTGAGATATCTCATTAAATCAAAGTCCGTGATCTCACTAAAGCTAAGGGGAAAAAGATGGGCCTCTCTGGCGCGTCCGCCTAACAAATTAGAGCCTGGGGCTTTTATTTTTCTAGCGGAGCTCCCCGTTAGTAAGAATCTAATTTTTTTTTCTTCGATAAGACGATGTACCTCATCCAATAAAATTGGTAACTTCTGAATTTCGTCGATCACTATAATTTGTGCGGAGTCTTTGACTTTTTCAGAAAGTGCCTTAGGCCGTCTTAAGAGCTCCTCATAGACATCGCTGTCTAGTAAATCAAAGATAAGGGCATCACCTAAACTTTCTTTAATCAGGGAAGTCTTTCCCGTTGCCCTAGGGCCAAAAAGAAATAGGTTTGCTTTTTCAATCAAAGGTCGGAGCTGCAACTCTCGTTTGTACATAATTGATGTTAAATCAAAATCGGCAATATGTCGCCGAATATTGATCAAAATCGGCAACGACTTGCCGATTTTGATCAATATTCGTAACTATATGAAATTTAACAAGTTTAACTTTTTTGCGATCAGGCCTGACCGGCTTATTCTTCAATAAATTCAAGCACATTGGAAGGGTTTCACTTGTTCGCGTGCTGAGACCTTCCTTGCGGCAATAATTTCGCCCAGATGGTTTACGAAAAATATTTTTTAATTTTAGGCCTGATCGCATAACCCAACTCGCAATCCATGGCCTTAACTGCATTGGCCAATGTTGCCAAAGTGATTGATTCTTCGTCTGTTATCTTTTTCATAGTTCTTTTTATTACCTCCTCGGATACAATGCAATATATGTATTGCATTGTATCCGAGGAGCAAAGATATGAATAAATTCAGCATAGACGCGTACTTTTTAAACGCATTTGCCGAAGCCATTTTGAGGAATTCGTAAAAAGATAGGGCATTGATGAAGACGTGCAAGACCTTTCAACTTGGGAACTGACCAATGCCCTAAGCGAATAACTTCGCCATCGGACGAGCTTTTCTGGGAATTGGCTACCAATTTTAAGCCATTTAAAAAAGACTGCCTTAGTGCCCGTCTTAGATCAGCGAGGCTGCTAGCAGACTCAAAACGGCACAGACTACTCACTGTTTACGAATTGACTGAATCTAATTGTAACCTAATTGTAACCTTCATTCAATTATAACTGTAACCGGTTACAATTATAATTGAATGAAGGTTACAATTAGGTTACAATTGGTCATGGATAACAAAGAAAAAATTCTCAAAATTTTAAAATCCAAGGGCCATGTTCTCTCCGCAGACTTAGTCAAAGAACTAAAGATTTCGCGCCAAAAAGTAGCCAAACATCTTAGTCAGTTGGTTAAAATGGGTCTACTCGAAAAAGAGGGTTCTACCCGTAATGCCAAATATTCGACAAATAAGTATCGCAATCCCGCCCCCTCTTCTACCGATATGGCCATCCGCTTGCTAAAAAACATTAAGGACCTCCAGGAGGACAAAGTCTATGCAGAGGTCGAGTTAAGACTAGGCTTAAAAAAATTTCCGCTAAATGTACAAAACATTCTATTCTACGCTTTCGGCGAAATGCTCAACAATGCAATTGACCATTCACAAGCAAAAAAAGCCGACATTCATGTGAGTAAGGATTCGAGGTTTTTTAAGTTTACGATAAAGGACTCTGGAATTGGAGTTTTTGCCAACGTCCAAAAAAATTTTAAATTGGAAAATGAATTCCAAGCCCTCGAGCACGTTTTAAAAGGAAAACAAACAACCTTCCCAGAACAACACAGTGGCCAAGGAATATTTTTTACTTCAAAGATTGCCGACACTTTCACCATTAGAAGTCATAAAATTGAGGTTACAAACGAAAATTTGACTGATGATCTGCGGGTTAAGGAAATCAAATACTTAAATGGAACCGAAGTTTCATTTGAAATTAGTCGACGATCACGAAAAATTTTACGTGATTTGTTTCATCAATATGCAAACGAAGAGTTTGAGTTTGATCGAACAACCGTTAAAATTAAACTAACAGCCGAGCGAGAATTATTAGCAAGGTCCCAAGCCAAACGAATTCTTGCCGGACTAGAAAAGTACAAAATTGTGATTCTGGACTTCAAGTCCGTAAAAGAAATCAGGCAGGCCTTTGTCGATGAAATCTTCAGAGTCTA
>CALQIT020000118.1 GCA_943330705.2 Streptomyces griseus
CACGTCTAGCTAAGTTACCAACCGTCACCGGCGGCGGGGTTCGCACTAGCCCTAGTCAAAGATTAATTAAAATTTTTAGTGGGGCGGAAGAGCAAGCCACAGCAATGGGGGATTCTTTTATCTCCACAGAACATTTTTTGCTAGCCCTTCTAAAGTCCGGTGACTCCGATATCAACTCGCTATTTAAAAGGAACTCGGTACGGGAAGACGCCATTCTTAAAGCCCTAAAAGAAGTCCGCGGCTCGCAAAAGGTCACCGATGATGATCCTGAAAATAAATACGAAGTCCTTTCCAAGTACGCCCGTGATTTGACGGCACTGGCCGCTGAAGGAAAACTAGACCCCGTCGTTGGTCGTGATGAAGAAATTCGCCGCGTGGTGCAGGTTCTTTCTCGTCGGACAAAGAACAACCCTGTTTTGATCGGCGAGCCCGGCGTCGGGAAAACCGCCATTGTCGAAGGTCTAGCGTTAAGAATCCTGCAACAGGATATCCCTGAAAATTTAATTGGCAAAAAAATAATGTCCCTTGATATGGGGGCATTGATTGCCGGGGCCAAATACCGCGGGGAATTCGAAGACCGACTTAAGGCCGTGATCAAGGAAGTCACATCCAGCGAGGGCCAGATCATTCTATTTATTGATGAGATGCACACTTTGGTTGGCGCTGGAAAGTCCGAGGGCGCAATGGACGCCGGGCAGCTGCTTAAGCCTGCCCTTGCCCGAGGTGAGCTTCGCTGCATCGGGGCCACCACGCTTGACGAATATCGCAAACACATCGAAAAAGATGCGGCTTTGGAAAGGCGTTTCCAAACGGTGTTGGTCGCCGAGCCCTCGGTTGACGATGCGATTACAATTCTGCGCGGACTGAAAGAAAAATACGAGGTCCATCACGGGGTTCGTATTACTGATGCGGCAATTGTTGCGGCCGTGAAACTATCGCATCGCTACATTACCTCTCGATTTCTGCCCGACAAGGCCATTGATTTAATTGACGAGGCCGCAAGCAAAATGGGGATTGAAACCCGCAGCGTTCCCGAGGAAATCGATGAAATTGAACGTAAGCTGACACAGCTTAGGGTCGAAAAAGAAGCCCTTCGCCGCGAATCCGACGTGGCCGCCAAAGAGCGATTGCAAAATATCGCAGGCGAAATCAAAGATCTGCAGGCAAAAAATCAAGTGCTGCGCGAGCAATGGGAATTCGAGCGTGGTGGAATTGACGAAATAAAAAAGACAAAAGAGAAAATTGAAATCGTGAAAAATGATATGGCAAGGGCTGAACGCACTGGTGATTTAGAATCCGCTGCCGAACTCAAATATGGCAAACTTCCCGAGTTAGAAAAGAAATTAAAAACCTATACCGAGCGCAGCGACAAGGCCAGCACAGGTAATCGGATGTTGCGCCAAGAGGTCGATCCCGAGGACGTCGCCGAAGTTGTCGCAAAATGGACGGGCGTTCCGGTGCAAAAAATGTTGGAAAGCGACCTGCAAAAACTTCTGAATATGGAAGTAAAAATGAGCGAGCGCGTGGTCGGTCAAGATCATGCTTTAAAAGTCGTGGCCGAAGCCATTCGCCGGGCTCGGGCGGAAATATCAGATCCGAACCGACCCATCGGAACCTTTATGTTTTTGGGGCCGACCGGGGTTGGTAAGACAGAAACGGTAAAAGCCTTGGCTGAGTTCCTGTTCGACAATGAGCAAGCCATCGTCCGCATCGACATGAGCGAATATATGGAAAAGCATGCGGTCTCACGGCTGGTTGGGGCGCCTCCGGGCTATGTTGGCTACGAAGAGGGGGGGCAATTGACTGAAGCGATTCGTCGGCGACCTTACAGTGTTGTTCTATTCGATGAGATCGAAAAGGCCCATCCCGACGTTTTCAATATCTTATTGCAGGTACTCGATGACGGTCGCCTGACGGATGGTCAAGGGCGCACTGTTGATTTTAAAAACACAGTTCTAATCATGACTTCAAATATCGGATCGCATGCGATTACTGATCCTAAAATGAAGCCGCAAGAAAAGCAGGACACTGTGATGGAGGCTCTGCGGGCTCATTTTCGTCCCGAGTTTCTCAATCGTATTGATGAAGTCATCATGTTCAATGCCCTTGGCAAAGAGCAAATCGGCGGAATCGTCAAGGTTCAGCTAAAGGTGGTTGCCGAACGCCTGAAAGCAAAAAAGATTGGGCTCGATGTCTTGCCAGAGGCCGTACAATTTTTTGCAGAAAAAGGTTACGACCCGGTCTACGGGGCTAGACCCCTGAAGCGCGTCATCCAGACGGAACTTCTAAATCCGCTGTCAAAGGATCTTATTTCGGGCACCATAAAGGCGGGTGATTCGATCCAAGTTTCAAGTCAGAATGGCAAATTGCTGATTACTAAAACTTTGCCTAGAAACTAGGATGTCGAAGGCGATGCACGGGATCTAGAATTAAATGAGTTGTAAAAAAAACTTGAATCAAAGAGCCTTTTTTATATGAAGATATTAAATTTAGGTTTTTGGATCGCATTCGGTATTGCAATTGCTATTTTCAATGGTGGCTGTGCTGCGCTTTATCACGTGCAAATCAGCGATATAGATAATCGTAAAGATCAAGTACTGACTCCGTTTGATGTCAAAGTCAGCGAGGTCGGGGTCGATCTTGGGCAAGCACAGAGTATTGCAAAAGCCACCAACTCAAATACCGGGGACTCTGCAAATGATGTTCTGAAGGCCATTCAGTATTTTCAAATGGGCCCACGCACTGGTGCTCCGGTCTATTCAGAAAAGTATGCAGAAAGATTGCTTTATGAAATTCACCAGAAATGTCCCTCGGGGCGATTTACAGGTGTGACTTCAATTCGCGAAAGCCGAAAGTATCCGGTCATTTCCGGAGAGATCATTAAGATTACAGGGTATTGTCTAACAACTCGCGGACCGGCATCCCAACAAAACCAAAACAACGAGGACTTCTATGAATAAGGTTACTTTGACAGCTCTTACGGCCTTGATTTTTTTGGCGGGTTGCACCTCGATCCAAAGTGTTTCACTCACGTCCATACCAGCTAAAAAAGGCAAGCCAGTGCGTGCCGAAATATCTAAAACCATTTTTTTGGGTTTTAATTTCAATAACGATTTTGTTGATGAGCTCAGCTCCGATCTTAAGCGCCAATGCGAAAATGGCATTGTGACTGGTATTCTGACAAAAGACGAGATTGTCGATTATTTTCTGATGATCGTTCACAGTCGTCGGATAACCGCAACCGGTTATTGTCTAACTGCTGATTTGGCTGCGGCCAAAGCGCCCGCAAGGAAGAGTGCCAGCGACAATCATCCCAATTCATCAAACTAAGAAAGGCCAATATCGTGAAAGCATATAAAACTTTTTTAGGCCTATTTCTGATTTCTCTTTTGGGTGGATGCGCGCATTCCGTCCATCAGGTTTATCTTTCTGATAATCGCCCCTATGCCCCCCTGGATCAGGGAACTGTTGTTAAAAGCCAAGGTGAACAATTTGTCATAATGGGATTCACCAACAACACAAATTATATCGATCAAGCAAGAAACAGCTTGGTCAGCCAGTGCCGTGACGGCCGCATTGCCGGAATTACGACCCAACTTTCGACCTCTCTTGGATTTTTCTCCTGGACCAACAAGGCCTTGATGCAAGGCTTGTGTTCGAAGAAAGTGAATTAGGCAAAGATCATTGCTGAAACCTTTGCAGTTTCGTCGATAGGCGATTCGTTATGGGTAAATCGCTCACTTTTGTAACTGCATACTAAAATTGCACGCTAAAATTCGGGCTGTCGAATATTCAGGGTACCCTGGGGCGCAAAAATGGCACCGGGCTATCAAATTGGGCTGGAAAGCCTTCTCATTTGAGCTTACCTGGAATAGACCGTGCACCAACCCTCGTGAGGAACTTGTTTTCGACGCTGTCTATCCTATTGGACAAGCTAGGAGTGGGATCATGAGATTATTGTTTACAACTCTAACTTCCGTGTTTGGCTTAGGCCTCTGCGGAGCCCCTGCGCTGGCTCAGCTTCGATCCCAAGCTCCAGGGCCAAATATGTATATAAATGAAATCAACGACGGTGGCGAGCGTCTGCAGTTGACCGGAGGAGAGTTTCCGGATGCGGTTCTTCCACTGAAGATCATCCGTGAAAAGGTAAAGCGGATATCCGAGCGCGATGGCGGAAATTTAATCGTTACCGTTGACACTGATGAAATGCGCAAAAGTGTCGAGCAAGTCTTCAATGAAGCTCGCCCACTGAATCCTGAAGCGACGCACCTATTAGTAATTCAAGTTACAAATGATTTTCAGCAACGTATTCCAGCGCAACTTACGCCAGCCTCTTCTGATCCGGTCCCAGGTTCAGGAGCCGCAGCTCCGGTTCCAGGTTCAGGAGCCGTAACTCCGGCTCCAGGTTCAGGAGCCGTAACTCCGGTTCCAGGTTCAGGAGCCGCAGCTCCGGTTCCAGGTTCAGGAGCCGCAGCTCCGGTTCCAGGTTCAGGAGCCGTAACTCCGGCTCCAGGTTCAGGAGCCGTAACTCCGGCTCCAGCAACGCCTGAGCCGCCAAAGGTTGAAAAACCAGCCGATCCGTTAAAGCCGATTTCGGCAGGTGCCCATATTTCAGCTGGAATTTCACATCTATTCTCGAGTGGCCTTTCTAGCATTTTAAAGGGAAAGGCAACTGTCGTTGGTGCATGGGACATAAGCGTAAATTCGGTAGTCAATAATCCAGCTTCTTCGG
This sequence comes from Streptomyces griseus, assembly GCA_943330705.2. Classification (GTDB taxonomy): domain Bacteria; phylum Bdellovibrionota; class Bdellovibrionia; order Bdellovibrionales; family Bdellovibrionaceae; genus CALQIT02. Next base: position 4,733 of record CALQIT020000118.1, read on the forward strand.
TTCTGATCGGAATGGGCATGTACTCGGCCGGAACTTTTACCGACGTGGTTCATGTCATAAATAAGGGAAATCTAACTTTAGGTCTATCTGCTGGATTGCTGGCCACCATCGAAGTTTTGGGAAATATCAATCCGACACTCTGGCATGATATGAGCGGGTCCGTCGGTGGAAAGATTCGCTACCTGGCAAAAAAAATTGGAGTAAAACGTTTTTCCGGTGAGGGCGCTGATAGCTCAAATGCATGGGGCCACGTATGGAGAATGCTTGGATCCTTTACAGCAAAAACTTTGATCAAGGGCGTGGCCTTGGGGGCCGTCGGTCTTGTCGAGGGTGTTTCTTCTGGAGTGGGCCAGCTCAATTTAAACACGGCTGAGTTGCTTAAATACACAGCTGTTGAGGCCATCACTCTAGGTGCCATTTGGACCGTGGTTAGTTATGGTTTGGAAAACCTTTCTTATAAAGTTAACAACCCCCAGTCCGTTGTTTCAAAAGCTGCAAAGTCAGTTTTTAATCTACTGCGTGTGGGCGCGATTGCGGCCACAGGTATTGCTCTTTACTATGCTGGGCAAGATTTAACCCCGGATATGATGAAGTCTGTTGGTAATTTCGTTACCCGATTTCCTTGGTTGTTGACTATGGCTACCACTGGAGCTTCCTGGGCATTGGTTGCTCGGGGCGATAGTGTCATTGCTATGTCAGAAAGACTCGGAGAGCGCAGAACAAAAGTCGTGGATTTGAGCGGTAAGTTTCTTGTGAGTTCCATCGAGCCCGCAGTGAAGCTCTTTAAGGTTCTGTTTGTTCCCAAAAAACCAAACGTGGCTGCGGTCCAGTGCTTGGCTGTTTTCGGAATGTAGAGCGTTAGTAAGAGCGGGAGAAGTCATCATAAGATCAGCAAAAAGCCTGCACATTTTACCTGGACGTAAATCTATTCGACAAATTTCGAAAATCATTCTGACTTAGGTCGGTGTGATTCTGAGAAAGTAAAAAAATATTTTATTTAAAAAAAACTAGACTATCCAGTGATTACTGGCACTTAGTCTGTCTCATAATCGTCACCAGCCTTAAATACGGGCCAGATTTTAGCCACTTAGCTAGCACAGAGAAGTTCGGGCAAAACTAGCCGATACTTAAGTATAGCGAGGTGA
>CALQIT020000119.1 GCA_943330705.2 Streptomyces griseus
AGGAGTACTTGAGGCACAATTTTTATCTCAAGCGTGAGAGTCGGCAGGGTTCGGGGGCAGATCGGTGAATTTTATGGAAGAGACGTATAACAACGAATTCGCGAGTTTAAACACGAAGCCCAGAAATCTCGCGTGGAACGCATTTTTGTGTTGGAAGTTTGAGAGCCAATGATCATAGGGTACGAGGGAAAGTGATAAGTCGTGCAGAAGTACTTCGGGTCCGGCGCATTTTGGCAAACATTTTTTGAAATTTTCATTTTGGCAGGTAAACGTGACGTATCGACGTCACAATATGACGGTTAGATCCCTCGGCGACCTCGGTGCCTGCACTTGGATAAAAGTCTCGGATTGACACAGAGCTCGACCCTAACTTACCTGAGAATCTATTAATTCAGTCCTGCGGCTGTCCAAGAGCTGATCATTTAAATAAAAATTCAAGTCCGATCCCTAATTGGGCGAAAATACTAGTATGGAATCACCAGGCCTTTTTAAAGTAAGAATCAATACCCTGATCCCGGGCAAAGCGACCAGCTTTGACCTGTATGTAAAGATCAACAATCAGCCCGTTTTATATCTTCGCGCTGGCGATAACCTTTCTCAAGAAAAGATCAACTCGTTTGGCAATCGCGACACGGGCAGCTTCTTCTTGGTCAAAGAACAAGATCGCCAAGCCTATAAAAACTATGTGCAAGAGCAAATGAGCGGTAGTCTTGGCGCCAATCAAAAAGCCATGGTTTTACGAGAGTCCTCGATGACCCTTGTCGAAGAACTCTTTGAACATCCAGATGTCAATAAAGCGCTGGATGGTGCCCGGCCCGTGATCAAACAATTTGTCGACTTTATGCAAACCGAGCCCGAAGCCATGGGGCATTTGATTTCACTTTCAGGGCATGACTTCTATACTTATAATCACTCTTTGGATGTCGCCATCTATTCGCTGGGACTGGCCGAGGCCGCCGGCTTTCGTGATAAAGAGTTAGAAGAAATGGGAATTGGCGCGCTTTTTCACGATGTCGGTAAGCGCCAGGTCTCTTTGGATATCTTGTGCAAAAAAGGCCCTTTAGATGACAGCGAATGGGCACAAATGCAAAAACATCCTCAATTTGGCTTGATGATATTGGTCGAGAATCCGTTGATAACAGATTCAGTCAGGGCCGCATGCTTTGAGCATCACGAGTCCTGGTCTGGCAACGGATATCCGCAGCAGATTGCCGCACAAGAAATTCATCCCTTCGCACGAATCGTGGCCATCACCGACACCTATGATGCAATGACAACTCAGCGCTCTTACAATGTGCCGCTGAAACCGCTTGATGCAGTAACCATGATGAAAGAAAAGCTGGCTGGTCGCTACGACCCCGACTTACTCAAAGCAATGCACTCGGTGCTATTTAAACTAAAGGCGTCTTAATATGAAGCTATGGCTGCTAGCAAGTCTTGTGATTCTATCCCAATCGGTAGCCAACGCCCTGGATCCGCGCAACCCCGTGACCCTTTGTGAGCGTTTTATTTCCCTTGAAGACAAAAAGTTTTGTGAGCAAAAGGTCCTTGAAATGCAACCAGACTGGTATTTAGCGGGTATCTGCGAGCACCAGTACGAGGACCAAAGTTTTTATGATTGTCTGAGCTTGTCAAATAAATCAGATTTTCCATTGGCCAAATTACCCGTTTGTGAGTCGCCGTCCTTAGCAGATGAAGAGCGAATGAACTGCCTGAAGGGTATCGCGGTAGTCAGCAAACCGCTTCCCAGGGGCCGCAGCAAAGAACGACTGCCTGCCGCAGCGAAACCAAAGCCCATCGCACCATAGCCAACCTTGACCCAAAACTGCGACCCTGCGATTTTGTACGCAGCCAATCCTTTCATTTCGTCTTTCAAAAAGGATGTTTAAAATGAAGTTGAATTTTCTAGACACAACAGGATTGCAAATAGTTTGGGTTGTGTTTTTTCTAGGCTGTGCTCATGGCCCCGCCGGATATCAAAACGAAAAGGTAAAAGGAATAAAAATCATTAAAAATTCACAGGGCCAAGAACTGAGGGACTATGAAAAATCCACTATTGAGGACAATTTTCCGAAAGCTCAGGATGGGACAAAGACCGTCATCGATTTTCTTTTAAAAGCTAAAGAGTCAGGGGCCGCCTTTGTATCAGATATTGAAATTAACATAGCTTCGGACAAAACAAATTGCAGAACAATGCTAATTCCTGAGGAAGAGATAAAGTCAAAACCAGTGACGAAAACAACTGGTGGTCGTTACGAAAGCAAAAGTGTCTTGAAACCTGTCACTCGCTTTGTAAGCGAAAACGAATACAGGTGTCAGTCTGTTTCAAAACCCGTTCAACGCTTGGAAACTTACTATGAATATCAGTACGACTACAGTTCAAAAAGCAACCGATCTGTGCCCAAAACTCGGTATGTTACAAAATATGAAAGCCAAAATGAATGTAGCTATGTCCCGGTTAGCAAAACTGTAACAAGATACGAATATCAGTACGAGTCACAGTATATCCCACCAAAAACAGAATACCTTACCCAACACTACAGCGAATGGAAGTTGGGCGAGTCACCTCCTGATTGCCAATCTCAATCAGGTCAGAATACGGTCTCTGAAAATCGAATCAGAGGCACCGCCTACAAAGTATTAAAGAAGTAATTGTACCGAGCAAAATAAACTGATGTTTTTTATCTCTAGGCGCTTCAATCCTAGGCGTTTCAATTCTAGAAATTTGAATTTAAATCGAAACTACTGACTTGCCACACCTAAAATATTGAGAAATTTTGTCGAAATAATGTACCGGCAGGCGGCTTTCACTTTAGCGGAGGCCTATATAACAATATTTCAAACTTCACTATTTCAAACGGCGGCACCTACGCCGTTTCGTTAACTAATAACAGTGGTGGCTCGCATTACAATATTTTAACCAATGGAACCATCGCATTTAACAATGGCATAGGCGTTGGCCTTTATCATGGCCGTGCAACCTTGCACAATGTTGTCATTGCGAAGAATGTCACAGGCATTGAAAAGCTTTCTGGAAGTGTTTCGGACAGCCTTTCCCACATTGTGGTAAGTGACAATACGGGCCTCGAAATCGATATGACTTATGGAAATCCATTCTTTCATGGGCAGCTGCTGGTCGAAAACGCAACTTCTTGCAATTCGACGGTCGCCGGAATTACCAATACGACTTGCGCTTTGGCTTCATCCTCTACAGGTACAATGAGCTACTCAGGCTCTGTGCTCAACGATTTAAAATTGGCAATTGGCGTTGCGGACTCAGTGAATTCAGGCGACACCAACGGACAGGCGACATTTCCGGGTGCGCCTTTGACCTTTGATTGGTTCAATTTTGAATCCCCGTTTCGTGTCTGGGGCCTAAGTGCAACCCTGGGCCAATGGACCACAGGGACTGCCGATATCTTAGATTTCCGATTAAAGACGACCGGAACAAAAATTTTCAACAATACGCTTAGTTTTGCGTCGCAGAATGCTAGCTTTGTCGGTGGTGCTGCCTGCCCAGTGGCGGTCAATGGTGATGTTAATATTCTTAGCACAGCAGATTCGTATCAAAAAAGATTTCTCTTAAATGCTCAAGAAATTATGCTGGACAATATCGGTGACGACAACGGTCTTTGTGAATCAGGGGAAGCCTGCCTTTACACGCCTAACTTTGGTGCCTACCAGGGGCATGGCACCCTTGCTACCTGTACCTTCAACTCCTATGGCGGTCTAGTTACCGGCGTAACCATGTATGGTTACAGTTCGAACGGCCTATAGCTTAAATCCATATTTGAAAAAGCCGATGATTACTTTTTTGTCTTGTGGCTTGAATTTGTCTTACGGCTTTGATTTGTCTTGCTGCTTGAACTGCGGTCCAAAACAAGCTGACGAAATCCACCCGCAAAGTTTTTGGTTTTTGCAAAACCCAAATCACGCAAAGCCAGTGTGACTGCCGCGGAACGCACCCCTTGGGTGCAAATGACTAAGATTTCCCGATTTGTGGTAACGCCGATTTCTTGCAATTGCGAAAGGACTTCTTTTTTTGCAATACCCTTTTCGTCAAAAAACTCAAACCATGGAATGTGGATGGCCCCGACGTCGGGTTCTTGTGTGCCATACTGCCGGGAAAAAGCAGTGGTGCCTCTTCGCAAATATTCATCCAGGCTACGCACGTCCAAAATAATTGGGGCGTCATTGCTGATTTTCGGAATTGCGACGCCTTTTAAAAAATCAGCCATTTCGACAATCAGAGTCTGGTCAAGTTCAGGCTTCCAGCTGGGTTGAGACTCCCGAGGAGGGGCCTCGGCCTGGGACATCGGTAATGAAAAATAGCTGATTTGCGAAAATCTAACATTCCTTACACCTAGATAGCGCAAAGTCCATGCAAGACGGCCCTCTTCCCCACCGCCAAGGGAACCGCGCCCGACCACGACGACAGGTGTGTCCGGCCCAATTCCCAAACGGGCCAGCCGCCGAGTGTGCGAATACAGCTCCACTTCGAGCAAACCGCGAAAAGGCTCTTGCCGTTGGCTAAAGTCATCCCACTGCATATTAAAGCTGCCATTGATATGTGCCAAGGCGTAGTCAAAAGCCGGCCTGGCGTCTAAGACCACGGTCTGCGGCGTGATCACCAGGGGACCACCGGACTCCTTGGCTTGAGTCGGTACGGATTGATAAACCTTAGTTGGCTTTACCTGACAGCCAATTAAGAAAATGGTTAAACCGCCGACTAAATAACTGGCAAACCAAGCTGTGAAAATTAATATTCGGCTACGCACTTTAAATTTACCTTAACCCTTGTTGATCTTCATAGTTGGAAATAAAATAATATCCCGAATGCTGTGGCGGTCTGTTAAAATCATGACAATCCGCTCAACCCCCAGGCCGACGCCGCCGGTCGGTGGCATTCCCGTATCAATGGCGTGCAAAAAATCTTCGTCCATGGGGTGGGCCTCTTCATCAACAAGTCTTTTGGACTCTTGCTCTTTCAGGCGGCTGTATTGCTCTTCTGGATCGTTTAACTCTGAATAGGAATTACCAATTTCCATACATGCTGCAAAAGGCTCAAAACGCTCGACCAGTCGCGGATCCTGACGATGAATTTTAGTTAAAGGAGAAATCTCGACGGGATGGTCCATCACAAATGTTGGCGCCCACAGATGCTGTTCAACCGTGCCTTCAAAAAGCTTCATCAATAGCTCGCCTTTGGAAACCAGCATTTTTCCATCTTTTTCCCAGGCATTGGCCCACAGTCCGTGTTTTTGCAATTCTGCTTTCAAGGCACTTTCTGATATTTCATTGGGTTCAATTTTTGCGTATTCGCGAAGGCCATCATAAACTGTCAATCGCCGCCACGGTGGGGTAAAATCAACCTCTTTACCCTGATACATGACCTTGCAACTGCCGGTGATTTCTTTGGCCATTGTTGCGACCAGCTCTTCAAACTGGGTCAGCTGATGATTGTAGTCGGTGTAGGCCTCATACCACTCTAGCATGGTAAACTCAGGATTGTGCGAGCGATCAATACCCTCATTGCGAAAATTTTTGCCGATCTCGTAAACTTTTTCAAAACCACCGACCAGCAATCGTTTCAAGTAAAGCTCTGGCGAAATCTTCATGTAAAGTTTCATATCCAACGCCCGATGATGGGTCGAAAAAGGATGTGCGGCGGCCCCTCCGTAAATGGGCTGCAAAGTTGGGGTTTCGACCTCAAGAAAACCGCGCTCATCTAAAAATCGCCGAATGAACTTTATGATGCGAATGCGGGTTTCAAAAACCCGGCGCGACTCTGGATCCGAAATCAGATCCAAGTGCCGATAGCGGTACTTGATTTCAATATCACTGATACCATGAAATTTTTCAGG
>CALQIT020000120.1 GCA_943330705.2 Streptomyces griseus
CCCAAGTTCAAAAGTGAGCAGCTGACCGAAGGTGATGTTAAGAAAATATTAGGAGAACTGCGGCAACAGGAGCAAAAAATCCGGGCCGAGTTTAACAAAAAAGACGCGAAGGAAAAACCAAATGAAAAAGATTGGTAACCGCATTGGAAAAACCATTGCTACGATCTCGATGAAGGGCTGTCTGCTGGGTTGTCTGTTGGGACTGCTTACGGGATTACCTGCGCTGGCTGCAGTCAGGGTCGAGTCCTTGGTGGATCGCAATGAACTGAGTGTTGGCGATACCTTTGAATTGCGCATTGTTGTTAGCTCTTCAGAGGCCGTGGATTTGTCAGAGCCAACGGCGCCAAGACTTGATAGTTTTGAAATTCTTAATTCTGGAACCTCTTCAAGTACTTCGAGTAAGCTTGTTCAGGGCCCAAATGGTATGCAATTTGAAACGCAGCGATCGACCGAATTCGTTTATCAAATAGCACCAAAAAAAATAGGAACTTTGGTGATTCCTGCCTTTACCATTGATATTGAAGGAAAGAAATATCAGACAAAAGCGATCACTCTTCGTGTTGGCAAGGCAGGGTCTGCGTCGTCGCAGAGGCCTCGTCGGGGCGGCACTGGTAGTGGCTATGGGGGGGGACAGTTGCCGAATATGGATGATATTATTGATCAAGAAGATGAGCTGTTTAACCAGTTACTGCGCCGGCGCAACCAGACCGAAGAACCTAACTTTAGAAATGCCCCAAAGAATCCAAACGAGGCCTTTTCCGTCCAGCTCGATCTTGATAAAACGGATGTCTACGAGGGCGAACAAATCGTGGCAAACTGGTTTATTTATACTCGGGGTAATATTTTATCATTGGATCGCCTTAAATTTCCCGACCTTCGCGGATTTTGGAAGGAAATAATCGAAGAGGTTCCCGCACTTAATTTTACCCAAGAAGTTGTTAACGGTATTCCCTACCGGAGGGCCCTGTTGGCCAGTCATGCCCTATTTCCGATTCGCGCGGGAGTTTCGGTTATCGACGAATTTAAAATTCGCGCTTCGGTGGCATTGGCCGCTAATCCCTTGAGCACATTTGGCATGGGAAAACCCTACACTTATTCGCGGTCCTCAGAAAGAGTGAAAATAAATGTCAAACCCTTGCCTGTCGAGGGTAAACCTCAAGATTTTTCTGGTGCTGTTGGGCAATTTGAAATTCAGGCAGTTATTGAGGGCGGTAATCAATTTCCAATCAATCAGCCTTTTGCATTGAAAGTTCACTTTGAAGGAGCGGGAAACGCAAAATTAATTGAGCTTCCAAATCTGAATTTGCCGACAAATCTTGAAGTCTATAATACTAAAAATGAAGCGAAGTTTTTTAAAAATGGCCGAAGCTACAAAGAGTTTGAGGTTCTTTTGATTCCGCGGCAAGAAGGCGACATTACGGTTCCAGCAATACAGTTTAGCATGTTCGACCCACAAACAAAAAAGTATGTTTCTAAACATACAGAGGCCATTCCCCTGAAGATTGTCGCGGGAACAGGCGTTGCCGCTGGTGGGGCGCAACGGATTGGTGATAATGCGCAAAAATCACCCGAAAAGAAAGCGCCAAGCCTACCTGATGTTTTAGCTAGCTATGAGGCAAAGGCTGGCGCGATTCCGCTGACGGGCTTTGGTTTTTGGGCACTTATTTACGGTTTGATTACACTGATTTTGGGTTGGAAGGCAAAAAATGAATTTGGACTAATGAGGAGCCAGCGAAACCTGCGCAGCGAGCTTGCCAAGCGACTTAAAAAAGTAAGTATTCTTGTTGATAAGAACGATTGGCGAGCCACCGGCGTGGAAATGACGAACACGATTTACTTCGTCCTTGGTGAGGTCTCGGGTCAGGGCGGTGCCAATATGGAAATTCAAAAGCTACTTGATTTGGCTCCACCTTCGGTCCGTCGGGACCTGGGCAGCGAGTTTCAAAAAAGCATTGAAATCTTTCAAATTCTTAGTTTTGCGCCAGAGGCCGTCATTGGAAATCTGAAAGAAAAATCAGAGTTGAAGAAGAATTTTTCCGCAGTCACAAAATTATTAGAAAAGTCGCTCAGTTTATCTGAAGCTGAAAGCGAAAAGTAAGCGGCGGTCTAGATCAGGTTTCTTAGGTATTCACGAAGCAGTGGTATTTTGGATTCGGCTCGGTCGTTGCAAACAATCGGAATATCCAAGACCGGAATTCCATTTTTTTGCGCCACCAAAAGAAGCTCAGGTCCGTAGAACCAGCTGCTGAGCTTCAGTTGTGATAGAATCTTGTCTAAGGCGATTTTGCGAAAACCCAGAATTGAACAGGCGGGATCGGCTGCGGCCAAGTCCTTTCGTTTTGCCTTTTCAGCAATGATATTTTCCAAAGTCAAATGCCACGAGCTTCGTCTTCCCGTTCTTTTCTTTTTGCTGGTGCAACGATTGCCGATTGTCATTTGCGTTGCAGGATTGGTCACAAATTCTTGCAAAAAATTGAAGACTTCGGCAAGTGGCACGCTCAAATCCAGCGACGAAATAATGATAACTTCGCCTTGTGCCAGTTTTAGGCCGACAAGGACAGATTGCGCCCGGCCTAGGTGCTTCGGATTGCAATGCATTCGAAGATTAATTTTTTTTGCGGAAAATCTTTCGATTTCTTCAAGAGTATTGTCCTTGCTAGGGTCGACAACCAAGATGACCTCAACATGGATGGGAAACTTTTGAAAAAAGCTATCCAGGTCTTGCAAGCGGACGGATATCGTGGATGAATTGTGCCCAGAGGCCTCATTCCAAACTGGAATGACTAAACTTATTTTCATTTTGTATACGATAGTCGCAAATTTCTGAATTTCAAGCGTTGGAAGCGATGGGCCGTGATCCTGAGGCAAGCATTGAGCACAATAGCACTTTAAATAGGAGAAAATCGATGTTGAAAAAGCTGAGTTTGCTATTGGCGCTGATCTCGTGCCCAGGTTCGCCAGTCTGGGCGCACCTGGATACGGTTTCTCTAGAGTGGTCTAAACCACAGATCAAACTGACTGAAAAAAACACCTCTTTGCAAAAGCAACGGCATAGTGAGGACAATAAACAGTGGTCGTCTTGTATTCAATTAGCCAAGAAAAACGTAAGTAAGTTTTCTCTTGTTGAGGGTTGGATTTTTCTTTCGTGGATTCGTTGTGCCAAGCCGCTTGCGATCGAAGCTAAGTCCTCGAAAATAATCTTGGAGATTCTGAGTCAGATCGAGCAAAAGCCAAGTTTGCAATATCGTGGTCCATGGAGCAAAAGTTTACAGACGGAAATACTTAAGTTGCGGGTGCTGATTGCAGAGATTGATTGGAAGTCAAACCCAGACGCCAGTTGGATACAATTGGAAGAAGTATTCCAAATGAAAAATCTTGTGGAGAAAGAGATCGAAGCGAAAGCCTATTACCTGGCAGCTGATATTTCACTTGCAAAAGGCGACTTTCCTGCGGCCAGAGCACTTTACGAGCAAAGTCTGAATATAAACGAGAATCGTTCGGTCAGAGATAGGCTAACTAGTGTCAATTTAGCTTTGAACGAAGGTCAAGCTGTCAGCGATGAAAAACAGACGAAACAAGATTTCATTCAAGACGACGAGTTGCGTATTGATGAACAGATGAAGACAGCACTTAAGATCAATGACTGGATTGCCTTTTTAGAAATTGCGGTGGACTATTTGCAAAAGTTTCCGAGCGGCCGGCGCGCTAAATTTGCGAACGATAAAGCCCAGGAAATCTACCTGACGCTTTTCGATAAATCAGAAGATAGTAACTATCGCAGCCTCAAGGACCGAGCTCTTAATGTTCTTTTGAAGGCTGATTTTTTGCGAATCACAGATTGGGCACGAGCGGCACATCGTAAAGGTGACTTTCAGGGGGCACTTCGTCTTGCCGAAATGGCGGTCAAAATGAATAGTCAATCCTCGCTGACCGCGGCTATGTTGTATATTGCCGGGCGCTCGGCTCATTTTACCGGAGAATACAAAAAAGCCAGCGACTTTTTCGCGCAATATTTGCAGAAGCACTCAGGGGCTGAAGAAATTATTGAAGTTCTGTTTCGCACCGCCTTGCTGGATTTTCGCACTGGAAAATACTCAAGTGCTATTGCGACTCTAGAAAAGATTTTAAGCACGAAAGGGGTTGATCGCTACGAATTGAATTCGCGCTACTGGCTGGTTCGCGCCCTTCAAGCTACGCAAAACCCTAGGGCTAGCAGTGAAATTGATGCTATTTTGAATCGCTTTCCTTTTTCCTATTATGGTCTGAAGCTGCGCTCTGAAAAGCAAAATGGCGTGCTGGAGTGGCCGACGCAAATCAAGGTGGATAAAGAAATAAAAGTAAATTGGATTCTAACGGGGATGCAAAAAGGCATCTGGGAGCGAATTAAAATTCTTGCAAATCAAGGTTGGGTGCAAGAAGCAGGATTTGAAATCCAGGAGCTTCCCATTCCTGCAGGCACGAGTTTGAAACTACTATTGGCCCAAGAATGGGCGCAAGCGCAGGTTTTTCCGGCGGTCATCAAGTTGGTGAATGAAGTTGGCGATTTGGCGCCAGAGCTGCGCTCGCTGGATGTTATGAGTTTAGCTTTGCCCAGGATTTTTGCTGATGCCATCGATCAACAAGCGCGCAAACAAAATCTTTCGCCGATTTTGGTGCGAAGTTTGATTCGCCAAGAAAGTGCCTTCGGAGCAAAAGCAACTTCAACTTCAAATGCGTTGGGTTTAATGCAATTGATTCCGCCGACAGCTCAGGAGGTTGCGCAGGAATTGGGTCTTAAGAAAATGGAGATTCCTGATGATGTTTTCAATAAAGAGACAAATATTCAGATGGGTACTTTCTATTTAGGAAAAATGATAAAACGCTTTGGTGGCAATGTGGCGCTGGGGCTGGCCGCCTACAATGCTGGACCAACCCGCTTGGATACTTTTGTGAACAGTCGGGCCGAGGTTCGGTCGCAAAGGGAAACGCATTCATCGATACCAGCAGATGAGATCTGGTTTGATGAGCTTCCATGGTCAGAAACTAGTTTCTATGTAAAAGCGATTTTGCGAAACGTAATGCTTTACAAAATATTTGAACGGGCCGAAAAAGTCTTACCTGAGGAACGTCGGGTACAGTTTTCGCCTGTCCTTTGGGCGGATCTAGTTTTATAGCAATTAAATCCCTGTATTTTGGTCCTCCACAAGGCATTTGTTTGCGACGCTGGGCCTTTTCGAGTAGCGTGGTAGAGTGGCCTGAGAGATTAGCCTGATAGATTGGCTTTGGAGGACAAATGCGGTCGATATTAAGTGCAGCCAAATTAAGTTCAGCTAAGAGGTCACTGTCGTTTTTTCTGGAGCCTCTTCGCGTAGCTTTTCTGGCGCCTATTCTGGCCGTGGCATTTTGGACACAAGGCTGTGCTCATAAGCCGGTTCATGAGCTGACCGAACCGGCAAAAGAAATGACCTCGCTTCGGGCCAACGAGCCAGATCTACCCAAGTTGGTGGATCAAGAACTTGAAACAATTCCCACAGAGGAAAATGCTTTAGTTGAAAAATGGATTGCCTACTTTCAAGGCAAGGGTCGTCCGCATATGGAGCGTTATCTTGCGCGGTCGACAATGTATACAAAGGTTATGAAGCGAATTTTGCGGCAAAATGGTTTGCCAGAGGACTTAATTTACATTGCTTTGATTGAATCCGGTTTCAACTGGAAAGCAACAAGTCGGGCAGCTGCAGTCGGCCCCTGGCAGTTCATTCGTGGAACAGGCCGTCGCTATAATTTGGAAGTAAACTCGTTTATAGACG
>CALQIT020000121.1 GCA_943330705.2 Streptomyces griseus
AAAGGTTTCAGGGGGATATATGAAGCAAAGATTGAAATTGTTGCTCGCTCTTGCTTCGACATTGGCCATGGTGGCTTGTGAAAAAGCCAATCGTTCTTTTTCTTTGCTTTCAGAGAAAACGGCCTTTACCCAAAGCGCTCAGTATGTGCAGAAAAAAATTGATGTTCTCTGGGTTGTCGACAATTCCGGGACAATGGAAAACTCTCAATCATCCTTGGTCATGAATTTTGGGGCTTTTATAAACCGCTTTAAAACCCTTAATTATGACTTCCATATGGCAACGACAACCACCGACGCCTACAAGGGGAAATTTTCAGGTGGTGAAAGCGAAACGACTTACCGCCGCCTTCGCAGTTGGGGTGCTCTTCCGAAAAAGCCAGTTCATCCGTTTAGTTGCGAGGTGCGAACCTCAGGGGTTACTGTCATGACAAGAGACACTCCAAATATTTGGGACGTTTTCTTGATTAATGCGACCCAGAGCACTTGTGGCTCAGGTGATGAAAGAGCTTTTGCAAGCATCGAAGATGTTCTATCTTTTCCAGGAAATTCCGATTTTCGTCGTCCCGATGCATTTTTGGCAGTGATTATCGTGAGCGACGAAGATGATTTTTCCTCGACCTCCTCGACTTACTTGTCTAACAACTACGCCGACCCTTCCCTTATTCCGATCAGTCATTATCAACAATATTTGGATCAATTTGCGGGTGCCGGGAACTACTCGGTCAATGCAATTTCCATCATGGATCAGCTTTGCTTGAATGATTTGAACAGCGGCGCAAACAAAGAGCATCGAATGGGAACTCGTCATCTAGAACTGGCTCGGTTGACAGGTGGGGTTCAAGCTAGCATCTGTGGCGACTTTAGTGCGTCGCTGGATCTAATCTCAGAATCGATTGTGCAGCTGGCTTCTTCTTTCAAAATCGATCGCGAGCCCGTTCTGGAATCATTTAGAGTGACCGTTGACGATGTTATTGTTCCTAACACCGCGGTTGACGGATGGACTTACGAACCAACAACGATGATGGTGACCTTCCACGGAGCTTCAATTCCGCACGAAGGTGCTGCAGTTTCTATCAACTACGATCCAGTGAAACCAAAGTAAAGGGAAAGGCCAAGCCAATGAACTTAGCACTTGATGTGATGACGAGCGATGAGTGGCATGTGTTGAAAGGCGAAACACAATATGGCCCCTATACTTATGCCGAGATGATCCGCATGATGCAGGGTAATTTGCTGTTTAACTTTGACTACGTCTGGGCCACGCACCTAGAGGCCTGGACCCCCCTTGCCGATTTGGGAGAGTTTTCCCCAGACCGTCTATTAAGGGTCAGTGAGAAGAATACACAAAGCGACGTCTTCAATCATCGCGCCCACGACCGGGTTCATTGCAATCTTTCGGTATACGCGCACGATGATTCCCGCCTTTGGAATGGCACTTGCGAAAATGTCAGCACCGGCGGAGCCCTCTTATTTTTGGAAAACCCACTGTTATTGCCAGGTCACATAGTTCAATTGCATTTTCGCAATGCAAATGGAACTTCAGTTCCATTCAACGTTAGTGCGGAAATTCTAACAAAACGTCTAACTAAGCAAAGAATCCAACATGACACATCCATTCATTATGCGGTAAAATTTATTAACTTACCTCCGACCGGCCTCAAGCAGGTCCAGAAATGGATCGTGGAGTTTAGCGAAAAAAGCGATAAGGGACATAAAAAATAGAAAGACTTCAGACACAGCTAAAGGAGACAGCGATGATTACGGCATTCTTAGAATTCATGCATAGCTCGGGAACAACAGGTTGGATTATTCTTTTTACCGGCGTGATCAGCTCCACTATTATGGTTGAACGAGCCTATACCTTGTTCGTTAAATATGGCCTAAAGTTTGATGACTTCATGATAAAAGTTCAGACTCTGGTCTTGGCAAAAAAGGCCGACGAGGCCTTGGTCCTATGCGCTCAGATGTCAGACAAGCCCTTGGCCAAGGCCTTCAAAACAATTTTAGAAAAAGCTGACCGGGACGACGAAACTATCTTTCAAGCCCATGATATTGCAATGGCCGAAACCATGCCGCAGTATTCACGAAGAATTCATTATATTGCGATGCTTGCAAATGTGGGAACCCTACTTGGTCTTTTGGGTACGGTATTCGGTCTAATTATGTCGTTTCGTGCAGTGATCGACGCTGATGCGGCGACAAAGAACGCAAAATTGATGGCTGGTATTTCTGTTTCGCTAAATACCACGGCATTGGGCCTGATTGTCGCCATTCCTGCGATGGTGGTTTATGCTTTTCTAGTTGCCCGACAAAATCATCTGATTGAACAGACCACTGAAAAATGTGGAAAGCTTGCAGAGCTTTTGACCGGGTCACACATTCCAACCCTTAATCGACAAAATATTTTTCCAGATAATGTCAACAAAGAGAAAATGGGCAAAGCGCCACCAGCAAACACGCGCATGTCTTAAATATTATTCCATAATATTACGGCAACATTGAAGGTGAGGTAAATATGGCTGGAAGTCTGGGCGGAAATTCAAACAACGGTAGTTTCGAGCTGGATTTGGCGCCGCTGCTGTCGATTATTATGAAACTTGTTCCGGCACTTATTCTTTCCTCGGTATTCTTACAGGTTACCATCGTAGAAACAGATTTACCACAGGCGGTAAAAGATGCCGTTGCGATAGTAGATGATAAACCAAAGGCCACGGTGCTGCTTTCTATAAGTGTCAAAGAAGGCCTAAAATTAACGGTGGCTAAAGGAGCTGAGCAAAAGGTCCATACCATTCCCGTCAAAGGCGGAAAATTCGACCTCGAACTTCTTCATGCTACTTTGCGAAAAGTTAAACTCGAAAATCCAGAAGTTTTTCGTATCGAGTTCGAACCAGAACCGGAAGTTTCATTCCAAGAAATCGTAAAGATTATGGACGAGGCTCGCAAAAGCCATGACAAGAAAGTAACTTTTCCGCTTTTTGACAAACAAAAAAATGCTGAAATTAGAACTGAATACATGTTTCCCGATGTTGTCTTTAGTAACGTCTTTGAAGGGTAAAGTGGTGCGGAATGGGTCGACGACGAAAAAAAAGGTATAAACCAGCCAGCGGACCTGGTGGAACATTTGGGATTAACATCAATTCGATGACAGATATGTTCGTCCTTTTGCTCGTATTTTTGCTGCAGTTCCAAAATTCTTCCGATGTTCAGATCAATCCAGATAAAGATGTGCTTTTACCCCTTTCCAGTTCTGAGGCCAACCCGGTGCCTGGCGTCCAAGTTCAACTTTCTCAGAGCGTGCTAAAGGTCGAAGAAAAGTCAGTGGCTGGAATTAGTAATTTAGACTTCCAAAAAACAGACATTGATGCCAATGACAGCAATTTTATCACTCCCCTTTTTAGCGAGCTCAGCCGGCTGATTGAAAATGAAAAAAAGAAAGACGTTTTGGCAAAGGCCGGTGACACCACCGTCAAGGCCAATGTGGCAATCCTTGAGGGGCGAATGATTCTTATCGCGGATTCGTCCTACAGCTACCAAACGCTGCGCAAGGTGATGTATACGGCCTCGATGGCGGGATTTCCAAAGCTGAAACTGGCCACCATCGCCAGTGGGAAATAGACTATGAAGCCTTTCTTTATCGGTCTTTTCATCTTGATGATCTCGGGCTTCGGCCTTGCCAAAGACAAAGACTTGCAAAAAGGACTTTTGCCCGAGCTGCGGATTGACTCTTTAAATGAGGACGACAATCAGCAAAAGGCGTTAAAAAGTGAAATCCTTATATCCAAAAGTGAAAAGCAGGCGATCAATTCTTTGATCAACATCATCAAAAAAAACAAAGGAAAAACACAGGAAGCCGATTTGTGGTTTCGCTTGGCAGAGCTCTATATGCGTCGATCCAAATCCGGACGTTTTTTTGACCTCAATCGCGATGGCGATTCGGCCGTGCGCTTTGCTCCCCCTGAAATCCGTGATGAAAGTGCCGTCGCTTCACTGAGGCGCGCTATTCAAATTTACAGCAAAATTGAAAAAGAATTCCCACGCTTTGGCAGTATGGACGAGGTCATTTTCAACAATGCCTTTGCTAGCCACCAAATTGGCATCAAGAATAACGCCAAGGAACTCTATAGTCGCATGATCACCCGGCATCCAAACTCGCCGCTGGTTGCGGATGCACTTCTTGCCTTGGGTGAATTGAAGTATGACGAACAAGACTTCAAAGGGGCACTTGAGCACTTTAGCCGTCTTGAAGAATACCCTCGAGCAAAAGTTTACTCCTATGGCCTCTACAAAGGCGCATGGACGCTCTATAACTTGCGTCGCAATCAGGACGCTATCGATAAATTGATTGAGGTGGTTAAACTTCACGACCCAGCTCAGGCCGAAAATCGAAAAGTAAATCACAATCTGCGCGCCGAAGCGGTCCGCGATTTAGCGCTGTTCTTCGGCGAGATCAACCCTCCTGAAAAAGCCTATGGTTTTTTTGCCAAAATATGCGGCAAAGACGAATTGGGCGAGGCCATGGTAAACATGGGGAAAATCTATTTATCGCACTCACGGATGAAAGAACTGAATGTCTTTTTAACCGAGTACACTGATAAAAATGAAATGGCAAAACAAAGGCCAAGGGCTCATCTACTGATGATTGAGGCCAACGAGAGCCTAAAGGCTCGTGGCGAGGTTATCAAACAGATGGAGTCCGTTGCCAATATCTGTAAGCCGAATTCAGATTGGCGGGTCAAGAATATTCAGAATTCAGAAGAGGCCTGTGACTACGATGTCCCAAAAGTAACAATGGAGATCGCAAAAAAATGGTGGGAGCTTTGGCTGAAAAACCGAAGTCACTTAGATATTGCTGAACTCACAAAAAGGGCTTTTAGCATCCATCTCGAACGCGAAGATCCGGCAAAGCCAGATTTAAACTCGCGCTATGCCTTTGCAGAATTACTTTACCAACTTGAAGACTTCAGAAAAGCTTCTGCGCAATATGAAATTGTTGGCGCAAAGTCCCAGGACTCGACGATTAAACATGATGCAAACTACGCAAGCTTGGTCTCTTTAGAAAAAGCTGCCGCTAAGAAAAAAGAACCTAAAGATGATGATGCTATGCTGCGACTTGCGAAAAACTACCTTTCTTTTCACCCCAACGGAGCGCAATCCACCCAAGTCAGATTTAAAATTGGTTTTATTGCCTATGAAAAAAATCAATACGACGAAGCTGAACAGTGGCTGCGTCCGCTCAGTGGCGACAACAAAGCTGGCGAGTTCCGACGAAAGTCTGAAGATCTGGTTTTGGATATTCTCAATGCGCGCAAAGATTACGCCGGGATTAAAAAATTCGCTAAGGAGCTGCTCGGACAAAACCCAGACGAGGTCCGCAAAAATGGTCTGACAAAAATTATGCAAGAAGCCGATTACTCTGAAATTCAAATTTTAAGTCAGGATAAAGACAAAACAGCTGCGATCGATCGGCTGTCTAAATTCTTTATTGAGAACAAAGCATCGACTAAACTTGCAAAAGATGCTTTGTGGCAAGCAGTTAGTCTATCCTATGCGGCCGGTAAAATTATTGATGGGGCCGAGCTTTCACTGACTTACGTTAAAAATTATCCCGAGGACAAGCGCTCTTTGGATGCCCTCAAGGATGCGGCGAAAAACTTCGCTGATAACGGCTACCTCTTACCGGCCGCGGCCGTGATGGAAAAGATTATTCAGTCTTCAGAAAAAGATCGTGAAGTTTATATTGAGGCCGCCTCTGAGATCTTTCTTTTGGAAGG
>CALQIT020000122.1 GCA_943330705.2 Streptomyces griseus
AGCGAAAGCCTGCAAAATAACCAGCACGATTTAATTTTTTGTTCATCACAACTAGCAAGTCGCTTGCCCAGTATCAACCAAAAATTCGTAATGACCAGCCCGCTGATGATTGACCTTCAAGGTTTAGAATCCCAACCCGAAGTTTCTAATTTTATTAGCTTCGACATCGAAGATCGGGCGTTTAGTTCAAAGGTGCTACTGACGACCCTGACAAAACTTGCCACGCAGGATTTATTTGGGCTGCAAAAATATCTTTCGTGGGGTGCTGATATCATCAGCCGACCGATTAGCAAAAGTGCCGACCGCGAGCCTCTAAAGCAGGAAATGATTGCCCACTTCAAGTCCCGCGGTATCCGCGGCAGCCTTCTGGATCGCTGCCAAGTCAGCGCCGAAGAACTTTTAATGAACGCAATCTACGACGCCCCTGTGGATGCCAGCGGTCAGCATATTTACAACCACTTGCCACGAACAACCGCGGTGAACTTGTCACCATCCCAGTTTGGTACATTTTGCTATGCCACTGATGGCATTTACCTTGGTATATCTGTCGAGGATCCTTTTGGCGCGCTCACCCCCAAAGTTCTAATCAAGTATCTACGTAGCTGCTACTCGGGGGCCGCGGGTTCCCTGAACGATAACAAAGGCGGCGCTGGGCGGGGCTTACATCAGATTATCGAATCCGCCGACTTGACTGTGTTCAATGTCCAATCCCGCTCTAGAACCGAGGCCATTTGCCTATGGAATCTTGAAAACTCAAGCCAAAAGCGAATCACTCAGCCGACCCTTCATTTTTTCTTCAGCTAGACGGCCGTCGAGATAGCAGGATCCAGTCCACAAGTCGGGCTTGGAAATCCCCTATCCGCCAATATTTTCGGAAAAAATCCAGAAAAAGCAGGTTTTTTCTCAAAAAATCCTTCAGCTTTTCCAACTCCTGCCGACAGGAGTTCTATGAATACTACAATTTACAGCTTAATTGCTGTTTCAGCCGTGCTATTTTTTGCACTTCGAGTTTTAGCAGGATTCTGAAAAAGGTTTGCTTTCGGATAATAATGCCGAAGAATCGTTGTATAGGAATTTCCCGCCATTGCTAACGCCCTAGCCCCCCATTGGCACATGCCAACACCATGCCCAAATCCAGAACCTTTGAACACAATTTCACTTTGATTTTCCGCCATTGAAAACTGCGTACTACGCAACTGCGAATAACCAAGAATTGCGCGAAACTCATTGGCTTTTATTCGATCGACAAAACCATCGCGCCAAAAAACTTCGATTTCAGAAACTCGCTCATCTGATTTTACTCGTACTTTTTCTCCTGATTTTTCTCCTGATTTTTCTCTATGCAATAAAATTTTAGTAAAGCCAGTTGGGTGCGGGCCAAAACGCTTTTCCAAGCTTGCCCGTAAATTATTTTTTGCGACGGACAAGGTCCATTGGGCTTTGGGATTTCGCGGGCAGCTGCGATCAATGGCAGTGCCGAAGTTCACCCCTGATCCCCAAACCTGAGAGCTGGTGCTGGTTTTTCCGCCGCAATCCGAATGATAATAGGATTTCAGCGCCTGACTAAAATCTGTCTGCAAAAGCTGGCCCTCGGTTTCATTGACTGCTTGCAAGACCCGCTTCATTTCCGATGAAGAAATTTGATCACGACTTAAGTATGTGAAGACTTGATCTAACACTGTGCTTTCGACATGGTAGTCTGCGCTGATTCGTTCTTTCATGGTCGCCACGGCATAGGATCTTGCGGCAACGGCTTGTGCCTTTAAGGCCTGAAGCGGCCACTGAGACGGCATTTCGCTGGCCACCACCCCAGCGACATATTGCTCCAGTGGCACGACAGCAATGATGTCAAATTTAGCACCTTCAGAATCGGCAGCCAGCATTAGCAACCCAGGACGAGAACGGCCGGCCTCGATGATATCCTGACCCTGAACTAACAAAACCCGTTGGTGAAATATTTTTTTCGTTTCCAGCGCATCTTCAGATAAATTAATCTGCCAAGCCCATGTATTTTCATTTCCGGCCGGCAGCTTAATGCGCAAAATTTGCAGTCGACTTTTTCGCGGAATTGCAATGGGCTGATAGGCCCGCTGCAGATTATTGAATCGGAAATTTAGGCCTTCATAGTTTGCCGCAACTTGATCCGAGTGAATCCTGGCCCGAATCCAATCCTGCGCAAACACTGGCAAATAAAAACTGAGCAGCAAAAAATAGAAAAACTTTCGCATAACATCCTTGTTATTTAGAAGGGCTCTTCGCCCATAGCTTTACCTAAAATTTAATTTTAGCCCAGTATTTTTTAATAGAACCGCAAACTGCAAGCAAATCAGCAGCAAACCCTTGAGGTGCGCGGCGTCAGTTTGCCAGAAGAAGAGATTAAAGACTTAAAAAAACGCGGGTCTGAATTTGAAGTGTATTTAAAAGACACCAGAATACCAATGTCAAATAAGAACGGCCTAAGTGCGTCCCACTTCGCTGCTCGCGTCGTCTGTTAGCTTTTTCATAATTTCTTTTATAACTCCCTCGGTAACAATGCAATATATGTATTGCATTGTTACCGAGGGACAAAGATATGAATAGATTCGACAAAGACGGGGCACTTTTTAAACTCATTTTCCGAAGGTAATTTGAGGAGCTCGTTAAAAAATAGGGCATTGCTAAAGGCGTGCTTGATCTTGCCAGGCCACTCATGAATTTGAATAAGAGCCAACAGCAAAAGTTGAGCCTGGAATCCCCAGGATGACGTCAATATCTCGAGTCGCAAAACTTAAAGGTGCGTAACGTTAATCTGCTTCATAATCAGCTGAAGCGATTCCCAAGCCTGTTTTTTTAATGAAGCATTCTTCGTCATTGCTGACAACGAAGCCACTTGGGCCGTCGGCAAATTCGTCGAATAATTTTTTAAAAAATCCTGAGTCCAGGTGCCTTCGCCGAAAAATACAATTCCCAACACCGTAGGCCAAGGCAACTGCAATGGTTCGGCAAGGTTCACTAAACGATATTGATCACTTTGCAATTTCATTGCCCCAGCGATTTTTTCAAATAGCATAAGCTCTGGATTGCTAGGCTTCTCCGCCGAACAAAAAAGAATTTGCAAGCAGTCAACTGAAGCACTTTCCGCCAGCGGAAGCAAAACTTCCTTAACTCCTAAGACCTCTTCAAGATATTTGCGATAGCTTTCCATAACAGCGCCGACCTTAGGTTCGGCTCGATAAATTGTCATCAAAAACCAAGGGCACAGCTTAAAACCCCTTCCTATTAAGTACTGGCCCTGCGCAGCAAAGCAAGGCTTTCTGCGACTCCCCTATCCTTGCTTCAGCTAAGGCCCTTGCTTCAGCTAAGGCCCTTGCTTCAGCGAAGGACATTCTTACACCGAATACAACTGCTTAGGCGACGACTACGGTGACAGATTTTTTTCTAGGTCCTAAGTTCCAGAATCGATATCCAGCTCTGCATCGGACTCGTTTAGTTGTAACAAGATTCGCTCGGCAAGAACTCGGTTGAATCCAGGCACTGCTGAAATCTCTTCAACGGTGGCCCCACGGATGGCTTCGACATGGGGGAAAGCCCGCAGCAGGTCTTTCTTGCGTTTTTCACCCAGGCCGACAACCATATCTAGCTCGCTTTCAAGGCTGGTGGCTTCGCGCAGCTTGCGATGATAAGTGATGGCAAAACGATGGGCCTCGTCGCGAATTCCGACCAGAATATGGTAGGCTTCGGCATTACTTTTAAACAATACTGGATTCACGCGACCCGGTAGAAAAAATCTTTCTTCTGAGGACTTCACCTCTTGGTCGGTAAAGTCACCCAAGGTTCGCGCCTTGGCCAACCCGACCACCGGAATCGAAGTCCGACCAATTTCTTCCAGTACTTTGATCGCCACACCCAGTTGCCCTTTACCGCCATCAATAACAATCAACTGCGGATCATCGTATTCAGAATGAGCAAATCGTCGGGTCAAAACTTCTTTCATCGAGGCATAATCATTAGAGCCTTCGACCGTTTTTATTTTATAGCGGCGATAGTTCTCTTTTGATGGCACTCCATCTTCAAATACCACTTGGCTGGCAACACTTTCGGCCCCTTGAAAATTTGAAATGTCAAAACACTCAATTCGCAGCGGTAACTCTGGCAAACCCAGTCGGTGCTGAATTTCCTCAAGTCCTCTTTTTTTCTCTTCGGACTTCGTGACATACTTTTCAAAGTGGACTTTGGCATTTCGATTGGCCATCTCCACCAGCGCCCGCCCTTTTTCATCCGTCGCATAACGAACATTGACCTTTTGACCACTGCGTTCATGCAATACCGCTTCCATAAGCTTAACCAAATCGGAGCCAATCTCCGCCGGCAGCAAGACCTCTTCGGGAATAATATTTTCATCGTAATATTGATTCAAAAAAGAAACTAACCATTCGCGCACGTCCTCTTGGGGATCGGCCGGATCTAAAAGCGGAAAAAAATGGGCCCTCGTCCCCAACACTCGCCCTTGGCGGATATGCACGGTCTCAATCAAACATCCCCGTTCATCGCCGAAATACCCAACCGCATCCTGGTCCTTATCACTATTGGCATTGATCACGGCTTGCTTTTGTAAAATCGCTTGAATCGCGTTAACACTATCACGCAACCTGGCGGCAAGCTCAAAGCGTTCTTCCGCGGCCGACTTTAGCATCCGGGCTTTAAGCTCTTTTGCTACTTTTTTATCTTGCCCCTTGAGAAAGGATTTTGCCCCCTCGATGTCCGCGCGATAATCATCTTTACTTATCAGCCCTACGCAAGGGGCGGTACAACGACCAATTTGAAAGGTCATACAGGGACGCTTGCGTGACTTGAAAATAGAATCCGTGCAGTCACGAATTTTAAAAGTGCGATTTAAAAAACGAATCGTCTCATGCACGCTGGCCCCACTGGTGTAGGGTCCAAAATAATGACTACCGTCTCGCTTTACTTTTCGCGCAAGATATATTCTGGGAAACTCATCAGCCCAAGAAAGCTTAATATAGGGATAAGATTTATCATCCTTAAGTCGAATATTGTATTTCGGACGATGTTTTTTTATCAACGAGGCTTCCAATAAAAAAGCTTCGACCTCAGTTTTTGTTAAAATAAATTCAACTTCTAAAATATGAGTCACTAAAAGTTTGGTTTTTGGCGAATGATCCTTGCTGTCATTGAAATAAGAGCGAACTCGATTGCGAAGATTTTTTGCTTTGCCAACATAGATAATCTTATCACCCTGACTTTTCATCAGGTAAACCCCCGATTGAATCGGAAATTCCTTCACTTTTTCACGAAGTTTTGCTTTCAAAACTGATTTTTCATTGGCCACAGAATAATGCTAGCCCCATTGGCAAAGCCTGGCAATCTAAGATCTTTCGCCTAACTTGTTAACATTCCCATCACAATTTAATCTCATTAAATGAACGAGGTCGCCGAAAACCCTTACCCAGCAACAATCTCTGGCGACAGCCCCCAAAGGAGGCTAAAATGGATTTTGCGATAGAACTCGTGGTAGCGCTGGCAATGGAAGCTGAAGTGGACACTTAATTCCAACGGAAAAAATCTAGCCAAAGGATGAGGGCTAAAAATGAAAAGAGAGCTCATAAAAAAACGCATAAC
>CALQIT020000123.1 GCA_943330705.2 Streptomyces griseus
CAAACAAATTGTGCCGCAAAAAAAAGAAAATCCACAGCTAGAGCTGGTAACTGGCGCGGCCCCGGACGACACGTTACCACAACCAAAAGCGAAGCGCATATCGTGGGCAAGGTTGCTAAAGCGGGTCTTCAACATCGACATCACGAATTGCCAAAGATGCCAAGGTGAAGTCCGAATCATTGCCGCCATCGAAGACCGCAAAGTAATCAAAAAAATCCTCGAACACATGGGCCTACCATCAACGGCACCAAGGTTAGCCTATGCCAGGGGACCGCCAACATCAGATCAGAGCGACATGTTCGGGCCGCGGCATGCGTAGCTGTACAGCTATCGCATGCGGCCGCCACAAGAATTCTTCGAAAATTAAGTTAGCCAACGAAATTTCGGACCGGCAAAGGCCCTGCCATATTCAAAATCTGAAATTACCAGAAAAATTACTCAATCAATCCGCCCAATTTGCAAAAGCTTGGCAATACAGACAAATTTCATTGAAACTAGGCCGCAAAAATGTGGAAATCACTCCAGGTAATGGCAAATCATATCTAGGCTAAAGGACTGAAATGGGCTTTAAATGCCCTATACGCAAGATCTGAGTAAAACGAATTTTTGCTAGTCGGATGGAGCGCCGTCCTCCTATATTCGTTAAGTGATTGTGATTCATGAATCTATTTGAAACAAAATTCATCTAACTTTAAAGCGTGATCTAAAAGGCGGGCAGCAAGGTTTCCGGCCAATTTATGCCTAACTCGGCAGTCGGGAAAGTTTGTAAATACTTCGCACAGTTTGCAAAAAACACTTTAAAAGTGGCCAAAAAATGGCTCAATGGCAGAGAAGCTGGAGATCGTTTTAAATTAATGATACACTGCGGCTCAATTAAATTATTGGAGGTATTTATGAAAATTTACAAAACTTTAGCATCTTTATTATTAGTGTTAAGTAGCCAGGTTGCTGGTGCTTTTGAGTACAGCAAACACGCGATTAAGTCTTTAGTGCTCACAAGGGATAAGCTGGAAGAACTTCGAGCAAATCAACCAAATTTTCTTCAAGGTATTGATTTAAGGAATGATCAAATTCTCAAGGTTGATAAAAATATCGAAAACCAAATTATAAATATCAGTGTCTTTAAAGTAAAAGGTTTAGGCGAGAGTCGGGTCGACGAAAGACAACGGTAATGTTGGTGAGTTGTGAATTCTACACAAATAGCTCTAATTAAAGACATAGAAAACGGAGAATGGATTCTCGATCGAGTCCTTCCTCTTTTTCAAATGGAACTTCAGAAGGGCGTTTCTGGAGATGTTTCGCGACTGTCTTTAACAGAGCTTGCTTTGCGCTATTATCTTCAGGTTGATTTGACTATTTCCAAGTCGCCCCATTTTATTGATCCAAGTAGCTTTAAAGTCGAAAATGATTTTCAAAAAGTTGGATCACATGTTTCAAAAGTTGGAACATCTGTAGCATTTTCACCTGAAGAGGCGAAAGCCATCCTCGCAACTATTCAGAATTTAGAAAAATTAAGTCCATTACTTTCCAAAAGATTTACCAGTGTCATTCGATCGTACTTTAGGATTAAGAATGGAAATTTCAGGGGCGGTTCCAACCCAAGCGCATTTGGAGTTTTTTTCGTTGGAGACAAATTCTTTGATCTTGGAATTGATGAGATGTCATTATCGTTCATTCATGAACTTGCACATCAGGAGCTATTTTTAATTCAACTTTTAGATCGCCTTGTTTGTGAGGCTAGTGATAACCAATTACTATACGCCCCTTATCAAGGGAAAAGTAGACCGCCCATTGGTCGGTTTCATTCTTTTTGGGCACTTTTTCGAATGAACCAAAATATGCATATTTTCGGTGGAGACTTTAAGTTTTTGTCCTCAAGCTTAAAAGAAACCTTTCAGTCTCTTCAAATGAACGAGCTAACTGGTTTTGGCCATTCTTTGCTAACGGCCGCAGCAGCAAATGTTGGCGCAGGGAGTAAATAGTGTTTAAGATATTAATCTTTTTTGGATGGAGTATTTTTGTGCAAGCTTCAGATTATACAGTTGGCTTCGTCCCAACTTCTTTTCCAAGGGACCCTCTGGAAGTTAATCAATATGATGAACACGTAATCTTGGGGCAAATTCTAGAGCCCTTGGTTGATTCCGATGGTAACGGAAGAGTCGTTCCGTCTGTCGCTAAAGAGTGGCACTTCCATGATCAAGGGAAAAAGCTTATTTTTGAAATCGACAGCTCGATTAGATTTAGCAATGGCAAGAATGTAACTGCCGTCGATGTGGTCTATAGTATAAATCGTCATATCACCTTCCAATCTCAGTCCAAGAATTTTTTGAACGATATCGAGGAAGTTAAAGCTTTGTCGCCCAATCAAGTCGCCATTTCACTCAAAAAAGGTGACGTTGCGATTCTAAAAATACTGTCTCGTGATCAATTGGGAATAGTTCCTAATGGTTGGGTCTTCAACACTACTTCTGAATCTCCTTTTGTTGGTACTGGGCCATATATATTAAGAAAAATAAACAGCGATTGGTATTTGGAGAAGAATTCGCACTACACCAGAGCTGAGATAAATATTAAGAAATGGAAGCTTATCTTTTTCAAGGATGCCAATTTTGGAATTCCTCAAATACTACCGGATTTGGCGCCGGATATTACAAAAGGTATTTTAGAACAAATTAAGTTGCATCCAACATTTCAAGATGGAGCATATGAAGTGTCGCCAAAATTTGGATTTACACAAACAAGTTTTTGGATTCATCCGGGTAGTCGAATTTACAAAGATGCCGAAAAGCAACGGTTGTCTCAAAAATTTGTTAATGCCATAGTCGATGACTATTGCAAAGAAATTGGAGCAGATAGATCTACCGGAATGATACCTATTGGAATACAAGGAAGTCTTTCCGCGCCTGTTGCTATCTCTAAATATGAAAAATCAAAACTTTTGGAAAAACTAAAAATTGCTGCGCCTGCTGGGATCTTTAGCGACATGCTTTCTGCACAACGAATTTCTAAAATTAAAGAAAAATATGGTGTGTCTATCGACGTTTTCTTTAGATCGCCGGGTGAGTTAAAGAAAATGCAAGAATGGAAACCTGACGTTGTAGCTGGAAGCTGGGCCGGTGGATACAATGATCCGACCGGTTTTTTATCACTTTTGACTGGCCTACTTGGAGTAAATTTCGAAGCCTATCTCGGGCCAATCGGTAAAATTCTATCTCAGGCCGAAGTCGAACAGAGCATGCAGAAGCGCACTGATCTTTTTAGAAAACTTGGAATTGCCGTGATAGAAGATGGTCTTTTGACGCCAGGTTGGCGCGTACCATCTTACGAGTTGAGGAAAAAGCCTTTGGAAGCCAAAGAGTTCCAGACTCGGTACACCCCAAGACTCATAAATTTTTCGGTTGGCAAGTAAGATGAAGATCAGTCGACTCGTCTGGATTGTAG
Organism: Streptomyces griseus; assembly: GCA_943330705.2. Classification (GTDB taxonomy): domain Bacteria; phylum Bdellovibrionota; class Bdellovibrionia; order Bdellovibrionales; family Bdellovibrionaceae; genus CALQIT02. Next base: position 3,442 of record CALQIT020000123.1, read on the forward strand.
CCGTGTTGTCTTTTCTTTTGTATCTGGCGGTTGGTGGTCTTTTTGGATCATTAGCATTTTTTGAATCAGTCGATGATGCGACTGAAGAGGTTCAACAGACTTTGGTTAATTTGGTGGCTGACTTAGTTGCAGCGCCCATAAAGATGGGTTCACTGCTTGAAGCCAGAAATAGACTCCAAGGATTTATTGAAAAAGGTTTGTTTGAATGTGCGGAATTAAATGTTGATGGAATGCCAATTGCTGAGTGTTCTAGGAAAAAGGAAGGGCTCAAGGCATTTAGTACTACACTTGCTTTATACAGTAATTTGGAAAGTAACCCAAAGCTTACCGTTTACCTGAATTATGATCATTTGCAAAACATAGCTTCCAAGAGGCAAACGAATTTTTTGCTGTATTTGTTTTTATTTGGCCTTATTTTTCTGATCTTATTGTTTATGTTTCTTAGGAAGCTGGGATTTGAAATTCTTTATTTGTCTAAAGAATTGGATGGTCCGGCATCGGTGAAACCGAGTTTTATTGAAGAGATCAATGTACTTCGAAATAGCATCAGAGAACATTTGCTTTTTCGCAAAAAGGCCATTGAACTTTCGACTAGAGAAGAGGTCAGTAAGCAGGTGGCCCATGATATCCGTTCGCCCCTCTCAGCGCTAAATATGGTTATGGGGACGTTAAAAGATCTGCCTGAAGACAAGCGAATTCTTATCCGAGGGGCCACTCAGCGGATCAATGATATTGCAAATGATCTTTTGCAAAAGGGGAAAGAATTTCACAGTAATTCTAATTTGTCGCCGGATCCGGAGGCTATTTCAAAAAATTTGGTGCTCAACACTGAGTTCATCCCGGCCATGGTGGATATTTTGGTTTCAGAAAAGCGGATGCAGTTTCGAGAGCATTCTGGAATTGAAATTGATATCGACCTACGGGATAGCTTCGGGGCCTTTGCGATAATCAACTCTACTGAAATTAAAAGAGTCATCAGTAATTTGGTCAATAATGCGGTCGAAGCTTTTGAAAATCGTCAGGGTAAAATTGTTGTGAGTGTTCGTCGCTTGGACACGGCAAAGCTTGTCGAAGTGGCAATTAAAGACAATGGCAAAGGCATCCCGGAACACATTTTAGCAAAGCTAGGTGCGCCTGGCATTAGTCATGGCAAAGAGGGCACCCAATCCGGCAGCGGTATCGGTATCTATCATGCGAAGCAAACCCTTGAGGCTTTCGGCGGAAAGCTGCAAATTGAGTCAAAGCTGGGGCAGGGCACAACTATGCGGTTGTTGATACCATTAGCAGAAGCCCATGCTTGGTTTGCTGGTCAGATTGATCTTACCGGGAAGACTAAATTAGTTTCATTGGATGACGACGTGAGCATTCACAATATTTGGTCAGGCCGGTTGCAAAGCCTTGGCCTAGTAAAAGTTGAGCACGTAAAGATCCAGTCCGGTGATGTTTTTGAAAGCTTTGTGAAAAACCACAGCACCACGCTAGAGGGCATTCAATTTCTAATCGACTTTGAACTGCTAAATCAGTCCCGCACGGGGCTCGATTTGGTTGAGCAACTAGGTATTGAAAAACATGCGATTCTGGTTACCAGCCGCTATGAAGAGAAATCCATTCAAGGGCGAGCCCAGGCCCTAGGTTTAAAGATTCTACCAAAGTCCCTCGCGGGTTTCGTGCCGATAGTTCAGGAGGCGCCGAGGGAAGAATTCGACGCGGTGGTCATCGACGATGATGATTTAATTTTAATGACCTGGAAAATGTCCGCAGAAATGAATCAAAAGAAGTTATTGGTGTTTAAAGATCCTAATGACTTCTTCGCTCGCCAAAAAACCCTTAATCTTTCATCGCCGATCTATGTCGATGTCAATCTAGCTAACGGGGTCTTAGGGACGGATGTCGCTCAGCAAATTGGCAAGGCGGGCTTTAAGAATATCTTCTTAGCAACAGGCTATGAAGCCGCCAGTATCACAAAGAGTCCCTTTATTAAGAACATCATTGGTAAAGATCCGGTTTGGTAAACATGGCAACATGTTGTGACGTCGATACGTCACGTTTACCTGCCAAAATGAAAATTTCAAAAAATGTTTGCCAAAATGCGCCGGACCCGAAGTACTTCTGCACGACTTTTTGCCGTAAACAACGGCTGCGCGACTTATCACTTTCCGTCGTAC
>CALQIT020000124.1 GCA_943330705.2 Streptomyces griseus
AAACATCAATTCCGGCAAATTGTTTAAACAAGATTCCTTTGCCTTCCATAACTGGCTTTGAGGCAAGTGGACCGATGTTACCAAGACCAAGAACCGCGGTTCCGTTCGAAATTACCGCGACTAAGTTTCCTTTGGCGGTGTAGTCGTAGACCTTGCTGGGGTCTTTCGCAATGGCCTTGCAGGGGGCTGCAACGCCAGGAGAATAGGCAAGACTTAATGCTTTTTCAGTGTTGCAGGCTTTAGTCGCAATCACTTCAATTTTTCCTGGTTTTCCCTGCGAATGAAACTCTAGAGCTTCTTGGTCTAATGACATGATTCCTCCTGGTAATTCGAAACTATGAAGTTAAGGCTGTCGAGGAAGTCAGACAAGAAGATTTCGCGCAGAATAATTTCAGGGGAGCTCTAATGCAAACAGTCAATGAGGAACAAGTATCTTTGTGAAGGTTGAAATTCAAAGTACTATTTTTAATGTAACTGAATTGAATTCATAGCAAAGGAATGCCCATGTCTTCAGCGCGTGATGTTGTTATCGTCGATGGAATGCGAACCCCCTTCGCAAAATCAGGCTCTAAACTTGCGGGAATCCACCCCTCTGAGCTCGGTCGTCATGCTTTGCGTGAGCTGATCGCAAAAACAAATTTGGACGTCAATCTGGTCGACGAGGTCATTCTTGGTAACACCGGCAATCCCGTTGATGCCGTGAATATTTCCAGAGTGGTTGCTTTGGGTGCCGGAATTCCGCAAAAGACCTCTGCTTACACGGTTCACCGCAATTGTGCTTCGGCTTTGGAAAGTCTTTCCCATGGTTTTGAAAAAATTCGCTCAGGCACCATGGATGTGATTGTTGCCGGCGGGACCGAAAGTATGTCGCAAATGCCCGTGATGATTCCCAAAAAGATTCAAGATATTTTCTGGAAGCTTTTTGCAGCCAAGGGACCAGGGCAAGCCTTACCGTTGGCTTGGAAACTGATAAAGGCCGATCTAAAACAGATCAAGGCGCTGTTAACGGCCAATCAAAAGGATGATTATTTCCCAATTATAGCAGTGGAAAAAGGCCTTACTGATCCTTTTGTAGGAATCAACATGGGGATGACCGCAGAAATTTTGGCCAAAGAATTTGGTTTGACCCGCGAAATGCAAGATCAGTTTGCTTTGCGCAGTCATCAGCTTGCGGTAAAAGCGACTAAAGAAGGTCGCCTACGGGAAGAAATTGCAGCCTATCCGATGCCCCCGAATTATACCGAAGTCATTTCTGAAGACGTAGGACCTCGCGATGGGCAGACCATTGAAGCCTTGGCAAAGTTAAAACCATTTTTTGATAAAAAAACAGGTTCGATCACCGTAGGTAATGCTTGTCCGATTACGGATGGTGCCGCGATGATCTTGCTGATGAGTCGGGAAAAAGCCCAGGCCCTAGGCTATAAGCCAATTGCAAAAATTCGCAGTTATGGTTTTGCCGGCCTTGAACCCGAGCGCATGGGGCTAGGACCTGTGTTTGCAACCCCGGTCGCATTGAAGCGCGCGGGATTGACGATGAAAGATATCGGTTTGGTCGAACTCAATGAGGCCTTTGCAGCCCAAGTTTTAGCCTGCCAAAAGGCCATGGATTCTGATGAGTTCGCAAAGCAACGGGGTTTTGCCAGCAAGGTTGGTGAAGTCCGATCTGAAATTATTAATGTTAATGGAGGGGCTATTGCCCTGGGCCATCCCGTCGGCGCGACGGGAACTCGCTTAGTGCTAACTTTGGCTAAAGAAATGAAGCGACGTAACGTGCAGTTTGGATTAGCGACATTGTGTATTGGCGGCGGACAGGGCGGAGCTATGGTCATCGAGTTGGAGGCATAATAATGAGCAATCAAGAAAACATCAAAGTCACTGCAAACGGCGACGTCGCAATCGTTGAATTCGATATGGTCGGCGAAAAGGTCAATAAGTTAAACACGGCCATGATGAATCGTTTGCAGCAAGTGATTCAAGAACTTAAGGTCTCGTCCTACAAGTGCGTAATTTTTAAATCCAATAAACCAAAAATATTTATCGCCGGGGCGGATATCGACGAAATTAAGTCAATGACAACCCGCGAACAATTTTCCAAGGCCGTCGAAGCGGGGCAACGGATTTTTTGCGAACTTGAAGATCTGCCAATGCCAACGATTGCCGCAATTCACGGAGCTTGCGCGGGTGGGGGATGTGAGTTTGCCTTAGCTTGCGATTACCGAATTTGCACTGATGATAAATCAACTCGAATTGGCTTACCGGAAACCAAGCTGGGAATTATTCCGGGTTTTGGCGGCTGTGTGCGCTTACCTCGGGTTATTGGTTTGCCTGCGGCTTTTGATATTATTTTAGCAGGTAAGCTTTTAGACGGAAATCGCGCCCTGAAATGTGGCCTGGTTGACAAGCTTGTAAATCCAAATATTTTATTGCAGCAATCTTTAAGCTGGGCCGCAGAGCTCATCAAAGGTGGCAGTAAAAAGCGGCCAAAAACCTACGTTGCTAAAGGTCTTGTAAATATTCTTTTGAATTCAGTTGGCAAAGGGGTTGTTTATTCCCAGGCATTAAAAGGTGTTTTGAAATTGACCCATGGCCATTATCCAGCGCAGGTGAAGGCCATCGAAGTGGTGAAAAAAACCTACGCCATGAGCGATCGCACGCGGGCAATGCAAATTGAGCTTGAGGGTTTTTTACAGATGGCAGTGACCGAGGTCTCGCGCAATCTTTTGCACGTTTTTGATTTGACTGAAATGGTGAAAAAACAAAATGGAATTATCGGCAAAGAAGTAAAAGCTCGTCCGGTGACCCATTTGGGTGTGCTTGGAGCCGGCACCATGGGCGGCGGTATCGCATACGTTGCCGCGGACAAAGGCGTTGACGTGCGGATGAAAGATATCAACTTCGATGCGGTTGGCAAAGGTCTTAAGCACGCCCGTGAACTTTGGGGCAAAGACCTGAAAAAGCGAAAAATCAATAGCTACGAATTCATTCAGAAAATGGGATTGGTCACAGGCAGCACTGACTATTCTGGATTTAAAGCCATGGACGTGGTGGTCGAAGCGATCGTCGAAGACATGGAAATCAAGAAAAAAGTTATCGCTGAGACCGCAAAAAATATGCGTGAAGATGCAATTATTGTGACCAATACCTCTTCACTTAGTGTGAGTGAAATGCAAGCAGCGCATCCTCGTCCAGAGTATTTTGCGGGGATGCATTTCTTTAATCCTGTGCACAAAATGCCGTTGGTTGAAGTTATCCGTGGCTTGAAAAGCAGTGATGAAACGATTGCCACTGTGTTTGAACTTTCTAAAAAAATGGGCAAAATGCCAGTGGTCGTAAAAGATGGCCCAGGTTTTCTTGTGAATCGATTGTTGCTACCCTACATGGGCGAAGCCGCATTTCTTCTGCAAGAGGGAATGTCTGTAGAGTTAGTGGACCGCGCCTATGTTAAAGAATTTGGAATGCCGATGGGGCCCTTCGCCCTAATGGATGAAGTCGGGCTTGATGTTTGCTTAAAAGTACTTAAGATTTTTCAAAAAGCATTTGGAACAAGAATGGAAATGGCACCAAGCATGGAAAAATTAGATAAATCCGGTCGCTTGGGCAAAAAAAATGGCAAAGGATTTTACCATTATGATGAAAAGGGTTACCGCGGAAAAGTGGATGACAGTTTTTATGCTGAACTTGGTCTTGGTGCCCCGACCAATCCTTTGACGATCAAAGAATGCCTTGAGCGCGGGGTTTTTGCCATGATCAATGAGTGCTCGCTGGCTTTACTGGAAGATAAAATTGTTGAGACTCCCCATGAGGTCGACTTAGCCATGATTATGGGCACTGGATTTCCGCCGTTTCGCGGGGGGCTTCTGCGCTATGCGGACTCTATTGGTGCTGAATATATCTGTGGGCAATTGGATATCTATTCGGCCAAGGGGGCCACTCGACTGAAGCCGGCTGCTCCACTTCGGGCATTGGCAAAGGCAAATCGAAAGTTCTACGGCGTTTAAAATTTTGTTCGAAGCTACCGGGTGGGGGAGCAATCCTTAAACCGTGGGGGCTTTGTGGCTCAATTATTCGCCAGCGGGACGGGCATCCATGCCCTCAGCGGCCTTTGGATACGGCATCCTGCCGGGCCGAGCCCGCTGTCAAATAATTGAGCCACAAAGCCCCCACGGTTTAAGGATTTTTTGCTGCGGGAAGAATTGGCGGTTGAGTTTTTGCCAACCTGATAAGTGCTAGAATTCCAAATTAGCTAAAAATATGTCCAAAAACGTAAACCCAGTGGTAAAACTTATCGATTTCTTCGACGTTTACAAAGCCCGTTTGTACTAATATTGTTACTAAATAAATCACGGCCCCGAGAATTAGGAACATTGCCATGTAGGTGCGAAGGGGCTTGGGTTTCATACTAATTATTTTGAATCAAAGTGTTTGCCAGTCAAGTTATGAGTTTGCTCTCCGCTTGGAAGGCGCGGGGCAAGCTGTGTATTTATTCTGTGGTCTCTTTATTCTGAAAAAAATCCCGGAACCAAAATGCTGGATAGATTTTTGACAGAAGTAGGCCCGGAACGTCGTTTTTGGCCGTTTTGGTAAAAACGTTTCATTTTGGGATAGGGGTGGGCTCTAGCTTTGAGTTGGGATCGGTTGCATGGCCCTGTCTTTGCGTTACTGGTTTATGACAAGGAGAATTTTATGAAACGGCTATTTGTTCCTTTACTACTATTGGCACTGGCAGGTGTTGGTTGTAATAATAAAAAAGACGATGATAGCGCTCCGGTTGGTGCCGCAAGGACCCGGGGGATGGAGACCACTGGTGCCGTAGCTAATCTGCCGACGGGTGCCTTGTTCTCTATGGGAATTGTTCCGGGTCAAGTCGGTGTCGAAAACACCAAGCAGACTGAATTCAATACCGCTTTAAAGCATTTTGTATCTTCAAATATGAACCCGCAGAATTTGGGTGCGGTGAATACAAACGGTGCTGTTGTCGTGCAAGGTCAGGTCAACGTCGGTAGCGGCAATCAGGTCACGGCGGATTCTTGGTTTGAAATTATTATTTCTGATTCATTTGCAGGCAAAGCGGATGCTCAGGGTGAAGTTTATGAGCCAGTTCGAGTGCATATTCCTTTTCGTGACGGCTATGTCTCTGGAAATACGGCGAAGCTTGTTTTTGCTGATGATTATGGCAGTGTTACAATGGATGGGACCTTTGATAACAATTTTTTTAAGGGCTCCTTGAGCTTTGTGAATACAAAGATCTACGATGGAGCGCCTGCGGCCGAGGCCCCGCATAATGGGACCATTGGTAGATTTTCAGTAAGCACCTGTGGATTTTTCCGCTGCCACTAGTCAATTCCTTTGCATGAATCTTGTTTATTGATTTCAAAATTGCAAATATAGTCAGGGGCTATGCCTCAACGATTTAAATTTGATTCTACGACCCTTTACACCATGGTTGGTGGCCGATCGGCCATAGACACCCCAAAATTGAACATTCAAACTTTAAAAGAAGCATCGAGCTTTGTGGCTTCCTATGGTTTCAATTTTGAAAATGAAGATGATGTGGAAAAGTTGTGGTACTATCATCGTCGTGCGCTGGTC
>CALQIT020000125.1 GCA_943330705.2 Streptomyces griseus
AGAGGCCTTCTTTAATTCTAAAGCTCTTTACCGCAGAAACTAAAAGCGAAGTGCCGAGCCCCTTTTTTTGCACAACTCCGCTGACGATAAGAAATCGAGAGCCAGTGATGAGGTCTTGAAATTTGTCGAAGGTCGCAGACTTCAGAACTAAATTAACACTTCCGAACTCGTCTTCAAGGGTGATGAAGGCCGTACCTTTGGCCGGGGGAGGACGTTGGATGATCATTAAGACCCCTGCGTATTGAATACTTCGGCCACGTGGTAAATGACTTAATTGAAGCGAAGTCCATTTGGGAAGGTCTGGGTGTTCAAGCCTTAGACCTTTCATTATATTTCCGTGAAGAGAATAGCCCTTCTTGCGGTAATCAATTCGGATCTCCTCAAGTAAGCTCATTTTTTGGAATTGATCGGGGATTTGACTAAACTTTGCGTTCTCATTAAAAAGCGAAAGTTGTTGACCGGTCTTTTCCCCCGAAATCTGAGTGAACTCGACGGACTGCCAAAAGGAGTGCCTTCGATCCAGGCCAAAAGAAGAAAAAACATCTGCGAAGGATAAATTTTCTAAAACATCTTTGCCAAATCTATTGCGCGCAATGAAATCTTCGATCGATTTGAAAGGTTGATTTTTTCGCTCTTGGATCATGGCCTTGATATCTTCCTTTCGAACTTTGCGAAGATTCGAAAAACCCATTCGTACTGTCTTTGGTGCCGTAAGCAAGGCTTCCCAGTGGGAAATATTTGGATCAATCGGTAAGACAATCACACCATTTCTTTTGGCTTCGTTGATCAAGGTATCTACAGAATAGAATCCCATGGGCTGCGAGTTAATAAGTCCAACCAACAGCTCTGCAGGGTAGTGGCACTTCATGTAAGCCGATTTATAAGCAATCGACGCATAGGAGGCCGCATGGGATTCAGGAAATCCGTAATGCGCATAACCTTTCACGAAATTAAAAAGCCGGTCGGCAAAGTCGTTAGGAATATTATTGTCGATCAGTGCTTGGTAAAGTTTTTTTCCCATGGCATCAACACTTTGGGCACTTCGTTGTTTACCAAGCGATCTTCTAAGCTGATCAGCTTCCGCGGGAGTGAAACCCCCGACCTCAATTGAAATTTGCATCACTTGCTCTTGAAAAATGGGAACCCCGAATGTTCTGCCAAGAATTGCATCCAGGGCTTGATGTCCTGATTTAAAGAAAATTCCTTTTCGCGAGTTAAGTAGCCCCTTGAGATAGGGTTGAACCATGCCCCCCACGGTTGGGCTGGGACGAATCAGCGCGACCTCGACCACAAGGTCATAGTAATTCTGTGGCAAGGTTTGCACAAGCATCGCCATCTGCGCTCGCGATTCGATTTGAAAAGTACCGTGAGTCGCAGCCCGGCCAATCATTTTGTAGGTCTCTGGATCTTCGGGGGGGATGTCGCGCCAATTTATTCCGGCAAGGTCTGTTGCTTTGTGAAGTGCCGTGAGAAAACCAATCGATAGAATATCAACCTTCATCAAACCTAAGGTTTCAAGATCATCTTTATCCCATTGAATGATGGTTCGGCCCGGCATTCTGGCGGGTTCGATGGGGCAAATTTCTAAAAGTGGATCGTTTGAAAGTACAAATCCCCCTGTGTGAATCGAAATATGACGGGGAAAGGTTTTCATTTCATTCACCAGGCGTTCAACCTGGGGTCGGCGATATTTTAGATCTTTGGCAAGCTCGTCAAAGCGTTGATCGAGTTCGCCGGCAGACATTGTTCCTACCTCTACGCCGACGGCTTTGCTCAGTTCAATAAAAGCACTTTTTGATCGATAGGTGCGAATGGCGGCAACCATTGCCGCCCGATCCCGACCAAATCTTTTATAAATATACTGGATCACTTCTTCACGCCGGTCATGTTCAAAATCCACGTCGATGTCCGGAGGCTCTTTTCGACCGTCATTCATAAAGCGATCAAAAAGAAGATTCATCTGCACAGGGTCAACACTGGTAATACCAAGAACGTAACAAACAATTGAGTTGGCCGCAGAGCCTCGGCCCTGGCAAATGATATTACTTTCGCGTGCAAAGCGAACGATATCCTGGACCGTTAAAAAATAGTGTTCATCACCGCGCTTTTCAAAAAAGGCAAGCTCACGTCTTATTTGCGCATCGACTTTGGCCGGGATAATCCCACGGTAGATTTCGTAAGCGCCCTTAAAGACAAGCTCTGCAAGATAACTTTTTGCGCTGTGGCCGGGGGGAATAAATTCTTGGGGATAGGTGTATTTTAACTCTGAAAGGCTAAAGGTACAGCGCTCAGCAATCGCCACTGTATTTGCGATGGCTTGTGGAAGATCCTTGAACAGTGAACGCATTTGCAGTGCCGATTTTAAATAGCGTTCTTCATTACCAAAAAGATGAAAGCCCGCCGATTCCAGGGTGACGCCTTCGCGAATACAGGTCATGCAATCTTGAAGCTGTCGTCGCTGCGGAATATGGTAGTGAACATCATTTGTGGCAACAATAGGAATTTTAAACTGCTGCGCAAGCCGAATCAGGTTATGGGTTCGTTCGTCATCAAGGCCATCTAAGTATTTGCATAAAGGGGCAAAGACCGAATCAGGAAAAAGTTCAGTCAGAAAGGGGAAATTCGTGGTAGCTTTGACCTCTGGAATACAAAAAAGAGCTTTGCCCCCCTGGTGGTTTTCGACAAGGTCCGCCAGTTCGCTAAGAGTTATAAAGCCCTTGCCCTTTTCTTTGCCCGCATGAACCTGGGAAATAATTCTACACATCAGGCCATAGGCACTTCGGGTTTGCGCAATCAAGGTGATCGGGGGGTGATCTTTGAGTACGATTTCGGTGGCAGAAATAAGCTTAAGCTTCAGAGCTTGATCTTGGATGGTTTCAAAGGCCCTGGGCAGGGAATAGACACCATTAAGGTCACTGATTCCAATCGCCGGCATTGCAAGCTCAGCAGCTTTTAAAACATATTCGGACGAGTGCGAGGCCCCACGCAAAAAAGAAAAGTTTGTTTTACATTTAAGTTCGACAAACATTTTTCATCCGAAATAGCCATGCAGAAAAAATTCTTTATCAGGGGTTTCGAAAATGGAAATAAGAGCTCCGCCTTCGATTTCAACTTGATAGTAGTTTCGATCAAAGGTGTTTTGTGCGGCGTCGGCAGAGCTTTCTATCCAGCCTCCAGAAATTCGCTCGGCAGATTCAGGCCACTTGGCAATCTTGAATTTCTTTTTTCGAATATGCAGGAAGCCAGCGGTGACTTGAATCCGTTCGGGCCCTAACAGATAAGTGGGTCGTTTGGGGATTCGACCGACTAAATCGACAGAAATGGAATTGTCCTCTGGCAAAAGATGGTTTGCACGTTTCCAAGAAAACTCTGGCCTACGGTCCTCGGTCAGAAGGGCTTGGAAAATATTTTCTTTTCCATGGATTTCGCTCAACTGGTTAACGATGGAACAGAGCTGTTCAGCGAGCTCTTCCCGTTGATGAAAGAAATTCTTTTGGCCACTGGATCCGATCACTGTTTGCAGCACCCTTGTTTCAAGAGCTTCAATCGGTGATTGAATGGGCTTTCCCCCAAAATCTTTATAGAGGCGCTCTTTGATGACGTTAAGGGCACCCTTTGTATTGCTTTGTGGAAATAGGAATTCAAAATCAAAGCTGCGACTGGGGTTTGGGGTTATAGAGGTGGCCTCACATTGAATCAGAACTCTAATTTTTTGCACTTTCAAGCCCCGGGACCAAAGCCTTTGAAAAATGCGATCCAAGTGTTTTTTAAGCTCAAATAAAATCGGATCTAGTTCGCCGTAAAACTCGAAGTAGGGGAAGTCCGTCCTTTCTGTGATGATTTCCTCTGGGGTCCATTGTGGCCAGGGTAAGGCTCGTTCGCCAGCGACCCGTTGTCGACAGAGCAGTCCTATGGCTCCGAAGCGAGAACTCAATTCCTTGGCTGGAATTTTTTGAAACTGGGCAAGGTTTTGAATACCAAGATCACGAAAGGAACAAATCATTTTTTGAATTTGCTTTCGTGCAAGGGGCTCTTGATTAAAGGGATCAAAGAGGTCCAGCAGTGAAGCTAAAGGCAGTTCTCCTAAATTAAAACACTTATATTTTGCTAGCACTAAAGAATCAGGAATGTCTGAACCAATAGCTAGGTTGGCGCTAAGGTCCATTCTGCGAAGAATAATTTGAACTCGAGCCCTAAATGTTGCTTCCGAGTAAAGCTTGCTGCATTTTCCAATTTCAATGAACACAGCCCGATCTTCGCGGATACAAATTTGCGGACCAAAGCGGAGGCAAGCTTCTGCGACAGAAACAATTTTGACTGGGGAATGAAACCAAAGACAGGCAACTTTCAATTTGACTTTCACTGTGGCCTTCCATGTTTCTTTTTAAGGACTTTAATTTTAAAATTTTCGCCTTCCATGCCAATAGAAAGTTGAAGGGAAATCGGCCAGGCCGTTGCAGGTTCTTTTTTTCCCAGAAGAAAAAGAGTTGTGTTTGATTTTTCTGTTAGAAGTTGAAAGGCCTTATAAGTTCGAAGTTCAGAAAATTCATTGGGCGCAATAACGAACTGGAAAAGTTGACTTTGCAGCACGCGCCGCAAAGCTTGAGTGGTGTTTTTGCCGATGATGCCAAAGGTGATTTTTTGCAGGTCGACCCCTCGTTGATGAATGGCCGTGGGAAGAACGCTTTGCTCACATTCTGCCCAGAACGTCCGAAACTCTGGGTGAAGTTTCAAAAGTTGAAGAAACCACTCTGTTCTTGCTGGTCCTGAAAGTTCAACGATGACTCCTCTTGGAATTCCCTCATCAATCGACGGCGCAGGAATAAAATCACGAACCATGAAGTCCATCGCCCCAACAAGTGCTTTTAGCTCATTGAGTCGCTCCGATGCCGCCATATTCAACTCCCAAAAGCGTAAGACCTGCTTTTGAAGGTATATGTAAATTATAAGTAAGTCAACGAAGCTTTTTGCGGTTCTGGCCTCGTGTCTGCTCTTTGTCTGCTCTTTGTCTGCTCTTTGTCTGCTCTTTGTCTGCTCTTTGTGCGTCTTCGCTAGTCTGTTGGAGCGTGTGTCCCCTCGGCGCATGCGCGCCGGGCTCAGGGACTGACCTTTCGCGACGCTTTTGCAAACCTAAGTATTGAACCTGGAAAAACCACAAATGTCAGCTTTGCATGTCCAGCGGTCAAAAATGCAACTCAACCTGGCGGCAGGTATTCAATGTATACGGCTCCTGTTCACATTGAGAACTCTTCAGCTAAGATAGGCTGTAAATGATAATTAGATGGTCCTCATGACCCTGAGGACTAATTGTTCTCTGCACCCTCGAGGATCCAGCGCCGAAGAAGGTCCTTTTGTTCCAGGCTCAGAGGTAGATGTCGTCGCAGCCTATACTCGGCTACGAAGGTGCCGCAAAAATTCCGAAAGAGTGATCTCATTTTAAAGATTTTGTTCAGCCGCTAAAGGAGCTTTTTTATGTACCGCCCAATATTCCACTCGTTGGATAAGGACTTCACGGTTTACTGGCTTA
>CALQIT020000126.1 GCA_943330705.2 Streptomyces griseus
CTTGTATTTCTTCCAAAGCGGATATTTAGGATGAACAGGCTCAGCTTCGGTTAAATGGAGATCGCTGACGATCGCAGTAAAGGGGGCAATACGAAAATCTATGCTGTCAGGCTTCATATTCTAATTCTGAACAAGAATGGGTGAAATTCAAGTGATTCATTGATATCCATCCCACATGTCCATTCAATTCCCGAATCAGCCACTTCAACTTAAAATGCCTATTGCCGTCATTGGTCTTGGAATTTCCGGTCGGGCCATTTTAACCCTGCTAAAAAAACTAGGCTATCGCGATTCAGATCTGGTGACTTTTGACGATAAGGACCTTTCAAGCCAATTCCAAGACCCAAAAAGACTTTTATCAGAGGCAATACCGCAAACTTTGGTGGTTTCCCCTGGGGTTTCCTTGAAAAAGGCATGGCTAACTGAGTACCTAAAGGCCGGAGGAACAATCACTTCCGAGCTGGAAATATCATTTTCATGCCTACAGAATGAGCGAGTCGTTGGAGTAACTGGATCCGTTGGCAAAAGTACTGTGGTCTCTATTTTAGATTCTGGACTCAAAGCTTTTTCAAAAAGCCACTTTGTCGGTGGAAACCTTGGTACTCCACTTGCCAATTACATTTCTGAGCTTATCGCTGGAAAGCGAGAACGAGCGGATTGGGTTATCCTGGAACTTTCTAGCTATCAGCTGGAGACCTTTAAGAACTTGAGTCTTGAGTTCGGAATCATTTCCAGCCTAACGCCAAACCATTTGGAACGATATGATTCCCTGGAAAACTATTATCATACTAAAGTAAGCATTATCGAGAAATGTAAAAAAGCGATTATTTTGAACCAGTGTGGAGGCGATTTAGTTTCCTATTTAGAAAAATACATTTTTCAAATTCCCTACTTTTGGACATCGGCAGACGATAAGCTAATGAATCGGCTGAAAATCAAAAATAGCCGTTTAATTGGAAAACATAATTTGGACAACCTTGCGATGGCCGCTCAGTGTGCAGAGCTTGGTGGCTGGCCAGCAGCTGCTTTTTTGGGAATGACTTTATTTTCCGGACTAGCCCACCGACTTGAAAACTTGGGCACTCATAAAGATACTTTGTTTATTAATGACTCCAAAGCGACAACCGTAGAGTCAGTCCTACAGGCGGTAAAATCCGTTGAAGAAGCTGTCCCTTCTGGGGGCAGACTAGTTCTACTTTTAGGTGGTAGAGATAAAAATTTGCCCTGGGAAAAACTTTCCGAATTTGCCAAAAATAGTATGATTTTGCCATTTTTTTTTGGTGAATGCCGCTCTGAAGTTGAACGGAAATCCGGGCTGCCGGGTTCTTCTTTCAAAACCCTGAAAGCTTGCCTGGATTCTGTAAAATCTAAAATTCAGCCCAATGACGTCGTCCTATTAAGCCCCGGAGGAACTAGTTTAGATGAGTTTAAAAACTTCGAAGAACGCGGGGATTTCTTTAAAAAATGGGTTGATAGCTTTTAGTCGGTATATTTTAAAACAGTGAGACGTTTTTCTCGGGCCTCGATGACTTCAGCAGAAAAAATTGCAGTCGTCCTATTCAATATTGTCACCGATTGAATTCCAATTGGAACATTGAACAGTATAAATCCGCCGCCGACTTTGCCACTGCCAGTAACTTTTCCAGAAGAATCAAAATAAACAATGTTGCTTGAAAGATATTTTTTCTCGTGCGGTAAGTAGACCTGAAAATCACTATCCGTTACAAATCCAACAACAGTCCCTAAGCCTTCATTCTTCTCAATATTTTGGCTTGTTTGAATATCATACAACCATTGAGTCTCTAAAAGCGGTAAATGAATATAGTCTTCTCCACTTTGAAAGTAGTACTCGGCTTCGCTGTATTTTGTGGAATCTGGCAACACCCGCGCAATCGTTAACTTCTTAACTTCGGGAACTACGACACGGGCCGATCCTGATACTTCAAGAAGACCTTCATTACTTTGCAAATCAACCTGGGCAAAAGCGGGGTCCCCGCTTAACGCATCATAGACTTTTACGTCGACACTTTCAAGAATGAGGTCAGTTTCGATAAGTAAAGGATTTACCGCATTATCGCTTACTAAAAAGTTTTCAAAACCTGCATTCTTTTTGCCAATGAGCACCTTCAAACTTTGCAATCCCTCGGGCAAATCAAGAATCGCAAAAAATCCGTTTTCCGACGTTGCGGTTGCAGAAAAATCAGGAAGCAAAAGCTGATTGAAATAGATTGGTTGATAATTTTCATGGCCCTGAATAACAATCGAAGCGCCCGCAAGGGCCCTGCCATTTTGTACGACTCGACCCCAGACAACAGAACCTGTCTGTGGGTGCTCTGATGTTTTGCGAAAATCAGCGCTGATTTCCTTTAAAGCTTTGATCATTTCTTCACTGAAAAAAGTGACCGCAGATTCCGCTCCAGAAGTCAAAATTTGAGAAGTTGGATAGTAACCAGGGGCCACTGCCTGAACAATCAGGTGAGATTTTCTAACAACACGGTCAATCTTAATAGCTCCGGGCTCGTCGGCCAATAGGTCCTGGCCCAGAGTCGGTGACTGAAAATTAGCAACTATTGTTTTTTCTCGATTCTTAGCTTTGCCACCGAAAGAACCCATTGAGTTCGCAAACGAGCGGCTATTGGCTGCAACCTGATTTGGATTCTTTCGTACCAAAATAGTTGGCGCCATTCTTTCCGTCGGCGTCTTTATCTTTAAAAAGGAAATTCTTTCAATGCCTTCACCAAGTACAAAGCCATTATTATGAACAACCTGAGCTTTCAATGTACCAGATAGCTCAGAAACTTGAATTTTGTAAATACCTTTGACGGAATCAATAGCGCCGATTTCTTTTGCGATGCCGTCTTCATAGCGCTGTAGAATCAAATGATAGTCCCCGCCAAACGGTAGACCAGAGTCCAACTGAATTTTACTGCTTAACTCAATCAAGCCAGAGCCCGCGACCTCAACAACTGTTGGTTTTTGGGAAGGACTAAAAATTGGGCTAGAGGTGCTGATATCAGGACTTTGAAAATTCTGAATTGCTTGCTGAAGATCAGCTTTAGCCCAACGACTTCCCTGCAGGAGTGGCAAGGCCTGCTGATAGTTAAATACCATTTGTTTCAATTCAATCTTTCGCACTCTAAAATCAGAAAGCGGGTTCTTTCTTGGATTGGCATTTTCAAGATCTTCATTTAAATTTCTTGTCGGCCTTTGCAATTTAAGAACTTCGAATTCATCGATTCGCGCAGGCTTATTTTTTCTTTGTTGAAAAATTTCGTTGAAGGCAATTCGTGGCGGTTCTGGTCTTGAAGCTAGAATCGTCATTAGGTTTTGTGGATTTAGAAATTTCTGCATTTTCAACGGCTGAGGAAGCATTACTGTAAAAGTAACAAAAAGAAAAAATAGTAAATAATTTCGAAAACTTAGCTGCTTCATATTTATTATCCACAAGGGATTCTTATATCCTATTTAGAAAGCTCTAAAATCGTCAATGACGTTCATCCCGTCTTGACCTTGGACAAGCTTATTTTTTATGTCTTTTCTAATCTGTAATGCGCTGGACTTATCCAAGCCTGAAGTTTGGTATTGCTGTCCAACCCGTTTTTCAACGAACACCGCAACGTCAATAATATAGGGTCGGCGATCACCCAATATTGTAATTCGCGCGAACTGGCGCTCTTTTGCCGTACTTGGATCAAATTTATCAATGGCAACCCGACTAAAGTATTGTGAGTAGTATTCTCGTTGGTTTTCACTGACGTGGCGGGGCTCACCCATCACTGATAGGATAGCTTTTCTCAGATCTGCTAGAGAACGATCCTGTTCTTCAAGTTGAATCTTTGGTGCAGTCTGACATCCCAAACAAACGAAGATGAAAAAAATGCCAACGCTAAAAACGAACTTTTTATAGAAACTTGTCATTTAAACAAAGCCTTTGGTTGTGCAAAGAACTCAATGAGCTCTCCGGTATTCAAACCAGCGAGTATTTCATCCAAGGTTTTTCCAAGCACTGGATGAAGGTATTTTCCGTAGATTTCAGTGGCGCATTTTAGGACCAAGTAGTCAGAATGCAATGCCGGATTCGGTAATGGAATCGATGGCGTAAGCCTGACTTCATCACCGAAAGACAGTATTCTTACAACCAACTCCGAACGATCAGATCGACTTCCTGAAAACTTCCTCAAGAGGTCTGCCAGCTCAAGAATTGAAAATTCGGTCTGCAGCAAAATAACCGAGCAAATTTCGGAATTTAAATCTTCTTTTCTGTTGTTATGATATCTTTTGTAAACTGCAGACGATGCTAGTATTGGGCAAATTTTTGAAATTTCACGAAGCGAATCATTAATTTTTTGCATGCCGGTAGTAAGTTCTGCTGCTACTAAAATGAGTGCTTTGTTGGTCCTCATCCCTTGGATTGTATCAGCACATCTTCCATTGTGTATAACCCTGGCTTCTTTTTGGCTAGCCAAAGGGCTGCTTTTACCGCACCTGTGGCAAAAACTGACCTTCCATTTGCCTTATGTTCAAAAACTAAGGTCTCGTCGTTGGACATGAAATAAACCTTATGGGTTCCAAAAATTCCGCCACCACGAATTCCAACCGGCGTTGCTAAGGATTTTAGCTTTAGTTGTTTTAGGTCATTATGCATGACCACGGCTGTTCCGCTAGGACTGTCTTTTTTATTGCGATGGTGCCATTCAATGATTTGTGCGTCGTAATCTTGCATCGATTGCAAAGAACGAAGGGCCTTTCTTAAGGTAGCAACGCCTAAGCTCATATTCGGTGACCACAGTATTGGAATTACTCTTGCTGCAAGCTTTATCTTTTTTTGTTGACGCTCAGACAGCCCGGTTACTCCAGAAACTAAGGGTAACTTATTTTTTTTGCAAAAAAGAAGGACTTTATCAAAGCTTTTTGCCAAAGAAAAATCGATCAGAAGATCTGATTCATTGGCAAGCTGCTGGGAAAGTCCTACCGCCGTCCTATGATATCCCGTAGCCACCCCTTGGCGAACAACTCCGATCAACTGTTTGACTTCCTTCTTCCCCTTTACGGCCAAAAGAATTTCCTGTCCCATTCTACCGTTTGCACCAACCACTGCTAGTCTCATGAAAGAAGTCCTTTTTCCATTAACAAAATCTTCAAGGTATTTGTGTGCGCTTCGCCCAGCTTAACTAACGGCAAACGTAATTCTGGACTTCGAATAATCTGCTGAA
>CALQIT020000127.1 GCA_943330705.2 Streptomyces griseus
ACCATATCAGGATAAAAAGTATAGCGCTCAAGGCTGTGCACGGCCACTTCGTGCGAACGCATATCGTGATACTGGATCTCGGAGTTGGTCAAAGCAAAGGCACCCCACTCTTGTTGCCCATAGAAGGCCGCGCGAATCTTTAGCGTCGAATCAACAAGACCCCGCTCCGGGAATAGGGTTTCGTCATACATTTTAAAGTCGTCATTGATAAAGTCCGGGATCAGAATAGAAATTCGCTGCGAGCGCATTGGACCATCACCAAACCAAAATGTCCCGCGACTCATAAAGGATGAATAGTCAAGGGAGTGGGCCTGATCGACTCTTGTATCTAAAAGATTTTGGTAGGTCCTTTGGCCGCGGCCTTGATCGCGCAAAGGATCGCGGCCTTGATCGCGCTGTTGATTTTCTGAAAAATCCAATTTTCGAAATTTTTCAACTTTGCCTTCGAAGACTTCAGCAATTGCGAAATCATAAATGTAGGAGGGCTTTAATTCTGTACCACGGTCTTTTGCTAAGAGCACCGGTACTCGGCCGCTTTTGACCTGACTCGCAGAAGGTTCGATAACATCAATGATTTGGTATTCAAGGTGCTTTTCAAGGGCCTGAAGGGTCCCGTCTCGATCTAAATAATAAAAACGCGATTGGGGTCTTTCATAACCGGTTGGATTTTCCCATTTATCGCGGACCGAAATCTTTTTGTAGGGGTCATAGCCCTTACCAACCCAAGCGGGTCTTTTTACGCCGGTAATTTGTTGCCAGAAAACTTTAAGTGGCATCTGCACTTTTCGATTTTCTAGATCAAAGCTTTTCTCAAGTTGCATTTGCGAATTTAAAAAGTAAAATTTCAAGCTTGAATAGACGTCTTTCTTGTCGTTTTCACTGCGATCCACAAGCAAGCCAAGCACATAGCCTGACGACCCAGTTCCCTGATGATCCATTCGCGCGGTGATTAGCTCTCGGGTGTTATCCTGATCTGCACCTAGTTTAACTTTGAACGCGCCCACATTTTTGTAGGATTCGTTCTCATGCTTTAGCAAAAAATAGGAATTGGTCTCTTTTTCCTGATTGATCGCAAGATAGTCGACTCTATTTTGTCCATCAAAGTTTTCATCAATACTAACTAACGAGGTTCTTAGCGCCGGCATGCCGATTAAATTCAGTGTTTGCATTTCTGCTGTTCCTTGCAGACTTTGAATGGGCACCACGATTTCGCTTTCTAAAACTAGGCGCATCGTATTGGCTCCTGTGGTCAAATCGACAATCAAATCAAGTTCGCTAGGTATTCGCGATTGGCTTGACACTGAGCCAGCTAACGGGGAAGTAGCAGTCTTTAAAGCCGCGTCGATAAGCTGCAAATCCACCAGTAGATTGCGAACCTCACCGAATTTCCATATCGTGCTTTGATTGTCCCAGCGAACGGACTTGATTGCGGGTCTAGTCGCTGTCGGATTCACTTTCAGAAAGCTAGCTTGCAAAGAAATTTCAGAGCTCGCTATATCTTTAGTTAGATTTTTAAAAGCAAATTTTAATTGAATTTGTGCTTGTTGGCGATCCCAGACAACTTCTTGTCGTTCTTTTGAAGTGGGCAAAATCAAAGCCGTCAAAGGAACAGTTAAGGCCCCCTGCAGATTGGCCATGCCTGATAGAATCCAATGAGGCTCAAGCTTTTCGCTGTCTTTGCGCGGGTCTTCCTTAAGTTCATGCGGGGCCCCCGACAGAAGCGGAAGCTTTTCTTGAAGAGGTCGCGCTGAAAGAATCAATCGCGCATAGATTTCTGAGCTTGGAATCCCTTGGGCTAGCATCTCGCCAATGACCCCTGCCACCATTGGCGCGGCTTGCGAGGTTCCGTGCATAAATTCGTAGCCAAATTCGGCGCGAAAGCGAACCGGACGGATCGAAGTCGGATAGGTGCTTAGAATATTTGTTCCAGGAGCGGCCAGGTCAACACCAGAGCCGTAATTTGAAAAGTGCGAGAGCGCTCCATCGGGGCCGTGGGCTGCAACACAGATAACGCCGGGGTAGGCGCAAGGTCTGAGTAAAGCCCTGGTCGAATCGTTTCCTGCCGCTGCAACGATAAGGACTCCAAGCTTTTGCGCTTCTTCAATAGTTTTTCGCAAATATTCGGAGTCCGCACTTTCTGGCCATCCCATTGAAAAATTAATGACTTTTGCGCCGGAACGAACAGCATAAATAACACCGCGGGCGACCATATCACCCAAACTTTTTGTGAATTTTTCTTTTCCCATTTCAAACGGCGAAAAATCAGCCGCGAATTCGCGGCTAAGGGGCTTGATAGGCTCTTGCGGTTTAAGGCCAAGCACCTGGACCGGAAGGATCTCGATATTATTTGAAACTCCGGCCACACCGATTCCATTTTTGCGATTGGCAGCAATGATTCCCGCAACATGAGTCCCATGTCCCTGGCCATCGGAAAAATCGGGCCTTCCGCGAATATGGGCTTCGTTGACCGGCCCCAGAATGCTCCAGCCCGAGCAGTCCAAGGGATAGCCATTTTTATCAAGGTCAACTTCTGGGTTAGAAAGGTCCATCCAGATTTTTTCACAAAGTTTGCGCGATTGTTCTTTGCCAATCTCGCTACCCGCGCTGTCTTTTTCAGTCGCTTTTTCGTCGATACAGATTAAGAATTTTTCCAGGGCTTTGCACTCGGATTCATTTCGATGTATTCGCCCTTTCAGATCCGGATGGTTCGTATCAACTCCGGTATCTAAGACCGCGATAATTATTTTTTCAGCGCGATCGACTTGGGCGGATGGCACTTTGATGTCTTCGCCGGCTCTTGCTTGGACTTTAAAAGTTGTAATATGATCAAGTTCGATGTTTTGCGCAGCTCCCGAGTTGCTTAGTCCCCATTGCAAATTTTCATAGGGCTCCGCTGCCAAGCAACAAGCGCATAATAAAATAGAAATCAGATTGAAAACAATCAGCCTCATTAGTCGAATCCCCCAATTTTGCGATTGATTTCAGTGGGAATAATTCCAGTCTTTTTCGTGTAAAGGCCGACGATTCCACCGGCTTCTGGGTATTCTTTTTCTGGATCGCCAAAGGAGTTCGAGAAGTACTCAAGATCACCATCTTCGTCACCAACACGAAAACCATTAATGCGAACAAAGTATAGATAGTTCTCTTTACCTAGGACTTTGAGCAGTTCTGGGGTCGGAATTCGCTGATCCAAAAGATATATTATTTGATTGATCCATTTGGCGGCCTTGACTCTATCTTGATTGGGATTTGGCGCTGGATTTGGAGCTGCCGCTGGATTTGGCTCCTGTTGGCTGGCGCGAATCATTGCCATCATCCACTGATCCAAACACTTGTAGGATTTGCCCTCGGCCCAATCAAAGGGTCCTTTATCGACTGTCGCACCACGATTGCCGGGCTTGATTCTTCGTTCGTTGTAGCAACTCTCAAGGTACTTGGCATAGCCTATTTCAAAATTGCCCCGTCCCATCATCGTGATCAAAGCCAAATATCGTTCTTCGGCGGGTAAGCTAACAAGGCTGCGAATTCGGGCCAGGCCTCCATTTAGAATCGAAAGATTTGCTGAAATCCGATAGAAATCCAATTTTTTAGTATTTAAGAACTCATTCGGATCAATAATTTTGTAGGAAGCCAACTCTGTGTCTTTTAGCGAATCAGAAATTTCGCTGATAATGTCCTGAAATTTTTCTTTTTTCAGCGACCACCCGCCCCACACATGGTTGATCATGGAAATATCTTTGTATTGTTCACCGGTTTTGCTCAAATCAATTTCCGAGGTCACCATGCGCCAACGAGCTTTGCCAAATGGAGAGTTGGCTGGGTTTCCTCCACCCGGTTTATTAAGGGTACCCGGCGTCTGATTGTTGGACAGAATCGAACTTGCCAGATCAATTAGAAATCCCAGAATATCTCGGCCCGTAAGCTGGCCGCGCCTGGTGGTGAAGATTTCAACGGCTTCGTCCTCGGGTTTAAGCTCCGGTTGTTCGGGGTTTGGCGGGTAGATGATTTTTAAGTGGTGGTCTTCCTGATAATCACTGAAACGCCAAAGCAGAAAGTTCGTTTTTGTCTCTTTCGCTTTCATCTGATGTTCAAGTTTAAATTTTTTGTCGGCAAAGCGATCGTAAAGCATCTCGGTATCAATATTGGTAAACAAAGGATAAAGAGAGACTCGAAGATTATCGCGGGTTTTTTTAAACTTTTGCCCCTCTTCCGAATTCTCATCGGTCTCATGTGAAAGGCCTGGATTGTAATCAATAATAAAGGCGTCGGTTCTTATATCGGCCTCGGTTGCTTGGTTTCGCAATTTCAAAATATTCATGTAGAAGTTTGCATTCAGCTCGAGTCCCCTCCCCTGATTTTTCATTCCCCGCACGTAGACGTGAAGGCCATTGAATCGATCGTTAGAGATTCGCACAAACTGGACTTGTTTTGTGATCGCCCGGTTGCCATCAAAACCAAGCGAGACCGAGTTTAGAAATCCAATTGGCGTCACCCCCGCTAAGACATCGATCGATGCCGAGGCCTGCAAGTAGGAGGACACGGCAAGGGACTCTGTGATGGTGAAGACCTCGCCGTCACGGAGGTCCAGGAGAAAGGCATCCAAGGATTTTTGCACGCCGGCTGCTTTGTCCCCCGGCTTTTCCAGTATTTTATCTGATATTTCTTTAGCCGTGCCATCAGCAGTTAGAACCGCCGCCAGCTTTCCCATAAATGCGGGAATGATTGCTTTGTCATACCAAGTGTCTTTAAGGGCTTCTTTCATCGACTGAATGGGCCGAACATGAGTGTAGTCATAGACAAGGCTGACATTGGCCCAGCCCACAGGTGACGCCTTGGCTAGGCCGTCCAGCACACGAAAGTATCCAGCACTTACAGAGACAGAAAGATTGTCCACAAGCTGAACGGGCGCCGAACTGTCATTGTAGGTTCCTGTCGAAACATAGCGACCTAGGTTTAATGAGGGACCACCGATTGCCCCCCCCCAAGTTGCGATAGGGCGATGAAAAGGTTGACCCGGATG
>CALQIT020000128.1 GCA_943330705.2 Streptomyces griseus
ATAAGGGTTTGTTCTTCGGCGTCCAGATCCCGACTGTTTAGTTTTGCAAGATCTGCCAGAAGAGTTTCCTCGTTAACCTCGTCGCCAAAATCATCGGGATTTATGATCATCATAGTCGGACTTTCAGCAAGCTCTGCTTCCCTATTGGCCACGGTCTGTTCTGAGGCTGGTTTGAATTGGGTTTCCTCGTTGGCAATATGATGAATGACGGAATCAACTTCAGGTTTTGTTTCAATCGATTTCATCGGTCCGATAGGCTGAATTGGAGTTACCGAGCTTCGAACAAAGGTTGTCAACCCATTGAATCGCTCCCATGTGATAGACAGTGATTCCATATCACAAAGACAGAACACAACTTTTTTCGGACCGAGGGGAAACTCTTTTGGCAAAGCCAAGCAACCCACATAGACAACATCTTGCCACTCATAAACGGGAAGGATTTGATCGGTCCATTCATAGAACTCGCGCCACTTCTGATAAATGGCGGGGCTTGGCGGATGATCTTGAAAAAACCTACGGTTTAAAATGGGGGTAACCATCAGTACCTCCATCGGATTTTTTTCTTATTTACATAAGCAATTTTCAGGCAAACCAGGGCGCGCATTCATTGTTCGAAAGGCGCCATATTCGATTTGAGGGGACATTTCTCACTATGGGAATCCATTGATTCAAGTTTACACGTGAAAATGTGTTCATCAAAACGCAACATAAGACTTGGAAGATAAAGGGGATGTAAATTAGTCATTGTGGCTGTTTATTGTCTGGCCTGGGGACGGAGTTGAATATTTGTGCTAAGTAGTTGAATTAACTTATTAATTTTGACAGTCGTTTTTTTCAAAGCGTGGGGCATGACCTTGTGTCTGAAACAGATTGATGCTATAAGCCATCAACTTGCAAGACCTTGAAAAGACAAAACAATTTATATGAGCACGACACGGACTTATTTTGACCACAACGCAACCACCCCGATTTCAGAAGTCGTAAGGCTTGCTATTCCCCAGGCGCTAGAGTCTTGGGGTAACCCAAGTTCAATCCACTGGGAGGGTCGGGGTCCGAAAACATTTCTTCGTGAAGCACGGATTAAGCTAGCGAGTATGTTAGGTGCCGCTCCGCTTGAACTCATTTTTACCAGCGGAGGCTCTGAAGCCAACAACGCTGTTATCAAGGGTGTCTATTTTGAAATGAAAGACTCTGGGCGAAATGAATACATTACTTCCAGAGTGGAGCATCCTTCGGTTCTAAAGGCGTTTCAGTTTTTGCAAACTCAAGGTGTTAAAGTCCACTACCTGGATGTGAATCGAAGTGGTGAGATAGATTTAGAAAATTACAATAAATGTCTTTCTGAAAAAACAGCCTTGGTTTCGATCATGTATGCAAATAATGAAACTGGCGCTATTTTTCCGGTTAAGCAAATGGCCGCCCTTGCTAAACAAAGAGGCGCCCTATTTCACACCGATGCGGTTCAAGCACTTGGGAAAATTTCTTTGGATCTAAAGGATTTGGGTGTGGATTTTGCTAGTTTTTCAGCCCACAAATTTTATGCCCTTAAAGGCACGGGCCTTCTTTATTCCAGACGTGGCACTGAATGGGAGCCGCTCATTCATGGCGGCGGGCAAGAACGTTACCGCCGCGGAGGCACCGAAAATGCGCTTGGCATTTATGCCTTTGGCCTGATGGCTGAAAAACTTCAAGCTGTGCCATTGGAAGCAAAAAAAATGTCTGATCTTCGCAATCATTTCGAAGATCGCGTTTTAAAGGAAATTGATCGTGTTACGGTAAATCATAGCAAAGCACTGCGCCTAGCGAATACCTCTAGCCTGATTCTTTCTGATGTCGATGGTGAAACTTTACTGATGAGCTTAGACATGAAGGGTTTTGCGGTCAGCACCGGAGCGGCCTGTAGCAGCGGAAACCCAGAGCCCAGTCCAACCTTGCTGGCCATTGGACTTAGCCGTCAGGAGGCGCAAAATAGTTTGCGTGTCAGTTTTGGCTGGTCAAATGATCGGCAGCAAGTGGACCGGTTTGTCGAAGTCTTAAAAACAGTAGTGGCCCGTTTACGATCGTTAAATCCAAATCAAGATATGCCGGTGAACCATGTCTAAAGGGCGAGTTTTAGTTGCAATGAGTGGTGGAGTCGATAGTTCGGTGGCGGCAGCTATGTTGGTTGAGCAAGGTTACGATGTTGTTGGTGCAACGATGCAAGTCTGGGACTACTCGTCTTGCGATATCACCGAAGGCAGTGGCACTTGTTGTTCGAGTATCGACGTCGATGATGCTCGTTCTGTAGCTGATAAATTGGGCATTCCCTTTTACGTATTGAACTGCGAAGCCAAGTTTCGCACGGCGGTCATTGATCCGTTTTTAAAGTCTTATCTGGCGGGACAAACTCCATTGCCTTGCGTGAATTGCAATACTTATCTGAAATTTGATCATCTGATTCGCAAAATGAAAGAGCTGGATTGTGATTACCTAGCGACTGGCCACTATGCTCAACTTGTCTGCGACAGCAATGGTTTGGCGCAGATTCATACCAGTAATGATGATTGGAAAGATCAAACCTATTTTCTTTTTACCATCGAAAAAGACATATTGCCGAACTTGCTATTTCCAATCGGCCACATGACAAAGCCCGAAGTTCGCGCCTATGCCGAAGCTAAGGGTCTGCTTGTTGCTAAGAAAAAAGATTCAATGGGAATCTGTTTTGTTGGTGATAAAGGCTATGATAAATTTATTGAATCTCAGGTTCCTGCCGAGGTCTTGGCAAAAAAGAGTGGTTTGCTTAAGCGGTATCCATCCGGCCAGGTCATGGCGGAGCATCGGGGAATTCATCATTACACTTACGGCCAAAGCAAAGGCCTGGGCATGACTCATCATGAAAAGTTATTTGTGGTTAAAATCGATGCAACGGATAACACCGTTTGGATCGGTGACGAGAAATATCTTTTCAAAAACGAAGTGGAAGCCGTAGATCCCCATCTGTTGGGCCCTTTAACTGATGGTGAAACTGTTCAAGTAAAAATTCGTTATGCGGGAAAGAGTTCTGCAGCCAAAGTTTTTAAAACCGAGCGGGGATTGCGTTTTGAGTTCGCAGAGCCGCAGCGGGCAGTGACACCGGGCCAGGCGGCTGTGATCTATCGTGGGCGCCACTTGCTGGGCGGGGCGTGGATTACTTTATGAACTACCAAGTCCATACCTTCGGGTGCAAAGTAAATACCTATGATACGGGACTGATTCAAAAGAACTTATCGCAACATAAGATTTCTTCGCTTGAGCCTAAACTTGACCCTAGAATTCACGTTCTCAATACTTGTGCTGTCACTGCAGAGGCCACAAAAGAAGCTGTTCGCTTGATTCGTAAATTAAAGATCAAGGATCCGTTTTGTACGATCGTAGTCACTGGCTGTGCGGCGCAGGTTGATACAGGGGCCTTTGCGGATTTGCCAGGTGCTGATTTAGTCGTGGCAAACTCGCACAAAGGTTTGCTTCCGCAAATTATTGAGCAATATTTTAAAGGCGAAGTGAAAGAAAAGGTTTTTAAATCCAATATCTTTCGCAAAGACGATCTTGAAATGGGGGGCGGGGAAGAACGTTCCCATACCCGATCTTTTTTGAAAATCCAGGATGGCTGTAATAGCTTTTGCACCTATTGTATTATTCCTTTTGCCAGAGGCAAAAGCCGAAGCATTCCGGTCCACGATTTAATCATCAGGATCAATGAGTTGTACGAACAGGGCGTTCGCGAGGTGGTTCTTACCGGTGTCCACATTGGCGATTACGAAGATCGGGTCGGCGACAAGAAGCTAAAATTAGAAGACCTCGTTGAAAGAATCTTGATGGGGACTCGGATTCCGCGCTTCCGCCTTTCTTCCTTAGAGCCCATCGAGGTCACGGATCGTCTGCTTGATCTGTATCAGGATTCGCGCATGTGTCCCCATTTTCATATGAGCATCCAAAGTGCCAATACGGAAGTTCTTGAGGGCATGAAAAGGAATTATAATCAGGCTCAGGTCATTGAATCCCTTGTGAAAATTTCCGAGCGTGTTTCTGGTGCATTTGTTGGTATGGACGTCATCGTTGGATTCCCCTCTGAATCAGAAGCCCAGTTCGAAGACACCTACGCGGTCCTTGCCGAAACCCCGTGGACCAGATTGCATGTATTCCCCTATAGTGAGCGTCCCGGGACCAAAGCGGCATTGATGACAGGGGCTATTCACGGATCTGAGCGCGCCCGTCGTGGACAGAAGTTGCGTGAGCTCAGTCTTCATCGATACCAGTCTCAGGCCTTACAACAAATTGGTAAGATCAAAGATGTTTTGGTCTTAAAGGCCACCGCAAAGGGCCTAACTCAAGGACTGTCTCGTGATTACTGGCCCGTGGAAATTAGCGGCGTCAATGAATTAGCTAGCCTGGCGGGACAAGAGATTAAGTTGGAAATTAAAAATTATTTTCAAAACCCGCAAAAACTGGAAGGCCACTTGCAGGCGACGCCGTTAGGCCAAGGAAAGGTACTCACACATGACGCCAATTGAAGAGCGATTGGGATATCAATTTAAAGATGCAAAACTTCTGCAGCGGGCGTTGACCCACAAAAGTTATCATTTTGAAAAAAAAGCCAAAAGCGTTGGCCATAATGAAAAGTATGAATTTCTAGGGGACGCCGTTGTTGACTTGGTTCTCAGTGAATTACTAATGGAGCTTTTTCCCTCTGATGAAGAAGGCTCCCTTTCGAAAAAACGGGCCAGCCTAGTCAACGAGAACCTACTTTCGCAGGTCTCAAATGATTTAGACTTGGGTAGTGCGATAAGTTTGGGTAAAGGCGAGCTAGCTTCAGGCGGGGATCGCAAACCGCGAATTTTAGCATCGACCTACGAGGCCGTCATTGGCGCACTTTTTTTGGATGCGGGATTTGAAGAAGCAAGGCGCATTACTCGGCAACATTTTGAATCCA
>CALQIT020000129.1 GCA_943330705.2 Streptomyces griseus
GCCAACAGTTGCAGCTTCTTGTTTTCATCGACAAATAGAACTTGCTTTCGATCCTGAGCTTTTTTTGCTTCCATCAAAAGATAGCTCATCTGGCCGGAAGTGATTGTCTCTAGGTCCCGTTTCGCCTTTTCAAGATCGCGGGCCGTGCGCTCAAACAGTTTTGCCTTTTCGTTCGTTTGCATGAGTCGTTCAGTTAAAACAGCAGAATAGACTTTGTAGAGTAAAAACTGAAAACGATCTTTTTGCCCTGGATGGACCGAGCTAAAATCGATGATCTCAAGGGCGAAGCCTTCTGCTTTAGAAATGGCCCGGACTGTAGCGCTGGTTGGCTTTTGCGATAGGGCGCTCATTTCGCCGATGACTTCACCGGGTTGATTTAAAATGCGCACACGCTCGCCATCGACCAGGACCTCGACCTCGCCTGTTCGAAGAAAGAAAAGTCGATCATTCAGTTTGCCAGTGGCAAGGATCTCTTCGCCGTGGGTAAAGCTGACCGGTCGAAGCATGGTGCAAAGTTGCATGACAATATCGGCCTCGAAGGTTTCGAAGAACGGGTATTTCTGAACTTCTCTGGCGATGTCGGCCGGGTGCATTTCTTGATTCTGACATGGGGGCTTGCTCTGCGGGAGGCTAGATCTTTCTGGGCTGGGCTTGGGGCTGTCCTTAAACCGTGGGAGCCCCGCGGGTCAGCTCTTCGTCGGCGGGGCGGGCATCCATGCCCTCAGGCGGCCTTTGGGTACGGCATCCTGCCGGGCCGAGCCCGCCGACGAAGAGCTGACCCCCAGGGCTCCCACGGTTTAAGGGTTGTTTGGTGCAACATGGGGGAGCTCTGATTGAAAGGGTCTTTTTCAAATTTTTGACTGTAAAGGGTTTAAACACTTGGACTGGTTGAATGGGGTGTTTATGGGTTTAAAATTCATATTTTTGGCCTTAAGTGCTTAAAATTAGTAATAAATTGTTGTTTTACAAAAATTGTCGGTGCAATTTTGTTTGCGAAGGCTTGGGGGTGTCTCAGGTTGGGACTTGGCTGGAAAAAATCCCTATGGTTTCAGTGAGTTATGCTGTTTTGTCAGAATAGGCACGGGCTTAGCAATAGCATTCTTGTAGCAAGAACTCTAACCTCGGGAGTAGTTATGAAAATGCAGATTCTGCTCACACAAGCAAGCCTACTTCTGGTGATGGCATTGTTTGGAGTAGCTTGTGCAAAGAAAAACCAAGCCACTGCGGAAACGCCTCCTGTTGTCGCGGCTGTAGATCCGACGGCTCCGGGGACACCAACGGATGACTCGAGAGAAACAGATGTGGCACGTGGCTCTGAGTGGATGGAGGGCGCAACCGCACCTTTGGCCCATGATAGTCTATCTGTATTTAGCAATTATGTTGCTTCTCATCCTTTGAATAATCCAACGGATCTACGAATCAGTGTGAAGACCTACGATGTTGGCAGTAACCGCTATGCTGGCAAAGTGATGATCAGCTACTTTGATAACAATCAATACTATACAGGAACTTTTTTGACGGAAGATGCCGTGGTTGCAAGAAATACCTCGCATGGCCATGATTATAGCCCATATGCTGTCTACAACAAGTGGTTCATCCGCGATGGAAAGCCTGTGTATCATGGTTTCTATTCCGATCTTTACGGGGCAGTTATGTTGATCGTCGATCAGTCGATTGATCAAGGCGACGGCGCTGGGGCCAGTGAATACGCCGGCGAAATCTGGTATAAGAATTTTGCGATTGCCCGCACTGAGCAAGGATATATACCTTGCCAGTTTGTCGAAGTGGGTCCTTATGACTGCAGAACATTTTTAACCGGATCAGAAAGTTTAACAACAACATCCGCCCTTTACCCTTCAGAGTCCACCTATCCATCAGGTGGTGGTGCTCGGGGTTGGAAACGTCTAGGTCGTTTTAGTGGTCTAAAAGCTAGCCGTGCGTTTGGCGGTCAATAAAAGAAAGGTGCTTGCACAGAGGTGTTATATGGCGAAACTACAGAAATTATCGTTTGCAAAAAGTTTGATTTTTACAATTTCCCTTTTGCTGGGCCTGAGTGCCTGCCAAAAGAAAAGTGATAATTCCGCAGCGGTTCCGCCAACCCCTTACATCGACGCCTATATAAATTGTCCGACTTGTTTTGCTAATACTTCGACCTTGTTAAATGCCGTTCAAGTTTCAACTGGCTTGGGTTCGGTCACCGGGCAATTCGATATCGTCGCTCAACCCGCGGCGGGTTTTGATCTGGCTGATCCAAAGGCCATATTCTACTATGGCGGTCCCGTGCAGCTGATCGGTGCTATGAATATCAATATAGCTGGTGATCGCAGTTTATGCTGGGCGATTCCTGGGCAGTATATGATTCGTCCTTTGGAAAATGGAATTATGGAAAAGGGCGCGATTTTCAAAGGAATGCGCATCGTTGCCGAGGCCGGCACTGCCACATTTACGGGCTATATCATTAGGGGACAAGTCACCAATGCGGCTTCTGGAATTGGCCCATACCGTGGCAGCGACACGAATCGCTTAGGTATGACCTTGCTGATTGACAGTGTAAATGGTCAGGCTTGTCCGCTGCCGAATATGCCAATCGAGTTTTTCTAAAAATTAAGCTGCTGATGCGTTGGTCCTCATTTCATAAATGATCAAGGCCAACGTCTTCTTTTATGTTGCTATTTTGCCTAAAATTGCGTTTCATTTCGGTTAATGAAAAACGCAGCTGAGTTACTACATCTTTGGATTGAATTCTTTCAAGATCTACAATTTGTTCGGGGTCGTTCGCAAAATACCATCATGGCTTATCGTCGTGATTTGGAATTGTTCGCCCAGTACCGAGAAAGCGAAACTACGATCTCGGGGTTCTATGAGTTCATGAAGAAACACAAACTTTCCACGCGCTCGCAGGCGCGGGTGATTTCAAGTTTGCGGACCTACTTTAAGTTTTGCGAGGGCCGGGGCGTACCGGCGCCTGAACTGCGCGATTTAAAACCACCAAAAGTCAAAGTTGGTCTACCAAAGACCTTGAACTTGCAAGATTTTGAAACCCTTTTTGCTTCTTGTCTAACAGACGATGCAAATCGTTCGGCACGCAATCAACTAACCTTGCTTTTATTGTTTGGCCTTGGCTGTCGGGTCAGCGAGCTGATTTCTTTGAATTTGCAGGACTATAGCGAAACCGAAGGCTGGCTAAAAATTCTTGGCAAGGCAAAGAAAGAACGATTGGTGCCAGTCACAGCAAAATTGGCAGCTGGTTTACGCAATTATTTGATTGTCGTACGACCTTTGATCTTGAAAGAAAAAACCGATTCTTTGCTGGTTAATGATCGCGGCAACCGACCTTCTCGGGTTGATATTTGGCGATGGCTGGCAGCATGGTCTAAAAAATCTGGTTTTTCCGAGCCCGTGAATCCGCATCGCTTTCGCCATGGCTGTGCGACTGCATTACTTGAGGGTGGTGCTGACTTGCGGTCGATTCAATTGCTGCTAGGACACTCTAGTATTCAAACGACCCAAATTTACACCAACGTGACAACTGGGAATTTGGTAAAAACAGTGGATGAACATCATCCTTTGTCGCACGTCAAAGACCTCGAGTAGCTGATCTACTTTTGGGCTTGAGCGACAGTCTAAGCTAGGAACTAAACTAGGATCCCATCTAGGCTCTAAACTAGGATCCCAACTAGAATCTAAACTTCGGTCCGAATCGCGGTTGCTCTGTGATTCGTGTGAAGATCTTTTTTGCAATTCAAGCTGGGAATAAATTTGCAACCCTGGCTTGCCTATGAAACTACAATCATTCATTCGCGAGAACAATCAGCTGATCCCCGTTGAAGTTGAACTTACACTTTGGCCGGGGCTTCCGGTCATTCAGTTTTTGGGATTGCCAGATCAGCATTTAAAGGAAAGCGCTTTTCGCATTAAAAGTGCGATCAAGTCTGCGGGTTTTTCTTTTCCCCAGGCCCAGCAAATTTTAGTCAATCTAAGTCCCAGTCATCTCAAAAAGCGATCGCGAGGGCTGGAGTTGGCCGTTGCCGTAGCCTATCTTTGGGAAACCGAACAAATTCCAAAATCCATTTTGCAGAAAGATTTTTTTGTCTATGGCGAGCTCTCTCTTGGTGGTGATGTTTCTGAACCCGAAGATCTCAATGAAGGGCTTGGCCAAGAGTCCCCGGTGGTGTTGACTGGATCAGGTGAATATCCGGGGCCATGCCGCAAAATACGATTGGAAAACCTCGCACAACTTGCAAAGCCCTTTGCCGTGGAAGAGCCCGAGCTTATTGCTATGCCGGTTCGTCCGACTCGTTATGAAGATTTTTACTTTACCAAGGACCAAGCACAGCTTATTGAGTTGCTGGCCATCGGTGAGCATTCCGCCTTGTTGGCAGGGCCTTCTGGTTGCGGTAAAACGACAGTCGCCCAAGCTATTTCTGGGTTTTTACGGGCTCCTTCAAGTAAGGATCTTTTGCAAATCCAGCGTCACGCAAGACTTTTTGCTCAGCAAGTTCAATGGCGACCGTTGGTGCAGCCGCACCACTCAACACCCCTGATGTCGATGATTGGTGGTGGCAGCACGCCCGCCGCTGGCGAAATTTCGCGAGCCCACGGCGGGGTCCTGATCTTGGATGAGTTGCTGGAGTATTCAGCCAATGTCATGGAGGCCTTGCGCGGGCCCATGGAAGAGGGGCGAATTTCTGTGGCTCGCAAAGGGGTAGTTATGAACTACCCCTGTCGTTCGTTGGTCA
>CALQIT020000130.1 GCA_943330705.2 Streptomyces griseus
GCAGAAGGTCGCGACACCCGAATAGCCTTTTCGCTTGGCCGACGACCAAAAGGCTTGGCCATATCCCAGATTCTTGACGGATTCTTCGACTTGTTCGATATGGGCTTTGGTCTCTTGCACACAGAAAATATCTGGGGCCGAATTTTTAAGAAAACTTTCCAGACCTTTTTTTGCGCAGGCGCGAATTCCATTCACATTCCAGGACATTAATTTAATAGGAGTATTTGCTGCCATACAGAGCTGTACTTGGCTTATTTCGCTTTATGTGGCAACAATAAATACTTCTTGAATGAAATAACGCAAGCCACGAATAAGGAACCAACTATGCCAATGATTGATCAACCAGCCCCACAGTTTCGCGATCGCCAAAAAGATTTCACATCAGCCAATGGCGTGGTCTTGGGTTGTTCTGTGGATTCTGTGCACTCGCATAAACGTTGGCTAAAAGACGACCTAGGAAACCTGGGCTATCCCTTGTTAGCTGACTTAACAAAGAGAATGTCCCGGGATTACGGAGTCCTGCTAGAGGAACGTGGCATAGCAACCCGAGGAACCTTTATCATCGATCCAGAACAAAAAATACAATATATGGGAATTCACAATACAGGTGTTGGCCGTGACGCCGGTGAAATTCTAAGAGTTTTACAAGCCTTACAATCGGGTGAACTTTGCGGAGCCGGCTGGAAAAAAGGCGACGCCTTCGTTAAGCCAAAGTGATTTCAAAGGTGAACTCGATCCCAGCAAGCAGCGAGCTAAAAATAAATTTTCTGGCTCAATTAAAACTAAAATACCCCGGCCTGGCGGCTTTGGATTTGGAATCCATTGTTGCCGACAACCTGCTAAGTCCTTTCACTGTGAAATTGCCAAAATCCATCTTGCAGCAGGCACAAGCCTTTGTAAGCGCTGCATTTCTTCTGCGCAGCCAGCCTAAATATATTGAGCATTACGCCCCCTCGTTGGCAGCCCTTGAAATTGCCGACCCAGGGAACAAATCAGTGATGATGAGTTACGATTTTCATCTTGATAAAGACCAACAACTCAAGCTCATAGAAATAAACACCAATGCGGCGTTCATGATCATGGCAATGGAAATGTATGAGCTTCACAAAAAGGCATTTCCAGTTGCGGATTTTTCCAATAGTGAAATTAAATCAATGTTTGAACAGGAGCTTCAGTTTCAAGGAAAAACTGCAAAAACGAATCTACGGGTTGCGATCATCGACGAAGTGCCAAGTCAACAACGCCTGTACATCGAGTTTTTAGTCTGCCAGCAGATCTTGAAATCCTTTGGATGGACTGTTGAAATTCAGGACTTCCAAGCCGAGCTTGGCACCTACGACTTGATCTACAATCGTTACAATGATTTCTTTTTAAATGGTCCACAAAGCAAGAATTTAAAAGATCTTTTTCTAAGTCGAAAAGTTTGCTTTTCGCCCAATCCCAATGAGTATTTTCTTTTGGCCGACAAAGAACGTTTGATTGAATGGCAAAAGCCCGATTTTTTAGAGTCCATGCTTTTAGATCCGCAAATAATAGCGACCATTCGCGGTCACTTGCCCGGGGCCCAAATTTTAAATCAAGGTTCGGCGGAGGCCCTTTGGGCCCAACGTAAGCAACTTTTTTTCAAGCCTATGCGGGCCTATGGATCAAAACAAAGTTACCGTGGAGCCTCGATCGCGCGAAAAGCCTTTCAGGAAATGCTACAAGATGGTTTCCTAGCTCAAGAATATATACCAGCGCCTGAAATTACGTTTGAAACCGCAACCGGACCGCAAAATTTTAAATATGATTTGCGCTTCTATGCCTATCAAGGTCGGGTGCAAACAGCCATCGCCCGCCTCTACCAGGGCCAGGTGACAAATCTTAAAACTCCATTGGGCGGTTTTGCATGTATCGATTTCGAATAATGCGGCCGTAAAGCCGCTCCGTTAAAAAAGCGGCCGTAAAGCCGCGTCGTTATGGCGTCGCAACGTCAAAGCGAACGGATAGGTGTTCAATTTTATTTTCGGTTTCTCTGGTTAGTAGAATTTCGTATTCTTCGTGAGTAATTTGGTAGACCTTCACTTTGGCATTTTGATCCGTCCACTTCGAACCAAAAACCGTCATTTGATTCCAAACGCCGACTTCTTTTGCATTTGCCATTACCTGAAACTGCCACAAGGTGTTTTTGATCGATTTTTGTCCCGTTAAATCAAGCAGAACTGGGGCATAAAGAGAAAAGGATTGGGATTTCCTATCCTTTAAAGTTGCACAATTCACTTTTGATTTTCCGTTTTCAAAATCTTGTTCGGATTGCATTCGCGTTTGACCATTTTTGGATTCAACATAATAGAATGCTTTGCGGCCGACTAAAATTAACTTTGGCAAGCCCTCAATCCCCTGTGTCAGCTCCTCTTTGTGTTGGTTCACAAAATCTGGCTGCCCGTCACAAAGCGGAACCTTAGCAGGTTTAGCACCCGGAGAGGCCTCAGCCAGAACCCAAAAGACCGTCAGCAAAACAAAGGCAAGCGGAGTCACTTTCATCAAAGTTTCCTTTAAAAGGATTTGATAAACTTGTCGGTTTTTCCAAAAAAACATTGAGGCCTCCGATATTGGGCACTTCGTAAAAACTATGTACAAAAACTGATGGCCAACTGCAAATAACCGTCACTCCACACAGTCCGAAGGACTACCCAGCAGGGTTCATGCCATCTTCGTTAAGGATTTCAGGTCAGCTTGTCCAACAGATCAGATCGACCAAGGTCCAAAATTTGGCTTGTCTCATTCAAACACTGGAAGAAAGTGCCGATAGACAAAGTATGGCAGCTCGACCCCTCAGAAGAAGCATTAGCCCTCGCAACGTAGATCGCAACTACGCCAACTTTGGGCAACTCAATGGTGACCATCCTTGGATGAAAGCCCTGCCAAGTGGTTTTGTCCCCTACAAAGTCCGTGAACTTGGCACCGGGGAAATCGCCTATTTTAATTTTGTCTTAGCAAAAGAAATGGGTCTTATCGCCGCTGATCACCCACAGACCGTCACCGAGACCCTAAAAGCAAAACTTATCGAAACGTTTTCTCTGCAAATAATTAATGAATACGACAAGCTTTCTAAGCTCGAAATTGATCCGAAAACAATCAAACCGAATATGTATATGGCCTCTCGATATTTGCAACTGCAACACCCCAGCAAACAGGGAAAGACCTCAGGTGACGGCCGTGGAATCTGGAATGGAATCATCGAGTACAAAGGAAAAGTCTGGGATGTCAGCTCGCGCGGAACAGGGGTAACTTGCTTAGCACCCGGCGCTGTCGAAGCCAATAAACCACTCAAAACAGGTGGCGGAGAGTTCGGCTACGGCTGCGGACTTGCAGAAATAGATGAACTCTATAGCGCGGCGATAATGGCCGAGGTCATGCACCTTCAAGGCATCCAGACCGAACGCGTTCTATGCATAATCGACCTGGGAAAAGGCTACGGAATCGGTGTTAGGGCTGGACCCAACTTAATTCGCCCCGCACATCTTTTTATGTATCTAAAACAAATTCGATTGCCTGAACTCAAGGCGGCGGCAGACTATCTAATCGATCGCCAACACCAGAACTCAAGCTGGAAAAATGTTTCTGATTCCAAATTCAAATACAATGATATGGCCAACGAAGTTTGTCAGAGTTTTGCCCAGTTTACCGCCCATTTGGATATAGATTATATCTTTGCGTGGATGGATTGGGATGGCGACAATGTTTTGGCCAATGCCGGAATCATTGACTATGGCAGTGTTCGCCAATTTGGTATTCGCCACGATCGCTATCGTTACAATGATATTGAACGATTTTCTACAAATCTAAATGAACAAAGACTGAAAGCCCGCCTGTTGGTGCAAGCCTTTACGCAAATTGCCGATTTTGTAACAACCGGAAAAAAGAAGCCCCTGAAATACTTTTCCCATCACCCCAATGTTGCAAAATTCGATACCCACTTTAAAAATTACCGAGCCCACCGACTTCTTTACCGTATTGGGTTCAATGAGCCCCAGAGAAACTTAATACTCAGCAGCAAGACCGATCTATTTGAGCAATTTGAGCGCGAGTATTCTTACTTCGAAAAGGCCAAAGTTAGTGGCAATTTAAAAAAAGTGGCGGATGGCGTGAATCAGCCGGCCCTTTTCAATATGCGAAATATTTTGCGGGAACTTCCAAATTTTTACCAGCAGGGTGATTTTGATAAACTCCAGGTTCCTGACGACGTATTTTTTAAATCGATGATTTCATCTTTTGCAAAACAACGAGATGCGCGCCTACGTGATAAACATGTGCGCCACATTCAAAACTTTCAAAAACTTTACAAAGAAATGATCAAGATGGCTGCCGGCACACTCAAGCCACAACAGATTCTGACCGGAATCGCTGAACGATCCAAAATTCTAAACAGTGAAAAGCGTATTACCGGAAATGGACTGATTCAAATCGTCGAAGAAATTATCCAGCAGGTAAAAAAAGGACTCTCCCACAAAGAAGTCCAAGGCCTGATTGATCAAATTGTTTTTTCCCACCTCAATATCCCAGAAGTCCAAATCAGTCGCCATTTTCCATTAAAGCCCCGGGCTATAATTCGACCAGATTTGTATTCAAAAATTCTAGATGTCGTCGTACGCAACAGCGAAGATATTTAGTGGATCCAACCAAACAAGCCTAGCGAAGTCCTTGGTCTTGTTCGCGAATCCAACGGCGAATGTCTGGATATTCGGACTCTA
>CALQIT020000131.1 GCA_943330705.2 Streptomyces griseus
CTTGCGCAGATTGCACAGTTGATCACTGAGTTGTTTAGATTCTGGGAACCGGCCAAAAAGTGGATTCATCAAGTTGGAAGCAAACGACGATATTTTGAAAGGCTTGCGGTACTTGTAACAGCAACATTACTTGAAGACGACGACCCGCCGGTTTTTTATTTGAAGTTCGCGTTCAACTCCTCCTGAGGTCAAGAACCCCAATTTGTTCCCGAATTGAAACACATCGCCCGGACATCACTCCGGCTGCAAAATAAAATTTCTCAAATTAAAGCCCGGAACGATGGCCGAAGGCCTCGTATTACCTGATGAAAATGAGTAATTTCGAAAAGCGTTTCAATGTGGTTCATGCGGAATCACTGTTTTTTCATCATGTTCCTGAGAACTAGACCGATAGGTCTGGTGTCACATGACAGGAGAAATTTTATGGCTAGAGAAACAAAGCATGACCGGATCGTTAGAACAATGTTCGACCAGGTTACAGAGCACTTACATGAACTTAAAAATCTCACGGCCAATGTTTCAGCTAAAGAGTCTGACGTTGAAAGATGGTGCCAGAGCTTTTTGAAAAATTGCCTGGGATATACTTCTTCAGCTGGTTATACAATTCGAGCGCAAGAAACTAAGGGTAAAATGCGCGCAGACTTAATTGTCTTCAAAGGCGAGAAGCCGATTTTTTTGGTTGAGGTAAAAAAGCTCGGTTTTGATCTCAATAAGTCAGATTTCAGATCTGGAAAAACTCAGCTTGGAGAATATCTAAATACAATCGGCAATGTTAAGTGGGGAATTTTGTGTAACGGCTCATATTGGAAACTATACGATTTTTCAAACACCCAGCTGGGAGGAATTGAAATCGCTTCATTTGACTTAGAAGGTGATGACGACCTAATTAGCATAGATAAGAAATCGGTCGAAGAGCACTGTTACGAAATGATTGATTTTCATGAATCCTCGTTTGAGTCGGATACCTGGCCAGAACTTTCAACTGAAGCAACTGCTTTTTCTCCAGAATCTCTGGCTCGCGCGGTTCTATCGGCCGATGTCATTAAATATATTGCGAAGTCCATTAGAGGAGAATTCGAATACAAAGCTAATTTAGAGGTCTTGACCGATAAAGTTTATTGGCTTCTTGAGCAA
The DNA here is from genome assembly GCA_943330705.2 of Streptomyces griseus. Taxonomy (GTDB): domain Bacteria; phylum Bdellovibrionota; class Bdellovibrionia; order Bdellovibrionales; family Bdellovibrionaceae; genus CALQIT02. The sequence continues at coordinate 1,135 of CALQIT020000131.1, forward strand.
GGTCTTAACGACGCGATACCCGGATGGAACGAAGCAAAAGTAGTCGAGTACCAGAAGTATGTGAAGTCCCAGAAAAAAGCGACAAGGAAACCTAGAAAGACTTCAAAAGAAAAAAGTGAAACTTCATTGGGGGTCACAGAAGGCCTAACAAAGCCGTCTGATGAGTCGGCTACCGTTTCTGTCACACAAAAAGTAGCTTAGTATCCAGTAATCAAATTTGTAACTTTGCCGGCGGATTAAACTTGCTGGCACTCTGAAAGGTAAAATAATGACTTCAAAATATGTACTTTCAATGGGTTTGGTATCGATAGCCATTCTCTCGGGTTGTGCTTCTATTGTAAAAACTGACAGAGTCCCAGTTAAGCTGATTGGCGGAGCAAAGGCAGCAGATACCATAGTCACGGTTCCGGATGGGCAATACACTTTAAAAAATGGCCAAACTACTGTGACTATGTTTCGATCTAAAGAAGATATTCCCATTACGGTAACCTGCAACGGAGAAACCCGAGATGGAGTAATCAAAACAACGTTCGATCCATTGGCGGGCGTTGTCGGAAATATATTTTTTGGAGGCATCATAGGACTGGTCATCGATATTGCCGGAAATAAAGCTTACGATCCTCCAAAAATTTTTAATATGGCTCCCCTCTGCGCCGAGCAAGACGCGGCACTTGCGAAAGAACAAGTGGTCTCTGATAGAATTCCCGCGTCACGAAGTGACCTGGCCCCCTAGACTTGATCCAAACTTTATGAGAGGTTTGGACCAGAAAAGGAGCGTTTTATGGCCCGGAAGAAGTTTAAAATGGAGGAGGATAGGAAGAATTAAGCCCATTTCTGTACTTTATCCTAGGTATGTTTTACTAGACCTTTGTTAGATTTCCGCATTTTTGCGGCCTAGTTTCAATGAAATTTGTCTGGTTTGCCAATTTTTTGAAATTTGGACGTGTATTTTTTTAAATATTTCAGATTTTGCATGTAGCGGTGCCATTGCCAGTCCGAAATTTCGTTGGCGGATTTAATTCTATACGCATATTTCGCTCAGTTGCTGACTAAGGCCATATTCAGTTTTAGACCTAGCCTGTTGTTTGACTTGCTGAAAAAGCTTTTCGTTTTCATTGGGCCTGGTAAGCAGCCGATGCCATAGATGGTATTGAACTGCCGCGAAAGCAAAAGAAGTCATCTGAAGACCAAGCAAAGAGAGGCGAAACTCGATATCAGAGTCCTCGCCGCTTCCAGGGCCATTGTACCTTGTATCGAAACCATTTATTTTCAAAATATTTTCTTTATCGATTGAAAAGTTACAACCAACAATTCCGCGATATTTTCGGTTTAGCCAATTACGAAGACTTGAGCTTCGCAAGTAAATTCCTTTTGGGCCGTTGTTGTCTTTCATATACGAGCCAGTTGGTACAATCCACCAAAGATTTTTTGCCAGCCACCCAGCAGAAATTTTTTCTGTCGTCAGCCGCCGGGTTAACCAAGGTGTCAAATCCATGCGCCGACCGCAGAGCACCGCATTGCGACCGGAGTGCGCGATATGCTCTTCGACAAATTTCGGGTGGGGAACGCAGTCCTGATCGATAAAGATCAGATAGGTCGACCTAGACCAATGAATTCCCCAATTTAACATTCTATTTTTGCGCCAAGCTTTGTCTTCATGCCACAGATGTCGGGTAGGGATTTGGTAGCTATCAAGAAATTTTTTAAGCTCACTTACCACTTCGGGTTTTGAGCCATCATCACAAATAACAATTTCAAAATTTGTTTCACTTTGATTTGCAAAGCCCGCTAAGGTCATCTTTAAAAAATCTAAATTGTTATAGAAAGCAATCAGGACGGAAGCTTTTGCAGTGATTTGATTTTGCCTTGCCGGCAAATTTTCATAGACATCGATCATAATTGGCTACCACGCATACCTTAACTAATTCGATAGATAAAGTACTGTTTTCCGTGGGTCGAGTTAACTAGTGATTTGAGGATTGAGCGCGGACTAGGCCGGGGCAAATAAAAAAGGGCCTCGCTTTTAACGAGGCCCTTTCTTTAATCATTTTTTTAGCTGACTAGTATTGCGTCCAAGTCCTTGAGTAAAAGTCCCCACGATATTGGATGCCGTTTGAGTAGCCATAGATAGCCAAAGTTCCATTTTCCTCACGAATCATGGTCACCGTATCTAGTGCTCCATTGAGGTACTCCCAAGAAGTTTGGTAACTTGCTCCACCGACCAGATATTCTTTCACAAAGAGGCTTCTTGCATCGCTGCCAAAGGCAACAATATAAGCGCGACCCATGTGCGAGACAATCAACGGTAAGCCAGCCTTACGAATGCCACATCCGCCCTGTCCGAAGCGCCAATATGAATCCTCGGTTACAGTCAGTGAACAGTCGCCTTCGACCACAACGTTTAACACACGCCCTGCGTAGACCAACGTTTGTGCTGCCTCAACATTACCAACAACCAAGATTGCACCTGGGTAAGGATAGGGATCGGTTGGGTAAGTTGGGTACGTTGGATACGTTGGATAGGTTGGGTATGTTGGATAGGTTGGGTATGTCGGGCCAACTGGAGTTGGATCCCAAGCATTGCAGATTCCATCGTGATCCCAATCCGCGCAGTCGAATCCGGGACGAGAAGGTCCGTAATAGTAGTCAGGAATGTTCGGTCGACCTGGGCGGAATGGATTCCAACGGTCACAGATGCCGTTGTGATCCCAATCTGCGCATATATAACCAAATCGGCCTGGACCAGCATAATATGGAGGATATCCGGGGCGATTTGGGATGAACGGATTTGGATCCCAACGGTTGCAAATTCCATCACGGTCCCAGTCTCCGCAGCCATGACCCGGTCGTCCAGGTCCTGTATAGATTGGAGGTCGGCCGCCACCGTGCCCAGGAGGACGAACTGGACCTGGATGAGGCCGGTCGACTCCACCGCCATGGTCTGGAGGACGAACTGGACCAGGATTAGGCCGGTTCACTCCGCCATGGTCTGGAGGACGAACTGGACCAGGCCGACTTGGCTGAGAAGGTTGGCTTGGTTGTGAGGGCCGACTTGGCTGAGAAGGTTGGCTTGGTTGTGAAGGCCGACTTGGCTGAGAGGGTTGGCTTGGTTGTGAAGGCCGACTTGGCTGAGAGGGTTGGCTTGGTTGTGAGGGCCGACTTGGCTGACTATAGACTGGAGGTCTTGTTGCGCCCCCGCCTTCTCCTGGTGACCCGGCGCGTCCGCCACTGCGATCTCCTGCTGATGCAGTGCCGGCATTTACTACCAGACAGCTGATCACAGCAAGACTCATCAAATTCGTTTTGTTCATTTCAATCCCCTGTTTCCCAAAATGTGGTTACATTTTGACTCTTGTTATTGGTTTCAAAGGAGATTGAGCAAGAATAAGGCCAAGGTCGGGTGGTGCAAATTTTCACTGCCAAAAATAAAAAAAGCGAACAGCACCGCTGCACGCTTTCTTTAGTCCGAAGTATTGACTCAACTAGGCAAATTTATTTTGGTGGCCCTCTCTCGTTGAGATTGGAGATTTCCAGCAACGGATGTCTTCGGTATCTTGTCACCAC
>CALQIT020000132.1 GCA_943330705.2 Streptomyces griseus
CCATGAAATTTTTCAGGTAAGGGCTCGATGGTTTTCGTTAAAATCGAAAAACTCTTTAAATGCAGAGAAAGCTCTCCGCGCTGAGTGCGAAAAATATAGCCCTCGACACCCACGATATCGCCCAGATCAATCAAAGCAAAGGCGGTCCGCTGTTCTTCGGCAAGCTCCTCGACTTTAACATAGATTTGCAAATTTCCGCTCTGATCCTGCATATTAAAAAACGAAGCCTTACCCATCGCCCGCAAAGTCATCAATCGACCCGCTACGCGGTAAACAGAATCAATCCGTTTTTCGCCGGCGGTCAGCTGGTCTTTGTATTTGGCAGCAAGCTCACCGAGCTTCGCGTTGCGATCAAACGAATAGGGATAAGGATTGATCCCCGCCTTCTTCAGCTCATGAAGTTTTCGTCTTTTTTCTGCGCGTAAGGGGTTTTCGTTTTTTTGTTCTGACATCTTACAGTGATTTTCCGGCAAAAGTATCTTGCACCAACTTCAGAATTTCGATGGCCTGTGCTTTAGGTCTTTGAAAAGCATTGCGGCCCATAATGCTACCGAATGCTCCACCCTGGGCAAGCTCAGTGACTTCTTTGAGCAGCTCTTCATTGGATTTGGCCTCGCCCCCAGAAAAGATAACGATACGTTTGCCATTGAAGCAAGATTGCACCACGTGGCGGGTCCGATCGGCTAGAGTGTTCACTTTGATGGCTTCAGACTGATAGACTTTTTTTGCAGCATCTTGTTCGATGAACGCAGTCGGTGGCTTGACTTTGATAATGTGTGCGCCCAATTGAGCTGCAATATGCGCGGAATAAGCAATCACATCAATTCCGGTCTCACCTTCCTTGGACAACTGATCGCCACGGGCATAGGACCAAATAACAACGGCAAGCCCTGCTTCTTTAGCTTGGCGGGCGGCCACGGCGATTTCTTCATACATTTGTTTACGCTCGGAGCTTCCTGGATAAATTGTAAATCCAATTCCAGCACAACCCAATCGCAAAGCATCGTCCACATTGGATGTCATTGCCGAAATCGGCGATTTTGATCCCCACAAAGTTTCAGAATTATTAATTTTAAGAATAAGTGGAATTTCCCCGGCGTAATCACGGGCAACCAGCTCGATCGGGCCCAATGGAGCCGCATAGGCATTGCAGCCAGATTCAATCGCCAATTCAATGTGAAAAGCAGGGTCGTAGCCATCTGGATTTTTAGAAAAACTACGAGCCGGACCGTGCTCAAAACCTTGATCGACTGGCAAGATGACCAATTTTCCAGTTCCGCGTAAGCGACCGTGATTCAGCATGCGTGAAAGGTTTGTCAAAACGCCCGGGTTGTCCGCGCCATACCAGCTTAGAATCTCTCGTACTCTTGGTGTCATCGTGAGCTCGCTTTCTATTTTTTTAAAATCGCCAAACATTAGGGGGAAATATCGACGAAATCAAGTCTCTGATCCGCCCCAGCTGAAGAATCTGTCTGTCTTCTGGATAGAATCTGCGCTCTTGCCTATTCCGACATTTACTGCGGCGTGATAATCATTCAGAGGTTAATATCTTGGGCAAATCGTGATCCTGTAGGCTGGTAAAAAATTAGATCGCTTTTTTGCTTTTAACCAAGGAGCCCCCATGTTCGAACAAACCGTCCCCTACTTTATCAAAATGCTTAAAAATCTTGATGCTCTTATGGGTAAAGCTGTCGCCCACGCTGATCGCAAAAAATTTGACGTCAATGTTCTTGTTGGCCTGCGCTTAACTCCGGACATGCTAGCTTTTAGCAACCAAATTCAGTTTGCTTGCGATACTGCCAAGTTTTGCACCGCCAACTTAACTGGGAAGACCGCACCAAAACACGAAGATAACGAAAAAACATGGACCGAGCTGCGCGAGCGAATCAAAAAAACCCAAACCTATTTGGAAACCTTTGGCCCCGAACAATTTGCCAAGGCTTCTGATGCCAAAGTTTCCCCAGCCTGGGCCGAGGGAAAGTGGCTGCCAGCCAAGGAATACGTCAACGAAGTCGCCATCCCCAATTTTTATTTTCATATCTCTATGGCCTATGCGATTTTGCGCCAAGCCGGAGTCGAAATTGGTAAAAGTGATTACATGGGCGAACTTAAGTTTCGCGCATAGTGCTTAGGCTATAACTTAGCGCTTCTTTCAAAACCCTTAGGTCAAAGAGTAACGAACTCTTTGACCCCGGCAAAACTCTTTCGATGTATCGGGCAAGGACCAAATTTTGCGATGGTACGCCGATGCTCTGCACTGGAATAGCCTTTGTGTTTTGCAAAACCATAGTCAGGGTATTCTTGGGCTAATTTTTTCATTAGCTGATCACGGGTTACTTTTGCGACAATCGAGGCCGCCGAAATTGGACGGCAGCGTAAATCACCTTTTATCAAGGTCGTTTGCTCTAGCTCTGGATTTAAAGGTGGCCCCCAAAACTCAACTGCTTTGGCGCCAACTGGAATCTTGCAGTTACCGTCAATCAACAGATGACCTGCGGGCTGACCCATCTTCTGCTCGAGTCCGTGAATGGCCCGCTTCATAGCCAAAAGTGAGGCCTGTAAAATATTGATCCTATCGATTTCTTCTGCCGAGGCACTGGCCACGAAGACCCAATGGGACTCTGCAATTAGCAGTGCAAGCTCGTCTCTTTTCTTTTCTGAAATTAATTTCGAATCGGTAAGTTGGTCAATCCAATGGGCTGACTGAAGTCCTTTCAGCGCCGCCGCGGGTAGATTCTCTTGGCGTAAACAAACTGCCGCGGCAAACACCGCACCAGCTAAACAACCACGACCGACTTCATCCACGCCGATGACCGGGCCTGGCGAATAATCCAGCCAATGAATAGTGGGTAAAGTTAGGCTTTCTTTTGTTATTACTTTTTTTACTACTTTTTTTGTCATGGCGAAGCTTGCCATAGCCATCATTAATTTTCAAATCGAATGATGCTGATGTTTAAAATGTCCGCCTAGTTTAAGTAGGCGGGTTCAGTGGGGGTTGCGACCGAGCGCATATCAATACGAAGCGAAAGCGTTTTGTTATCTTTTTCCGGCATTTTGCCCAACAGCGCAGGAATCGTCCTGGTTAGAGGAAATCCATGAAAGCGAGTTGCCCCCTCATCGATTTCCTGACTTAAACCCAATATCCACTGGTGAATATATTCAGGATCAAAGTAGAAAAGATTTCGGTGCGGTTCATGGTCAAGGGCCCAGCGTTTTGAAACTGGATTTACAATCCCCTGAAAAATGCCAATATGACGATCATAAAAAGGATAGCCAATCAAGGCCTCAGGGACCTTCACGGTCGCACTCCATTTGTCATGGGTTTCTTGGTCCAACAGGCCTGCTATTTCTACATAGCTGGCTGCATATGCCGAGCATCCCGCGCCCTCCCGATACCTAGGCCTATTCGGAAGCCCATAGTGAGCATGATAGCTCTTCGCCACATATTCGTTGTAATAGTCGCTTAAACGACGGCAAGTTAGACTCGAAATATCGTAAGTCACAGAAGAAAGACGACCCGGAAGCTGGGCCAGGGTTTGAATATCTTTATTTATGCCTTTTCGGCTTTCTTGACGGCCCGGCAGATCGTAAAAAAGTACACCCATGCCAGAGCCCAACTTCAAGACAAGCTTGGAACTCATATTTCCTTCGCTTGTTGCATCGGTTAAGACATCGACCGGTGCACTTTCAGCTGTGGCATCGCACTGAAGATGAATGGCCACATGGCCTATGGTGTGATAGTTGTTAAAAAGTGTCGTGTACAGGCCCGCCCACATTACACCGCGTGGCGATTTCCAGCTAACTGGGTTTGGCCTTGCGGGCATCAAGTAAAGACTCAGTTGATCTGCAAAACAAGCAGTGGATAAAAAAAGCGAAAAAATTAGAATATATTTCTGCATATACTCTATTGGAAAATGGCGCCCACAAAGTAGCAATCCCGCCCGAATAATCGCGACATAGGTCATACGACCACCGGCCAGTTCCGGCCGTGGCAAGGATCCAGTTTTTTGCTAAGACCTCAACTGGCCGTTGTTTTGGCGATTGTTTTAACCGCTGTTTTGGCCCTAGTTTGTACAAGCTTCCCAAACACTGCGCCTCATTGACTTTAGATCAGTCCACCCATAGACATTAGACCTTAAAGTATCCAGCAAGAACGCTCACGGAGGCCTCATGTCCACAGTTCAGGATCCAGTTCCAGCCCAAGTTCAGGTTCAGTTCGAAACCACGCCAAATCCAGCAACGATGAAGTTCAATCTATCGGTTCAAATTCTAAGCCAAGGTTTGGATTTTCCGACAGCCCAGGATGCTGAAAGCTCTCCGCTAGCCAGCAAGCTTTTTGGGTTTCCATGGACCAGCGGTGTTTATGTGGGACCAAACTTTGTCAGCGTTACAAAACAGGACTGGGTCGAGTGGGATATCCTTGCCGAGCCCTTGGCGGGATTGATTCGCGAGCACCTTGAAGCAGGCCTTCCTATTCACATTGAACGCGAAGTTATTTCCGGATCAAATGCGGAAGACAGTTTGGACAGTCCAATTGTCAAAGAGATCAAAATAATTCTAAACCGTGACATCCGTCCTGCTGTGGCCATGGACGGTGGCGATATCGTGTTTGCAAAGTATGAAGATCAAATTCTTTATATTCACATGAGGGGATCCTGCGCTGGATGTCCAAGCTC
>CALQIT020000133.1 GCA_943330705.2 Streptomyces griseus
AGCATAAAGCCTCCAATCTCCATTCTAATTTGTAGCCTTGCAAAATTGAAGTCCAGAAAGTGTAATGCGCCCTATTGATTAGGCGTCATAAACCCACATCTTCTGGGTAGGTAGGTCGATTGGCGAGTTTAAGTTTCATAGTATCCATTTCGAAATCTGCAGGTGGTATACTCATGACCGAGGGCACCAATGCCCGTCCCCGGCTCAATTCCAGATCGACATGAACTTTAATTCATGCGAGATAGATTTACTATGCAACTGCAAAATATATTTCGATTAAAGCTTGTTTGTATTGCCCTCTTTGCGGGCTGTGCGGCGACCCCTTCACGAGAGGAGGAAACGAAATCCAAAGCCAGGAAATTTGATTCTTTGGCAATTTACGATCTTACCGCTAGAACAGTCGATGAAAATTTTTATGATAAAACTTTTCGTGGTCTAGACTGGCCTGACTTAGTTGCTGACTTCAAGGAGCGTGTCGGCCCGAACAGCACATCTGCTGAACTAAAATCCACACTGAATAGCCTGTTGGGACTACTGAAGGCATCTCACACCGAGTTTTTAACGACTTCAGACCAAACCTATTTTGCGCTGAAATCGATTTTTTCGCACGACATTGATGGCTATCCAATCTACCAGATTGGCGCGTGGTTTAAGAAAATCGATGATCATTGGTTTATTCGTAGTATTTTTAAAGGATTATCCTCTGAAAATGACTGTCTCAAGCCCGGTGACGAAATTATTTCGGTAGATGGAAAATCTCTAAACCCAGTCTCATCTTTCAATTCACCGGGACTAAAGAAGATTGAATATCGCAGATCTAAATTCAGTCGCACTAGCGTTTGCGAAGTAAATCCTCACTATGCAAGTTTTCAGAGAGCCTTGCTTGAAGCGACCCAACTCTCCGCCAAGGTCTTCTCGTATCGTGGCAAGCGAGTTGGCTATTTTCACTTATGGGCTGGAACTCACGACGACTTCCGGTTGGCACTCAGAGACTTTCTTGTAAGCTCAGAAAGCACGTCAGATGCAATGATTCTGGATTTGCGCGATGGTTTTGGCGGTGCCCATCCGGGATTCATCGAGCCGTTTTTTTCCGAAGATGAAGATAGCAAGCCCGTTCGACAGGTCTACACCAAGCCTCTTGTTGTTTTGATCAATGAAGGCACACGCAGCGGGAAAGAGTGGATCAGTCTCCTTCTTAAAAGGAAAAAACGCGGCATACTTATCGGAGAAAAAACCGCCGGTTACTTCCTTTCTGGAAAGTTATTCGATATTGAAGAGGGACACTATCTTCTTTATTTGGCCGTTGATGGTAACGGACCACAAGGCGTTGATCTTGAGGGCAAGGGAGTCTTTCCAGAGATCTCTAAGCCTTTTGATTTTAAGTATTCGCAAGGAAAGGACCCCCAATTAGAAAGGGCGCTACAAGAGTGTATTATTAGACTGAAAAATGTTCTTTAGAAAACGGATCAAACGAAATTTGACCTAACCAACGGGATTCTCTGAATCACCCAGCTTCATGTTAATTGGGATTTTTTCATAAAAAATTGTCGGCGAAGATCGGACGACTTTGGAACTTATATACGTTCGCAATTAATTAGATCTTATATGTGACAAGGTCCTCTTTCAAAAAAGTACAGTTCATTTCAGCGGTAACTCGACTGCACCTCGGGGTATTTTGAAGGATTGCATTTTAAGGCACTCTTTGGTGATTACGCTTCGATCGATTAGCATGGGGTTTATTCAGGGGAACTTTTTAGCTGCGCTGATCAGCAGTTGATAAACGGCAATTCCTTCAGGTTTTTTCCGATTTTGTGCTTTATCCAGGGCTGTCAACATCATCCAACCTGGAATTTTTGGGTTCGCCCCTGCTTTAATAAGAACTTCAGCCATTTCAAAAGAACAGTTCTCGGCAACGGCTCTAATCGGTGTTTCTCCAATTTTTTCTTCATCGCGTAAGTTCACGTCTGCACCAAGTTTAATTAATAACTTAACAGCATCGATACGATTTTCTTTTGCAGCTCTAGTTAGAGGTGTTTCACCTGCTTCATCAAATTGATTGATGAGAAAGCCAGCTTCAATAAGCTTCTCGATTTCTGTAAGGTCACCATTTTCAGCAGCAAAGTGAAGTTTCTCTTTCTTTTGGAGATCGTCAAAATAATTCATCTTTTCAAGACTACTATCGTTCTCATTGGATGATCAATATCCCAATGCCAATGACTTTGGCCCATGTAGCAATGCCTGCTTTAAATGGCGTAGTTTTTAGACCACCCTAACACTCAAGGCTTTCAAGTTTTTCCAGCTCTCGATCGGGAAAAGCCATCGGATGTTACATTTCTATTCTTTGTCTGGTTTTGCCAGTCTGTTAAAAAGCTTGGCCAGACCTGCTTTATCGAGGCCTTTTTGAGCAAGGCCAATCATGGCCTTGTAAAGATCCTCGCCCGGATCATTTATTTCAATCTGATGCCAGTCCAAAAATACAAGAGCTGCAGCTAACGCCGTTCTTTTGTTCCCGTCTACAAACGGCTGATTTTCAGCAATATGAAATGCATAGGCTGCGGCCATTTCAAAAATGCCGTTATGAACATACTGGCCTCCAAAGGAAGCTTGTGGTGTCATGATGGCAGACTCAAGTAAATCGAGTGCGCGAATGCCTGTTGCCCCGCCATAACTCCCAAGCTGCATTTCGTGCAGTTCTAACACGTCCTCAAGTGTTAGAAAGCGAAACTCGGCCCCGCTCATTTTGCTAGCTTCTTGAAAGTAGCGTCGTGTTTTTTCATGACTTTTTCAGCAGAAGCTCGAAGCCCCTTTTTGCCTGAACGGATCGGCTCAATAATGAGGCGGTCTCCATCTGTAGTCATTTCCAACTCGGTATCACGATCAATATTGAGCAGTTCAAGAATAGGCTTTTCGATGACCAGGCCGTAACTATTTCCAACGGCTGAAAGTTTCTTTTTCATCAGCACCTCCGTACTTACCATATTGTAACTTATGTATAACTTTAGTGCAACTTAAACATAGAGATTGTTTATGGAGAACAATTCGCTATCGGTTCTCCTGTTGAAGAACAAGTATTTTTGAAGTGCTACATGTTCTCCACTAAAATTGAATTATTCAGTGATTTCAATCTGTTAATATTTCGAAGTCCGGGAAAGAGCAGTTCGAAGATCGACCGCTAGGGGGCACCAGATTTCAGCAAAGCTGAAATCTGGCTGTTGGTTTGTCTCGGCCCCTTGGGGCCTACGAGGCGAATCGGCTCCGCCGCTGCGCCGGCCTTCGGCGCTCCCGACTGCGGTTCTACTAACTCGAACTTTCATTGGATTTTTTCAAGTCCGCTCAGCTCATTCAACAAAGTTTCCCGACGTTGCTCGACAAGAATTTTCAATCGACCTCGGCAGACTTGAACTAATTTATCTCGGTGCTATCCTCGTTGATCTAACATCTCAGGTGAAGAGGGAGATTCCTTAGTCTTTAAAGAGCCTTTGCCATCTACCTCTATTGTTTGAATCTTGAGCAGTCTGGACATTTATGACTTCCCATTTGTTTGGCAGCTCATTCGAGCTGACCTTTCCACTGGAGATCTCAAAAAAAATACATGTGACCAAAAGAATTGACCACTGATGAAACGACACAAGGCTTCCCTCCGATGAAAGCATTAAATTGAATCTTCAGCGAGTCAATTTAAACAAATGCCCTTTTTTAACTTTTAAATGGGGAATGCCAGAACGTTACCTCAATCAATTTCCATGGTAATTCAGATAATAACAAGAAAGCTCCACAGATTTTAAAATGGAGACCGTTCTCTGGCTCGAGAACCCCTTGCTATTCTTTGGCTGACTTTGCCAGTTTATTGAAGAGCTTCGCTAGACCTGCTTTATCGAGACTTTTCTGAGCAAGACCAATCATGGCATTGTAAAGATCCTCGCCCGGATCATTTATTTCAATCTGATGCCAGTCCAAAAATACAAGAGCTGCAGCCAAGGCGGTTCTTTTGTTCCCATCTACAAACGGCTGATTTTCTGCAATATGAAATGCATAGGCTGCGGCCATTTCAAAAATGCCGCTATGAACATACTGACCCCCAAAGGAAGCCTGTGGTGTCATGATGGCAGACTCAAGTAAATCGAGTGCGCGAATGCCTGTTGCCCCGCTCATTTTGCTAGCTTCTTGAACGTGGCGTCGTGTTTTTTCATGACCTTTTCAGCAGAAGCTCGAAGACCCTTTTTGCCCGAACGGATTGGCTCAATAATGAGACGGTCTCCATCGGTAGTCATTTCCAACTCTGTATCACGATCAATATTGAGCAACTCAAGAATAGGCTTTTCGATGACAAGGCCGTAGCTATTTCCAACGGCTGAAAGTTTCTTTTTCACGAGCACCTCCGTACTTACTACATTATAACTTATGTATAACATTAGTGCAACTTAAACTTAGAGGTCGGAGAACCATTTTCTCGGGAGAACAATTAGAAATTACGTACGACCTGTTCTTCATTAAATTAAAAATCAATAACAATATCGGATACTTAATATTTAAAGACCCACCGAAAGAGCAGTTCGAAGTTCGACGGCTAGGGGGCACCAGATTTCAGCAAAGCTGAAATCTGGCTGTTGGTTTGTCTCGGCCCCTTGG
>CALQIT020000134.1 GCA_943330705.2 Streptomyces griseus
TAGTTTATATGCTCATGCTACTTACGAAGGTCACGTCCGCGGTTATTGTCCCCAGCCCTACTATGAGGCGCCAGATAGTGAAGATGTTCTAAATCTTAAAAAGGCCATGGGATTTGGTCACCTTACGGTTTCTCGTCAGCAACCTTTTCAACGGCAGCCGCACCACGGCACTGTCGAGATGGCATCGGGCGAAGTCGGCGATGATATTGCGCACTACCTTCATCAAAGCCATCAGATTCGCTCCTTGGTTTCTTTGGGCGTTTATTTTGACAGCTATGGCAAGGTCCAAGCTGCGGGTGGCGTAATGATCGAGGTGATGCCGGGCGTAGAGGCCGCCATCGTTGAAAAAATCCAGGACAATGCAGATAAGCAAAAGGCAAAGGTCTCGCAATTGATTTTCGAAGGCAAAGAGCCTGCCGACTTGGTAAGTCCCTATTTAGAAGGACTTCCCTTTACCCAAATTCCCCATGATTTTAAAGTGTCCTATTTCTGTCCCTGCACATTGGATCGGGTCATGCGGGCCCTTGGAGTCCTGGGGCAGACAGATTTGGAAGAAATGATCGAACAGGGCAAGGTAACTTCAGTTCAGTGCCAAATGTGTGGTCGCAACTACGAGGTTTCTGTAGATGAGCTCGAACGTCTTAAAGTCGAGCTTCACAAAAATTCGATGCACTGAGTTTTTTTAAGCCGAATCTGCATATAAACCATTTCTTAATTGTACAATTGCAAGGCAACAATATGATACTTGTGGCGCTAATAGCACTTGTGCCTCTTGTCCGTGCTTAGGGCTGATACTTTAGAAGGGCTCCGAATGGCGAATGAAGATGGTTTAAAAGTACTTGTGATTGAGGACGAAGAAGAAATTCGAGAGTTTCTGGTGACTCAGTTTCAAGAGTTTGGCCATCAGTCAATGGGCCTTTCTGGTGCCGAGAATCTAATCATGAATTTGGAATCCTACAGACCTAATGTAATCCTTTTAGATCAAATGATGCCCGGCAAGTCCGGCCGGGACGTGATACGCGAAATGCGTTCGAACTCGGCATTTTGGAATATTCCAATTATGATGGTTTCTGGCTTGAATTCAGAAGAGGAAAAAGTTGAAGCCCTCGAGCTTGGTGCCGACGATTATGTGACCAAGCCGTTTTCGATCAAAGAAGTTATTGCTAGGGCTCAGGCCTTAGTTCGGCGATTCAAGTCCAATCAAAAGTCACCAACCAAGAATCTTTCCATGAAGGAATTAGTTGTCGATCTTGCGGCCCACCGGGTGACTTTGCGTAGTAAAGAGCTTTTGCTAACACTTACCGAGTATAAAATTTTAGTCGAATTGCTGCGTCAGTCCGGATTGGTATTGTCTAGAGATCTGTTGCGTGAGCGGGCTCTTGGAAATCTGAATGTGACCGATCGGACGATTGATGTGCATATGGCCTCTTTGCGTAAGAAACTTGAGGACATGGGTGATGCAATTCAAACAGTTCGGGGCGTTGGTTATCGCTTTGCTCAGCTGACATAATTTCTGTTCAATTCAAATGGGGACACGCCCTAGCATAAGAAAATATTATAGATCCCAGAAGTACCTAATTTTTTCCGAGAGGAAAGAGGGAGCTTGCGTTCTTTGCTCCCCTTCCTTAATGGTAGGATGGGTGAAGGGTCTATTGCAGCTCTTATGATGAATCCGCGATTTACGGAAGAGCCGGGTCTTACTTTGTCTACTAGCAAGACGCTTGCCAATAAGTTCGACATTAGAAAAATTAATAATAACGGATACTTACAAATGTCGGTGTCAGCTTGGCCAAAAGGCCAGTGAGGCATTTTCCTTCGGACTCATTTGGGTATTGCGTAGGACCAATTTTGCTTTACGCTCTGTCAACTTATTCAACAGTGAAATAGATCTGTGTAATCAAGCAGTTAACCCCGAAGATAATCACAGATTCGATTTGTTTCGTTTAGAAGCTCTCAAATTGTGTCCCAGCATGTGCTCCGGTGGTATTTATAAAAATACAATAAAATCAAATAGTTAAGTATTAATTCCAGGCTGGTCTTCAGATTGTAATGAGAATCACTGTCGAGGTAACTTGCTATGAGTAAGTGGGTCAAAGGCCTTCTCTATTTGGTTATATTTGGATCAAGTCTGCAAGCTTGCAGTCCTAAATTCAAAGATCAGCCAGATTGTGGATTTCAAAAAAATGTCTACGGGGAACGTGTCTCTTGGAAGGATCGAATCCCTATCCAGTTGCAAGTTCACAGCAGTTTTCCCGCTGAATATTTACCGGCGTTGGAAAGTGCGATCAAGACTTGGGAAGATTCTGTTGGCAAAAAAATGTTTCGAATTACTGCAACCAATGTCGGCGGCGCCGCTGAGCCCCGGCAGGATGGCACAAACTTAGTGTATTGGCTGGGCACATGGGAAAACGAGAAGGCCACTGAACAAGCGCGAACAACAGTCTATTATGTTGGGAACGAAATCAGGGAAGCGGATATTCGGGTAAATGCTAAAAATCACAAATACTATCTTTATGATCCTCCAACCGACACGCACCTTCATTTAGAAAGTTTACTGCTCCATGAGTTAGGCCACATGCTTGGATTAGCTCATCGAGCCGATGCGGGCACAGTGATGGCGACCACCCTGGGGGGTAGAACGGTGCGGAATAAAGTTTCTGCAAAGGACCAGGAATCACTAATTTGTGAGTACTAGCAGTGGGTTACCCAGTTATTGAGTACGGATTTGGGCCTGTAATAACTTTATGTAAGTTTTTTTAAGTTGTGAGTTTTTAACTAGAGCCCCTAGACTTTTAGATGGGGCGATCGCGAAAGGATGAATTTATGAGACATCAAGGCACCAACCAAGGCAATACCGAGAAAACGCTGATCAGCGTGGTGACTAATTCATCTAGCCCTATCAGTGAGACAAATTTTAATAGCGAAGTGGTTAATTTAAAATCGATTAAGGAATTTATTAATTTTTCGATTCCTGCGCAGATCGCCTATCACGAATTGGCTGATGTTCCGGTTCGCGATATTGATGCCTTTGAGCAGCTTGAACGCAATTTGAATTTGCTTCAGGGCCTTCAGTTGCGAATGAGTTTCATGATGCGGGAAATCCGCTACCAAATGAAACTTTAGTTTCAAAATCAGAATTTAAAAACAAAAACAAAAGCAAACAAATGAAAAACTCAGAAAGCCAGGGGCAGAGGCCCCGCTCAGAGTTATTCAGGAGCGGCCCTCCTGGCCTGCGCGCCCTTTGGTACCGCTTCCTGCGGGGGCGGATTCCCGAATAGCTCTGAGCGGGGCCTCTGCCCCTGGCTTCCTGATTTCTTCATCCACGGGTGCCACAATCCTTGCGGCAATAATTTCGTCCAGATGGTTTGCGAAAAATACTTTTTTGCTTTTTTTTCTATGACCTCCTCGTAAACAATGCAATACATATATTGCATTGTTTACGAGGAGCAAAGATATGAATAAATTCAGCGAAGATGCGTCACATCTTAAGCTCATGATTTGTTTTACGGCTTGGTTCTTATCGGGAAGTAGAAGCTACTCTGGGCATTGCTGACTCTACTTTTGGTGATGTCCTTCGCCTGAGAAGTTCAGGCTTTTTTGCTCAGGGTTCCGATTTTTGGGATTGTGAATTCTAGCCAGTCTCCGTCTCGTTGTTGTTGGGCTGCTGAGTGTAGGACGGGTTTATCGAATTTGAATTCTTCGTGGTAGGTTTGGTAGCTAGAGGTTGATAGGTGGCGTCCGTCGTCTTGGACATCGTCTTTGTATTGCCGGGAGCCAACCACTGAGGCCTTATCGGGTTGGATTCGGACTTTTACTTTGTCTGCTTCGTGGGCTGGGATAAAAGTTCGCAGAACATAGGCGTGTTCGGACTCTGAAAATGAAGATCCGCGGTCCTGGATTTTGTAAAAGGGATCATCGGATTTGTCTTGGTACGGCTTAAGCTGGGTCAATTGATCAAGTTTTAGCTCGCCCATTTTTCTTTCAAAAAGGTCTTTCTGCACGGTTATAGAAGTATCGTTTGCCCTGGCTAAGTGCGAAAGGTTTGTTTTGAATTGCTCGCGCTGCCTGGCCAAATTGCCGCTCTGGATATCTTTATTTTTTCCGATGGCGGTTGCATAGGCTTCGCTTTGATTTTTTTGCATCGATTCAAATTGTTTTCTTTGGTGATCAGTTTCGGCATTGAAGTAAGCTTCTTGGCGCGTTAGGTCACTTTCGGATTTCTTTTTTTCTTCGCCAATGCGCCGTTCCCCAAGCTCGCTGGTATGTTGGATTTCGCTGTCGTACTCGGACTTAATTTTTGCTTGCTTTTCTTGGCCCAGGTTTTTTTCAAAGGCGACCCGTTCATCATTTGTCAGATGCACGTTATTGAGTCGTTCTTCACCCTTTAGACTTTCTTTTGCCAATTCGTTTCGATAATTGCGTTTGATTTTATCAATTTCTTGCTGGTTTTGTTCGCGAACTTTTCGCACGGTCTCGGAGTGCCGTCCTTGTTGGCCAAGCAGGGTCGCTCGGCCCTCGTTCTGTAGCAAATCACGA
>CALQIT020000135.1 GCA_943330705.2 Streptomyces griseus
ATATAAAGCTAAGAGTCAGTTAAGGACTCGAGGAGAATGGCAATTTTACTTTGGCCGTCAAATTGTACCAAATGTAATATAATTTTGATATCTTCGTCGGAACAAAGCTGACCTTAAAAAATAGCAGCGCGAAGATTGTACCGATTCAAAAGGAGTACTTGAGGCACAATTTTTATCTCAAGCGTGAGAGTCGGCAGGCCTCGGGGGAATCGGTGAATTTCAGGGACACGAGACTTACATTAACGAGCACTCCAGTTTAAATTTGATGCGCAGAAGTACTTCGGGTCCAAGGCGCACTTTGGCAGTATTTTTCTATTTTTTCATAAGTTTCGCAGGTAAACGTGACGTATCGACGTCACATCCGTGCAATAACGCTTTTCGTGGCCAATAAAATGAATCTTGATGTTCAGAAAGGCTTTGCCAGGATGCTGCGAATTGATAAGCAGAAAGTTTCAGAGAGAACGCCGAGTAGAGCAAAAAAAAATTGATCTCGAAAATCCAGACCAGTAAATTTCATTTTCACAGCTGGGGGCCTGGTCGGTCTTCAAAGTCAGTCGAAATTCCAGCGAGTGTTCACACATGGTTTTTAATATTTATAGGGGCGTTGTTCGGCAGCTGTTTAGGCTTTTGGTGCTATTTGAAGAGTTTGCAGCGTCTTACGTTTTCGAGAGCGGGTTTGATTCGCACAACATCTCCTCTGTTTACAGCGGCTGTTGCCTGGCCTTTTTTTGGACTCGATTTCAAGTCATCTCAAATCATTTCGGCGCTGGTGCTGTTGCTTTCTATTTTGATGCTCTCTGAGTACGAGAGGCGAAAGGCAAGGACTTGCGATTCCTGATAAGAAATTTTTGGTCCTTGATGACGATCCGACTATCCACGAATTTTGGCGACGCCAATTTAAAGATTCAATTCTTGCTGTATATACATCTCCGGATCAGATCGGTCGTGAATATTTCGAAAATAACACAATTGGATTTTTGGTTGATTTTGATATACGTGGCGCAAAAATGAATGGACTTGATTTTATTGAAAAATATAAATTAGTTGGGCGAGCATTTTTAGTGACCCAAGAATTTGACTACATTCAAGTCCAACAAAGAGCACAAACACTTGGATGTCAGGTTGTACCGAAACCCTTACTTGAAGACGTCATAATTTCCCAAGAACAGCCACAGACGCGAGACCGCTACGATGCCATCGTCCTGGATGATGATGACTTGATATTGATGACGTGGAAAATGGCTGCTAGTGATCGAAATAAATCGGTTCTTTGCTTTTCCAATGGATCAGATTTGAAATCGAACCTTAAGAACATTGACCCTGATTGCGCTTTTTATATTGATTCGAATCTTTCAAAAAATGAAAAAGGCGAAGATATTGCCAAAGGTCTTTTTGAGTTGGGATACAAGAATTTGTATCTGGCCACAGGATACGAGCCCGATCAATTTTCGCATGTTACCTGGGTGAAGGCAATCGTTGGCAAGGACGCAGTATTATGAGCTCAACCCCGTATTTTTTCTAAATTTTGCCGCACAAAAGCCTCCGACGCCCCAATTGCCTCGGCGGCTAGGTAGAGTTAGCGTTCCGTCCCACTTAGTTTGACCGGGTTCGTTTCAGATACTTTGACCACCTGATTCTTGAGGGTTTATTTCGTCTTCTTTTTGGGTTCGCTAGCGGGAGGATTCATGTCATTGCTGATGAGAAGACTGAGAATTGCGTAGCCCTCTATGACAACAAATCTTTAAAGTTCCTAATCCTTTGCATCAGAGCGCTCGTAGGCAAGTCGAATTACCGGCGACTCATCTGCAGCTTCGACAGGATCAGTATTGCAAAAGCTTGGCAATACAGACAAATTTCATTGAAACTAGGCCGCAAAAATGTGGAAATCACTCCAGGTAATGGCAAATCATACCTAGGCTAAAGGACTGAAATGGGCTTTAAATGCCCTATACGCTCCCGCATGATTCTTTCAACTAACGACGTCACTTTCGGGTTTGAGATTCCAGTTTTAATCCAGTTATCAATATACGTGAAGAGCTGGGCTCTGGCATTTTCTACAAACGTTTTTGCCTTTCGATATCCGAGCATTTTTAACTCGTTGATAAAATCGTCAATGGCAGTTTTCATCGCCTTGAGCTTGACTTCGATTTTTAGTTTATCCTCCAAGGATTTCAAGGGGTCAGCGTCAGCCTCTGGCAGATCAATATACAGTAGCTCATTCAACTGCTCTGATATTTTGATCGCCTCTTCTTTGCCCACGATGTCCTTATATCTCATGAGTGGCGTCAACTCATGGGTCATGTGGAACAGACAGCGCTGGTGGTTGTTTGCGAGCTTTTTTAAGGCGCTAATAAGCTCCTCTTCCCCGTCGGTGACAAGAGTTCTAGCAATCGGTTTAAATTTAATTTTCTCAGACGGATGATTTTTTGATTTCAGGAACCTGCCAATATCTTTCCAGCTTGCGCGGGTCCATGCTCCAAAGGGAATGACCTCCCCAGATTCGTTGTAACCAATGACGATGCGCACTTCGCCACGATTAGAGCCTTCCGCGTCTTTGTCCCGCTTAAAGCCCGTGCCGTCGGCAACCAGAAAGTCGACCTTTTTATTCACATTAATATTCGTGGAATCAGTATTTGTAAACCAGCGGTGCAACGTCGTGTGGGCAGTGCCAAATCCCATCGTGTCATTCAAATTCTTGGCGGCCCGGCGGAAGCTTTGATTAGTGATCGTTTCCAGAGACACTTTTTCAAATTCCCGACTCTTTCTTGAGTATCGGTCTAGGTCCAATAACTGATTAAACGGCACGAAGGTTTTCTTGCAGTCCCCGCAGAGAACCCGCGATAAGGTCAAAGTCACCTCACCTATAGAGGTTTTAAGTTTCCGGTCCTGCTTACTGTTGTGGTGGTGCTTCTTGCACTTGCAGTGCGGGCACTCGACACCAGAGCTCAAAAGCATCTTCTCTATTAGTATGACGAGCACTTTCACAAGCCCAGGGACTCCTTCAGTATCAAATAAACTTTTGACCGCTATGATCAGCTGAGAAAACGAAAAATCCTTCAGCGATATTTCAGAGCCAATATGAAGGGATAGTTTATTCATAAAAAAAGGCCTCCTTGCCATCAGTCCCACCTGCGTGGAAGATCAAAACAAGAAGACCCAAACGTTGATGAAATTGAACCGTGAAAAGTGGGCTATGTGAAGCAGAAAAATTGCCTGTAATCGAATAAAATCGATTGCCATGGTCTGCTTTTACCTTTTTACCTGTCAAAAATCTTAACATGCGAAATTCCCCAGCTAATCAAGTATTCTGCTGCACGAATATAAAACCAGTTTCGAGTTGAAATTATGGGAAATTAATCCCAACAACATTGGAACGGTATCAATTATGGGAAATTAATCCCAACAACTTCGGAACGGTATCAATATGAGAGGAATACTTTTGAAAAGTCATGTCTTTTTACGTACATTTGTTTGCGGTTTATTGACGATCGTTTTCATGTCGGCCTGCCAAAATCCAAAGAACAGCATGGCAGACTCTGCCGGCCCAGGCTCTCCAGCCCCAACGCCAGTTCCGGGATGGCCCGGAAGTATTCTAGTCATGTCCCCTCTTGCTGATGAGGAGTTCTTGCAGAAGTTCAATACGGTGGCTTTGTCGGGACAGGATAAACAGGGTCAGCGCCCCGAGGATAGACAAAAGTCAATACGAGTTCATCTTTCGCAAATTGATGCCAAGAGTTTAGCGCTCGTACTCTCTGCAAAGCGCGAAATGAAGACGGTCTGGAATCAGGGCTGTTCTGCGGACGAACTTGCGGAATACAGCCTTCTGCCAATTACTGAAAAGCTAGAACAGAGTGGTAGTAAAACAGATGTGACGGCAAGTGTGGTTTGTTTAAAGGGCAGAGTCAATCTAACGAATTATGCGCGCATCTCAGCGCAAAGACTGATTCTGATCGACTCAGAGGCTTATGCGAGTGAGGAAGACGATACTTACAAGTCGGTTAAGAAAGGTGAGAGTTATGGACCAGCGCCGCTCCATATTTCAACGATTCATTTGAATTTGCTTGGAAGGAATCGCTTTGTCGTGTTTTCAAAACCTGGCAACACCAGCTATTCCACAGGCAGAGTTCTTAATTTCGAATTTTGGTCGTTATCCGGCGATGGCAAGTTGTCCTTTGAATCCTATGGACGGGATCTAACAAATGATTAAGTTTTTTAAATTTTAAATAGCCTAAGACGAGAGGAATACATGTTGTGACGTCGATACGTCACGTTTACCTGCCAAAATGCGCCGGACCCGAAGTACTTCTGCACGACTTTTTGCCGTAAACAACGGCTGCGCGACTTATCACTTTCCCTCGTACCCTATGATCATTGGCTCTCAAACTTCC
>CALQIT020000136.1 GCA_943330705.2 Streptomyces griseus
CAACGTTAAAAGAGGGCATCGAAGTTCGCTTCAAAGAACTTCTGCCTGAAATTAAAGAGGTTGTCGCTATCTAATGTCGGTGGTCATTCAAACGCAAAATTTAGGACGAACCTATAAAAGCTACCAAAAGCCCGAAGGCCTCTGGCAAAGCGTGCGCGGATTTTGGGATCGCAAGTACACTGAAAAACTGGCCTTGGCACCGACAACCCTTGAGATCGAATCTGGTAAAATTATTGGTTTGGTGGGCGCCAATGGTGCTGGCAAAACCACGCTGCTCAAGCTTTTATCTGGCTTGATTTTCCCAAGCCAGGGTACCGCCACTGTTTTGGGATATATACCCTGGGAACGCGACAATCGTTTCCTGCGGCGCATGAGCATTCTGCTGGGGCAGAAAAACCAATTGTGGTGGGACATTTCCCCCATGGACAGTTATTCATTGCTAACAGAAATCTATGATCTTGAACCAAAAAAAGCTAAACTTCGCTGTCACGAGTTAGCTGAGCTTCTTGATTGCACCCACGTCTTGAACACACAACTGCGCCGCCTTAGTCTTGGTGAACGCATGAAAATGGAAATCATCGGATCCTTACTTCACCAGCCAGACATTCTATTTTTAGATGAACCAACGATCGGGCTTGATATTGTTGCCCAGGGTGCGATTCGAAAATTTCTGGCTGACTATGTTAAGCAAAAAGGACCAACTGTTATTCTGACCAGCCACTACATGGATGATATTGCCAGACTTGCCGATCAGCTTTTATTAATATCAAAAGGAAATATCGTTTACAACGGAACCGTGATCGAGTTCACGCAGAAATCCCAAGAAAAACAGAAATTGATATTTTCTCTTTCTGAACCCTTGCAAAACGATCTTCACTTGACCAAAGAACATTCCTTTGCAAAAGGCGCACAAGAATTTTCCGTGTCACTAAACCCGCATGAAATGGCTGGTGTTCTAACTAAAGTTACAACCCTAGCCGGAATTCACGGCTTAAAAATAGAAGAGGCTGATTTCGAAGATGTCATTCACGAGTTTCTTGCGAAGGAATCGCGCGTTCTTCCGACTCGCGGTTCTTAGCAATTTAGAATATCGCTTTAATTATTTTACTGATGCGATTTTACAGCCTTTGGTTGCCGCATTGGTCGAACTAACGCTTTGGCATTCTATTTTTGCTACCGCGGCAATTGCAAGCCTTGGTGGCTATCCAAAGGAATCCTATATGGCCTACGCGTTCTGGGCCCCCTTTGTTGGCAGAATCTCGGCGAATTGGATGTACGAATTTCGCATGACAGCTGAAATTGAAAGCGGCTCTATCAATGCACTGATGGTCAAGCCCATGAGTTTTTTTGAATATTACCTGAGCCAATTGCTAGGCTATAAAGTCATTACCACGCTGGCCTCCTTGATCATACCGCTGGTCCTGGTGCAGTTTTTTGCAGCCAAAACCGACTGGAGCAAAGTTCCATTAATGCTTGGGCTGGTTTTCTACTATTTAATTTTTGTTTACCTTGTTAGCTTCATCGTGACCTGCATGGCTTTTCATCTTAACCGAGTTCACTCGCTGACCGTTGCAAAAAATCTGGCCCTATGGCTTTTAAGTGGCGAGCTTGTTCCCCTGGATCTCATGCCCGAGCCCTACCGCAGCTGGATTATCAGTCTGCCCTTTGCTAGTGCCGTCTATATTCCCGTGGGCTATGTGACCGGTCGAATTGGAATTGAAGCCGTGGTTCAAGGATTTGTTTCAATAACCATCGGCTGCGCTGTCCTTGCCCCGATTGGCTATGGGCTGTGGAAGCTTGGAATAAAAAAGTATACGGGAACCGGAGCCTAAAACATGGTTTTATTTTCTACGCTCAAAAAATATTCCCGCCTGATGGTGGCCTTTGCCAGGGCCAGCTTCATCGCCGAGCTTGAGTACCGAGCCAATTTTATAATTCGAATTATTACCGATATTTTTTGGTACCTGGCCCAGATATTTACTTTTGAAACGCTGTTTTTACATACCAAATTGATTGGCAGTTGGTCCGTCGAACAAACCCGAGTTTTTTTGGGCCTGGTTTTTGTTAGTGATGCAATATACATGGTATTTTTCCACGACAATCTGGACCGAATGACTGAGCGAGTTCGCAAAGGCGACTTAGATTTACTTTTAGCAAAACCAGTCAACTCGCAGTTTATGATCAGTACCCAATATTTTGCAGTCGCATTGCTTGGCAACCTATTGATCGCGGTGGCTTGGTTTTCGTGGTCGCTTTCTCAACTGCCAAATTTTGAAGCTTTGCGACTGCTGTGGCTTTTGCTGCTTATACCGGCCGGGGTACTTAGTCTTTATTCAATTCGTTTTATGGTTGCAGCCACTGCGATTATTTTTACCAAAGCCGACAATATTCAATACCTGTGGTATCAGACTTACAAATTGGGTCTGCGCCCAGATTCAATCTATGCGCCTTGGCTGCGCCTATTTATCCTTACCGTTTTACCGCTAGCTGCGGTGGCCAGCGTTCCCGCCAGGGCGTTGCTAGATCCGCCGGAACTTGTCCTTTTTGCTTGGGTTACCGTCTGGAGTGCAGCGCTGCTGCTGATTAGCAATCGTTTTTGGCGATATGCTTTGCGCTATTATTCATCGGCCAGCTCTTAAACCAGTTCTTAAGTTTAGCCCGCCTTAATTTGGCCCGCATTGAAACTGGGATCTTTCTAGAAACCGTGCTGACGTCGCCTATTTGGGCTCAAGAATTAAATAATTAGAATCGACAAAGCGCCAGCTTCCACCGAACCATAGCCAGTCTACTGGGAGTGACTGACGCTGACAGAAAAAGTACTGCAGTTTAGAACAAGTGTACAAATAGAAATTTGCGTGAACCTAAGGGTAAACGTCATGCTTCGATTTTAAGAGCGTCAGTAAAAGGCGTCAAGAGCAGCAACAAAAACCATCAAGAAATCGGGTTCTGTCAAATCTTTGGACAACAAAATTTTCTCAAATCAAAAAGCGCTTTGTCGCGCCTGACAAACCTAAGGAATTATAACTTCGAGTGGAGCATAAAGTGAGGTCTCTTTTCTTTGAGCCAAGGCCTTCTGCGCCGGTCGCTGTGGGTCTCCTGCTGCAACTTCATTCGAAGGATCTGAATATAGACGCGCCTCTGACTTCCCAAGATAGGCCTTAACAGTGAAAAAGTACCTGCCAGAACTAAGACCCCGAACTTCACAAGTTAGTGCAAGCAAACATTCTTTAGAAAACTCGGGTGCACCGCTGACTGTTCCCCAATACAGCACGTAACCGCCTTCATCAGCAGTCATCTGTGGCAAAATGGATGGCGACGCATCCCAAGCTAGGGTCACGCAACCATTTACCAAAGTACAGGGAGCTGGGCTTACAACGGGTATCGTAGCCGGTGGGGCAGGGGGCGGGCTAGAGTCCTGCGGAGCATTTTCGTCGACAGCCGCTATGCGATCACCAAGAGTCAGCTTGAAGCCTTGTGCACAGCCCGACAATATTAAGATTGAAACAATTGCTAACATTGAAATTGCATTTTTCATTGTTCAGAAACCTCCTGTAGTGAGTGGCAGTCGTCATAACACGTGATCCTTAAGTTAACCAGGACGTTTTCGCCAAGCAGATCAGAAAAGCCCGTCAGAAGCACAATTTTTCTTGCCATAGCTCATCGGAAATTCGTTAATAAAGGGACCATTTAAAGTAGGAGAATATCGTGAGTCCTTCAGAATTGGCGACCGTAAAAAGAGCAATTCAAACCTTGGGATTTGAAAGTAAAACTCGATTGACCCGAGCCGAAATCGAAAGGCTTGTGCAGGAACTGACCTTAAATCGAGACTACAAACTGGCCGACTACATTCAATCCTTGGACAACGCCACCGTCGCCGATCTTCTTCGCTAAACCTCAGTCCATGAATTTACGCGGATATCATCTTCATCTATACTGCCAGCCCCAACAAATCCCGCTGGCTCAAGCTATTCGCGAATCCCTTGTCACCGAGGTTAAAGAAATTGAAGGTGCTGGGCCGGTGCGTTCAGGCCCGATTGGTCCACATCCATTGCCAATGTTTGAAGCTTGGTTTCAACCAGAAGCGATTGCTCAGGTCCTGCCGTGGATCTTAAAAAATCGCAACGGCCTATCCGTATTGATTCATCCGATAACGG
>CALQIT020000137.1 GCA_943330705.2 Streptomyces griseus
ATACCTGGCAACTGAACCAAAATACGGTCACCGCCCTGAGCCGAGATACTGGGCTCAGACACACCAAACTCATCAATCCGGTTACGAATTGTTTCAATGGCCTGATCAATAACCCGTTTTTTGTAGTCGTTCAGGTAAGCATCAAAGTAACGAACTGTTGTTACCGAGTCCGAACTGTTGACGATTTGCAGGGTGGTCCCATAGCGATCATCAATGAACTTATTCACCTTGGATTTTGCGTCAGCCCCGGCGTGGCTGATCTCAAGTTCACCTTCTGCCGATTTGACGGCTTTCACATCCGATACGGTCGGGCCTTCTTTATTTAGCTCTGATTTGAGGACCGCGCCAAGACGGAGAACGGACTCGCTGACAACGCCACTGACGTCGACGCCCATCACAAGATGCAAGCCACCTTGGATATCTAGACCATAATTTAGTTTCTGTTTTGGCAACCAAGCTTTTTCACCGACAATATTGGGGGCAACCCAAAGAATAGAGAGCAAGATTCCAGCTGCAGCAAGCCACGTTCTTCCACGTAGATTTTCCATGATGAACCCCTTTTAAAAATAATCCTTAATTAAACTTTTTTGGCAGTTGCCGATTGGCCCGCTGACTTGTTGTCAGCAAGAAAGGATTCCCTCGAACCTGCAACCTGTTTGCGCAGAATTTGCATTCGAACGCCGCTAGCGATTTCAAGTGTGACGACTTTCTCGGTTAGGCCCTCGATTTTACCTAGAATTCCACTGGCAGTTACGATCTCGTCACCACGCTTAAGGTTTTCCAAAAACTTGACGTGTAGTTTTGCTTTTTGTTGTTGCGGTCGAAACATCATAAAGTAAAGAATTCCGAATACGGCAACATAGGGTATTAGCATCGTTAATGCCGACGGTTGATCTGGTGTCATGAGGCCTCCGAATTAAATAGTTAAAATCAGAGGCTAAATGCACCATTTTTTACGCAAAGATTCAAGAGTTAGTTCCCAACCTGAGTTTCCTTTTTTACGAATCGCGTTAGGCAAAAATCCCGATAGGCGGCCCAAGTCCCTGCGGCAATGGCCTCCCGAGCTTTTTTCATAAGACTCATATAGAAATGCAGATTGTGAATGGAATTGAGGCGACAGCTTAAAATTTCCCCGCTTAGAAAAAGATGCCGAAGGTAAGCCCTGCTGAAGTTTGTGCACGTGTAACAATCACATTCTAAGTCCAGCGGCCTTGGGTCTTCTTTGAACTCTGTTCGCTTTATGCTGAGCTTACCCGCCCAGGTGTAAAGTGTTCCATTTCTTGCCACTCTTGTGGGCATAACGCAGTCAAACATATCGATGCCGCTGTCTATGGATAGAATCAAATCCAATGGCGTGCCAACGCCCATCAGGTAACGGGGCTTGGATTCCGGCATCATCGGGCCCAAGTCTTTAACGATTTCATGCATCAGCTCAATGGGCTCGCCGACGCTGAATCCGCCCAATGCATAACCAGGAAGCTCGACACTTGTTACTTGCGCCAGGGAATACTTACGATGCTCTAAAGACAGACCGCCTTGGACAATTCCGAACAATAGACTTTGCGCGCGGGTCATGGCGGCCTTAGAGCGCAACAGCCAGCGATGGGTCAGATCCATACTTTTTTTAATTTCCTCGTCGGTCGCCGGATACTTTAGGCATTCGTCAAAAGCCATAATAATGTCCGAGCCCAAATCCATCTGGATTTCCATACTTTTTTCGGGGCTAATAAAATATTTACCGCCATCTAAATGCGAACGAAATTCAACGCCCTCTTCACTCATGGTTCGCAACTGCGAAAGGGAAAAAACCTGGAACCCCCCGCTGTCTGTCAATATGGGCCCATGCCAATTCATGAATTTGTGCAAGCCACCCATCTTCTGAATTAATTTTTCCCCGGGCCGCAAGTGAAGGTGGTAAGTGTTACCAAGTACGACCTGGGTTCCGACCTGGCTTAGCTCTTCAGGAGTCATGGCTTTGACCGTGGCTTTGGTACCGACCGCCATAAATGTTGGAGTCTCGACGGGTCCGTGCGCTGTCATTAATGTCGCCCGCCGCGCATTTCCGTCTTTAGCATGAACTGTAAAGGAACCTAAACTCTCAGACATTAATCACCATTTCCTACGAAGCCCAAGTTGCTCGCAGGTTAAAGAAAAATAGTCAATCTGTTAGTCGCCGACCAATTCAATCTGACCCTTTCTGATAAGCTCTCTGCATAACGTTAATTCATTCGGAAAAAACTGCTGTTGCCCGCGGCATCTTGAACTTGAATTTCAAAGGGTCCAAAGCCCCCTGGTGGAACCTTCAAGCGAAAAAGGAAAAAATTGGCTTTGTAATTGCCCTCAGTCTTTAATTCTATTCCCGTCGGCAAAACCAATGATTTTTTAAAGACATCCCAAAGCTGGGGGAAATTTCCCTTCGCATCCAGCAAGCGAGAACGAAAATCCCACTGAGTCTCAAGTCGCCGGTAATGGATGCCTGAAGGCAAACTCGGGGCAAAACTTAGTTTTAAAAAAGGTGGCGCCTGAGTGTAGACATTGAGCTCGCGCTGATCGGTAGTCGCAACCACGAACTCTGATGGCATCGGCAGCGGCGCACGGCCGCCATTTTCCAGCGGAGTCCCCAGACCATTTTGGTCGACCGCAAAGACCCCAAATATTCGCGGTGCTTTTTGGTCTGCAAGGGTTTTCGAAAAATATTCGGGATTATAACGGACCCCCGTGGGCCCGACGATATTGTAATGAGTATGATGGTAGTATTTGCCGCCGACACCTGCCACTGGCCACTCTGCCACGTATCCCAGTGTCTGACCGACAGAGATTTCTCCACCTCCAACAGTAAGCATTTGTATAATCTCGGTGGGTAAAGATTCACGATCAATGTGGTGAAACTCATATCGAAAGCCGGCCTCGGTAATTACGGCCACTTCAAAATAAAGATCTTCACCTTGCTCTGGCCACGACTTGAAAAACTTAGTCATACTGCCGTCTGGATTAGTGTCATAGGAATAGTGACCAGCCTCAAGCCGTCCTGCGACTGGCGAACGAACCTCTGCGCCCTTGGCCGTGCGCAAATCGCATCCGCCGTGAAAATAGGGAAGATCCCCATAGCTCTGAAACTGCAGCATATTATTTCCCATAGAATGGGACGCATCTTCAAAGTTTACGGGCCAGCTTAACGCCGCCGGTGGCGAGGGATCCTTCTGCGCCAATCGCAATTTTGCACTTTGCAAAGCTTGAGTTGGAAATTGAACCTGTCGATACCCCTGCTGCAGCAGCAGCTTTCGCGGTTGAATTCGCTCGTTAGCTTGGGCCTGCAGCAAAAAAAGAGGGAATCCCACTAGAACCAAGATTTGAAAAAAACGTTGAAAGACAAACAGAGAATTCCTAAGGTAAAGCATTCCTCCCCCAATCCGAATCATCTTATATTCATCAGAATAGCTTAAAACAACCGCAATTCTAGGCCCTTTAGAACAAAGTTCGACAATCCTTCTTAAGCCACTGAAATGATGCGAAAAAGTTAGTATCTTCGTTGGCTCGGCAGCGACTTGAAGTGCGCAAAGAATACCCCCGGCACCGAGCCGCAATAGTATTTGTTGTCCAAGGCGTTTATACGAGCCCCCAATGTGATTTGACGTCAAGATTGCTTTGGCACTCTTTTTGGAGGTTAGGGTCGTGATCCAAAATCCTTTGAGGAGGCTATATGACTAAATTTCTTTATGCGGTGGCCACTGTGGCTGCACTTTTTGCGCTGAATCTTACAGCCTGCTCTAAAAGTGGTGGTGGTGGTGATTCTGCGCCTGCGGCTCAGTGTGGTGCTGGTTATGTTTACTCAACCCAGTATAATAGCTGCCTGACCCAGGGTAATTGCCCAATTGGCTCAGCAATGCTGCCACAGTCAAATCAACAGACAAACCAGCAATCAAACCAGCAGTGCGTATCCATTAATAACGGTGCTTCGAATTGCGTTGCTGGCCGAGTGCAAACAGCGCAATACGGTTGCTTGCCGCAAGGAACTTGCCCCGTGAATTACGGATCTTTTAATGGCCAATGTGTTGTCGGCTACAACAACAATAATG
>CALQIT020000138.1 GCA_943330705.2 Streptomyces griseus
CGCTGCGCTGGAGGCTACAGACATGGTAAGAACTGAAAAACTTGCTGTCATTTTGTCCATGGTTGGCCCCTTTGCGATTGACTTCACAATTGAATTCACAATTGTGATTCACAATTGAATTCAATACTTTTTGCCGACATTTTTTGTGGGAGCATTCCCCAGTCGGCCTGTCGGGGAATTGTATGGCTAGACAACTTGGCAATACAATTAGCTTTTAAATAATTTACGAATCCTAATCAAGCGGTCCTTTGGCTGCGCAGCAAAATCGAAGTTTCGCTTCCCCGCCGATCAATCAGTGTTAGCCTCGACAAATGTGCAAGTGGTTATTATCGGTAAAAGCTTGTTTTCTTTTTAGTATTGTTTGGTTTATATGGGTCCCTGCCTGTTTCGCAGGCGAAGTCCCTTCATCTCGGACCACGCAACCTGGTGCTGACTTACAGACATCAGATATTTTGCCGTCGGGCTCTGCGGCCGGTGATATGGAAACAGGTGATATGGAAACAAAGGACGTGTCTGATTCCAAGTCGACCGTCGGTCTGCCGCTGAATATAAAGTCATTTGACCTTGCTCAATGGAAAGCTAAAGGGGCGGTGATTGTTGGTGCCCTTGAGCAGCAAGGACGAAATTTTCGACCCCTTTTTACGATTCATCAGTCCCTTATCGAAGCAGTCGATGCAAAGTTGCCTCCAGAGGTCCTGGTTGAACCTCTTTGGCAGGTTTATTTTGAAAATAGCAGTCTGACTTCTTTTAAACTGGAGGGACGTCGCTTGGTCGCTGATACGGATGGATTTTTTAAAGGATCTTTTGCCTTAGCAGACTCGATTTCAGCAACAGCTCTGGAGCAAATACGTCGCATTTCGAATACGGATTTGGGTTCATTGACTGAAGGTAAGAAGTTCTATCGTCCATTTTTGGTCAGCAATCGCGCACTGGTCAAAGACCCCGATGGTTGGGTTAAGATGGCAGGGAAAATGCCCGAAAAAATTCCATTAACTGCACGCAAAAAATTGATTCATGCTTACTTGGCAATGTTTCCAAAGGGCAGTTGCTTTTACCGCAAGCATCCTCAAAAAGACACCCTCTCGGAAAGAGAATTTAAGTTTTCTGAAAATGAAATTGACTGGCGCTGGTCGCAAATTGCTAGAACAAATGATCGCGTTGTTGCGGTGAATTTAAAAATGCCCAGTCAGGGTTGCGAAACTATGGACAAGGTCGTGGGCGCCCAGGTTACTTTTTTTATTCCTGCAAAAGGCCCTGCTTTTTCGCTGCTGAGCAAAGAAAGAGATCGGCAAAATATCGTATTTATTGATGCTGCCGACTTGGACGGCGATGGGTACTCTGAATTGCTGTTTTTCAATTTTGAAAAGCAAATCGATGGGTATTTAATAGTGAACGGAAAGACCAAAAAAATTACCGAATGGAATAGGGACACGCTCAAGTTAAATCGGGAAATAGCCCACTAATTTTTTAATTCGCTTGGCGACCGGCGGATGCACGCGGTGCAGGCTTAGATTTTTTTTGCTGCCATAGGGATCGACTAAGAAAAAGTGCTCTGAACATGATGGAATGGATGGGGGTTGAGTCAGGCTCAAGCTTTCCAGTTTCCATATGACACTGGCCAAAGATTTTTGATCGTGGACCAAGGTGGTGGTCAGGCCATCGATTTCAAAAAAGGTGTGATGTCCGTTACCAAGCTTTACAAGTAATCTACAAAATGGCGAGAATACTGCGGTAAAAGGTTGGTACTTTGGAAAAAACCGATCAAGCAAGTTGCAGACGCCAAGAATTGAATTGGCGATCAAGTTCGTCACTGAAAAAAGGAAATTTCGATTTTTATGGAGCTTGCAACATAAGTTTGCAAGAAGAGCTTCACGTTCGCGCTCGGATAGGCGATTCAAGACAGCGGTTGAGATTGCGATTAGATTTTTAGACCAGGGTGAGGCTAAAGCAAAACAAATAGGGCTATTAGAATCGACGATCTGAAGCTCAACATTTTCAAGGCCTAGTTGTTCAGTGAACTTGCTAAGTAAAGCCAGTAACCCCCAGCTGTCTTGGCCTGAAAGAGTACGACCCTTGGTGTGCGTGGCTAAGGCTCCATCACCAAAGAAATAGGAAATTGTCGTTGTCAGCAGTGAAAAAATGAAAGCGATAAACAGACCAAGGCGCCCGCCGAATTGATAGCCGATAAGCAGTTGTGTCAGCGCTCCGAAGACAATAAAAAGCCAGACTTTAGTTGTGTTTCGCATACTGTTCACTAAATCAGAGGCCAGGCTGAGAATCAACTACAAGCCAGGACAAAAAAAAATCAATGTGGTCCGGAATTTTTTGCTTTGCATTAAGACGTGTGGAACCTGCAAGACAGGGCCAAAATCATTAGTATATTTAGAATCAGGTTAAAGTTGTCGATTTATGGATCCAAGGTGGGTTCCGGGAGGATTGAGTGGCTGAAATTGATATTATGGCATTGAACGCAGCGATCAAACAAGAAAGTCAGTTTGTCGAAAGAATGATGGCCGAAGTCGGCAAAGTGGTGGTGGGACAAAAGGAGATGATCGAAGGCGTATTAATGGGGCTGTTAACTGGGGGCCACGTTTTGCTTGAGGGAGTTCCAGGGTTGGCAAAAACTTTGACGATCTCGACGGTCTCGCGGACTATTTCTTTAAATTTTCAAAGGATTCAGTTTACTCCCGATCTTTTGCCAACGGATCTTATCGGAACCATGATTTTCAATCCGAAATCCGGTGAATTTTTGCCGAAAAAAGGTCCAATTTTTACCAATATTGTTCTGGCCGATGAAATCAATCGTGCTCCGGCAAAAGTTCAATCCGCTTTGCTGGAGTCCATGGCCGAAAAACAAGTTACAATCGGTGATGTATCTTACAAGTTAGAGAGTCCATTTTTGGTCCTTGCGACACAGAATCCTCTTGAGCAAGAGGGCACCTATCCCTTACCGGAAGCGCAAATGGATCGTTTTATGTTTAAAATCAATGTTGGATATCCGACCAAAGCTGAAGAACTTGAAATTGTTACCCGCATGGGTGTCGATGAACGGGCGTCACTACAGTCCGTGATTACCAAAGAGGACCTGTTGCGCGCATCTTCAAGGGTTGATCAAATTTATGTCGACGCAAAATTGAAAAGTTACATCGTAGAAATTGTGATGGCGACTCGGAAACCCACAGAGTATGGGATTGGCTCAATCGCAAGTTTGCTGCAGGTCGGGGGTTCTCCACGGGCCTCGATCAGTTTGGTTCGCGCCGCAAAGGCCCATGCTTTTTTACGGGGTCGTGGCTATGTCACCGCCGAAGACGTCAAGGCGATTGCTTACAATGTGCTTCGCCATCGGTTGATTTTAACCTACGAGGCTGAAGCAGAAAATATTCGCAGCGATGAAATTATCAAAGAAGTTCTGGGCCATATTGAGGTGCCATAGTGTCGATTCCTCCGGAGGTCCTAAAAAAAGTTAAGTTGTTAGAAATTAACACCCGCAAGATGGTGAATAATTTATTTGCGGGGGAGTACCATACTGCCTTCAAAGGCCAAGGCATGACGTTTGCCGACTTTCGTGAGTATGTTCCTGGGGACGATGTGCGCGCCATTTCCTGGGCACTCACTGCGCGCGCTGGTAAACCATACATTAAAAAATACGACGAAGAGCGGGAGTTGACTCTCATCCTAGCAGTCGATGTCAGCGGTTCGGCTGACTATGGGACTGGTGAGTACTTTAAGGGCGAGGTCATGACTCATCTGGCGGCGCTTCTTGCCTTTAGTGCCATCAAAAACAATGATCAAGTTGGCTTGTTGCTGTTCTCTGATCAGATTGAACATTTCGTTCCTCCGGCAAAAAATCGGGGGCACGTTCACCGGCTTTTGCGCGATCTTTTGTATCACAAACCAAAAAGTAGAAAGACAAAGATTTCAGTGGCGCTTGGCTATTTACAAGCGATTTTGAAAAAGCGGGCGGCTATATTC
Source organism: Streptomyces griseus (assembly GCA_943330705.2). Classification (GTDB taxonomy): domain Bacteria; phylum Bdellovibrionota; class Bdellovibrionia; order Bdellovibrionales; family Bdellovibrionaceae; genus CALQIT02. Next base: position 3,973 of record CALQIT020000138.1, read on the forward strand.
GTTATCAGTGACTTTATCGATGAAGATTTTGATTCTTCCCTGCGTTTGTTAGGCAGAAAGCATGACGTGACGGCCTTGGTTGTCCAAGATCAGTCC
>CALQIT020000139.1 GCA_943330705.2 Streptomyces griseus
TGCCGCAGGCTTTCGCTTTCCTTGATCCACTTAAAAATTTCTTTGGCTTTTTCGGCACTGACTATAGTTACTTCTAACGGCGGATTGACAGAAGCTATCCCGCGGACCGGCTTTTTATAAACTTCACCGGTCAACGAGATGAATCCAGTCGGTAATCCGTATTGTGCTGACAAGGCCTGAAGCGCAAGAGAAAGGCTCAGTATGAGGATTATCTTGAGTTTTCTTTCAGCGACCAACTGTGGAATCATAGAGACCTCCAAGGGTGTCCATAGCATTGTCGCCTGGGCCGGTGATTTTCGTCAACCCAACCCCACCATTAAACATCAGTTAAATATGGCAATCTCAATCTAAGACAGTCCCTGGCATACTGAGCGGTCTGCCTGCCAGAACTTACACTAAGTGGATACTTCTTTCACAGTGCTTAGGCCTAGTTTCAGCCAGACAGAATGCGGGGCAATTCGGAATCGCTGAAAATCCTACAGAAAACTACAGCACCTGTAGATAATCCCGATAAGTAGATTATGCCGAACAATGACCGCCACGGAGCCGTGGCGATGGAAGACTCGAAAATGGTCACCGTTGCAAAGGACTTCTTTTTTGAGGGCTTGGTGCTTCCGGTTGCTGTTTTTCTAAGAATGAAACCAGGTCACTATTTATTGATTGGAAAGCCCGCCGAAAAAGCGGATTTTTTAGACCTACATAGCTTTAAGAATCCAGAGGTTCCCGTCTATATTAAGGATCTCGATCATTCGGATTTCATCGACTACTTTAGCACGCTTACTGCAAAATTGGTTAGTAGCAAGGGTGTTTCTGTAGGGACTAAATCAAAATTTCTGCAGGGGCTTACCGATGAAGCCTTGTTAGCCTTTGCTGGAAAAAACTTTACTTCAACAGCACAGCTACAAAAGGTTTCGTCCATGCTCAAGGGCTTCACCCAAAGCGTTAGCGGGTTTGATCAAGTGATTGAAATTCTGATGAATCTACCAAATACCGAATCTAAACACACGATGGCCACCACTATGATTTGTCTTTCAATCTGTGACGAAATGAAAATTACGTTGCCACTGGCCCAAGAGAAACTAGCTCTGGGAGCACTTTTGCACGACGTTGGCCTGACGCAAGTACCACGCAGTATTCTGGACAAGGCTCGGCACTTGTGGACTCCGGATGAAATTCTGATCTACGAGCAACATCCGATCAAAGGGGTAGAGATGCTGCGTGACCTGAAAGATATTACCCATGATATATTGATGATGGTCGTCGAGCACCACGAGAACTCTCAGGGTACTGGTTTCCCCAAGCGGATTCGCGACGTTAAAATCAGCCCATTCGGCAAGATACTCATAGTTGCAAATTATTTTGCGAATCTCTTGATCAGTCCAAAAGAGCTTGGCGCCAATTATTCGGCCGATGATGCCATTCGCTACATGGACGATGTCATTGGCCAGCCTTTTAATAAGCAGGCTTTCTTAGCATTAAGAAACATCGTCAACAAAAACTACCTGAAAGAAAAAATCTAGGTTTCCCGGCCATTGTCGCAAAAATTCTTATCAAATATTCTTATTAATGAACTCAATGAGATTATCCTTCGGATGATTTCCGAGGATCTGATCTACCATTTTTCCATTTTTAAAAAAAAGTAAAGTCGGAATACTGCGGATACCAAATTGAGCTGCTGTATTTTGATTGCTATCGACATCCATTTTCACAATTTTTATTTTGCTTCCAAGCTCTTGGCCAATTTCTTCTAGCTTTGGCGCTATGGCCTTGCAGGGAGGGCACCACTCTGCCCAAAAATCTACCAACACCGGGGTTGAAGATTTAACAACTTCAGCGTCAAAGGTCTCATCGGTCACCGGTTTTGTAAATTGCCCCATATGTCCTCCTGGTCAGCAAGTAGTCTTGAGTCTAGGTTTGGGCCCCCTAAGCCGCAACTATTTTTTTTTAAATAGCGCCCCGGCAAATTCTCGTTTTAGACGATCGAGCTCGTCTAACTCATTAAAGTCCCACTCTTTTTTTAATTCCTGCTGCCTGTGGCGAACATCTTCCCGTTGAAAGGTCGTTTGCCGGGTGTCAATTGTCTTTGATCCTTGCAAGAATTCTGCATATTTTGCCATTCGTTCAGGATCTGAGACCAAGGGGCTATCTTCATCCGGGCGTGAAAAATCTGCTTGGGGTTCTTTATTTACGGCAGATCTGGGATTGGCAGTACTGCCTGGATTTGCACTACCCGCTTGATTTCCCGATCGAGAGCGAGAAATCTCTCGCTGAGTTTCCTCATAGCCGATGGCCCTCTGCAGTTTTTCTTGAAGAACAGTGCCATCAATTCCCAAAACTTTACTTAAAACTTGCAGAAGTCTTTCTATTGAAAGTGGCGCTTCGACCAAGGCGTCCATTCGCATTTTGATCATGTCCTCGGGTTTTGGACGAATCCCCTTTTGTGTAACCAGGACAGATTTACCGGCAAAGGTTCGACTTTGCTTTAAACGTTGCCCCACAGAAAAACTCGATACCCTCTGATTCTGACCAAAAGCAACCACGACGTCGGGATTAAAAGACAAAATTTGATCATTTAATAGAACTTCGTTTGAGATGCCAACGACATCCAAGCCGACCTTCTTCATGAAGGACTCTGTCAGCGTTAGTTCGTTGAAGTCATCATAGACCAATAAGACCTTTTTCATGGGTTTATGGTCTCACAGGAATCAATAAATTGGCAACGCAACACAACCTAGCCCCAGACGTTGTCGGAACTAAAACTTAGATCTATAGTTGTAATCAAACATGAAACGTTTTTTTGCACGCAAAGCAACACAGTATATCTTTTTTGAAATGGTCCCATCCTTTCTCCTGGGCCTGCTTGTATTCATTTTCATTTTACTTATGTTCCAGGCCTTACGCTACACCGAGTTCATTCTCGTTCATGGGGTCAAGATTGCGACCGTCGGCGAGATCATGGGCTACCTTTCAATTAGTTTTCTTCCCGCCATTCTTCCCATGGCAATACTTTTTTCCGTGCTGATGTCTTACGGCAGGTTAAGTGCAGATTCTGAAATGACTGCGCTGAAGGCCTGCGGGCTCAATATGGGAACCATTGCCTTTCCTGCCGTGGTCTTAGGGGTGATCGTTGCTGTTTTTTCGGCACAAACTACTTTTCATTTGGCACCGTGGGGAAACCGGCAGTTCGAGCTTTTGATTACAAAACTCAGCCAAACCAAAGCTGGCGCCACACTGCGGGAAGGAACTTTCTCTGAGGGCTTTTTTGATTTAGTTGTTTACGCCAATAAAGTCGACTCCAAAGCCGGAGAGCTTACCAAGGTTTTCATTTATGATGAACGTCAAGCAGACGCTCCTTTGGCGATTATTGCTAAGTCTGGCCAACTTATTCAGGACAAGAATAACCCGGGGCACTCTATTCTTCTTCACCTGCGGGATGGTGATATCCACCGAAAAAGCGAAACCCATACCAAAATCAAGTTCAATGCCTTTGATATCCATCTGTTTGACCCAATAAAACAGGAAACCCGAAGCAAGTCCTCGCAAAGTCTTACCATTGAAGAAATCTCTGAGCGCCTAAAAGAACCCGGCCTGACAGAGGAAACTACTCGTACTTTACGAGTTGAGTTTCATAAGCGATGGGCCATATCCATCGTTTGCCTGATTTTTGCGCTTCTAGGGGTTGGAATTGGCACGAATACGGATCGCCGCTCGCAAAAGGGAAATGGCATGGTCAAATGCCTAGGGATTATTGTCTTTTACTGGATCTTGCTTGTTAGCTTTGAAGGTCTTGCCAGAAATGGGCAGCTTTCTCCGGTTATCGCGGCGTGGACTCCGAATTTGTTTTTTGCTGGATTAACGGCTTGGACATTGAGAAAAAATTGGAACTAAAAAAACAGAGCGATGCAGCAGCATCCTACTACCATGGTCATCCGTGACCACATCGCCCCTCCCTTAGACTAAGTGTAAGAGAGGTCCTGGAAAAAATTCAAAGTCTTTTTTCAGTATTTTTCACTTTTTCATTCTTTTTAAAA
>CALQIT020000140.1 GCA_943330705.2 Streptomyces griseus
ATAATGGCTACAACAACAATAATGGCTACAACAACAATAATGGCTACAACAACAATAATGGCTACAACAACAATAATGGCTACAACAACAATAATGGCTACAACAACAATAATGGCTACAACAACAATGGTGGCTACTACAACGACGGCTTCAACAACAATGGGTACTACTGGCGAAATCGCAACTACTAACTAATAGATGCTTGCTGGGCTCAAGGCCTGCTTGAAAGTTAGCAAATAGAACGGGAGATCTTTGATCTCCCGTTCTATTTTGAGAATCTCATATTCATACACAACACCCACACAAAACCCACGGTTTCTTCTTTTTGCTGGAGTTCAATCTCACAATCAGCCGATAATAAAAACACGGGGTAGTTATGAAGTTTTCAAAAAAAAGCTATGTGGGACCTATTTCAGTTTCGGCGATATTAGTAGCCTTAGTGCCGATCGCGTTGTTCCAAAATTGCAGCCGGCCGGTGGAGTACATTGGCAATGCGGAGATCAAAGCCTCTGAAGATCCGCCTCTCCTGGCCACTGAAGCAGCTTCTACGGCTGTTCCCGCGCCTGTAGTCACCCCTGTTGCGACGCCAACAATTCCCCCAGCAAATGCAATTTGTGATATCAACTCTGCCCAAGTGGCAGGACTTCGCAACGGCTTGGTTGCTGAATTATTTTATCGCAACGCTGAATACAAGGCCAGTATTAATGATGTTCTACAGTTCGAGCTTCCGATTGTGGCAAAAAAGAGTGATAAGACAATTTTCTTTGGGCAGATCAATACCCCTCCGCAAAATTTTAGTTACGGGTTTTCAACCTCGGCTGGCGAATTCGTCAAAAATGACTCTGGGACCAAACTTGAAGAATGGTTTTCCTTGAAATACGCATCCAGTTTAATGGTAACTACCGATGCAGAAGCTGGCTATTACGAATTTTCGTCTTTATCCGACGACGGATTTTTAATGGAAGTTTTCGTCGATGGAAAATGGGTGCGCATGATTGACAACAATGGAACGCACTCACCAAGATTGAAATGCTCGGTGCATTCCTTGAAGTTGGAAAAAAACAAACCGGTGCAGCTTCGCGCGTGGTACTATCAAGGCCCGCGCACCCTTATTGCCAATATGCTTTTGTGGCGTAAAGTGACGGCCTGTGACTCCGCAACGGCAGGCCAGCCAGGCTTGGATCCCGCAATCTTTAATGCCGGCAATCAAATTCTATCTTGTACAAAATCGGAAGTGGCGTGTGCTATCGATGGCAATTCTAACAGCGGCTATGCTAACTTTTTTAATACAGATACAAAGACAGCTTTACAGCCCTACTTGGATTTAGAAGACCGTGGATGGAAGGTGGTTCCCAGCAAGCACTTTATCCTACCCGGAACCCTTGAGAATCCATGCGCTCAAGGCAAGTAGTTCAGGCCTGACCGGCTTATTTGATTCAGTTTCACGCCGTAAGATCCGCACGGGATAGGTCATTCCAGCGACAGCCGTCGGGCTGATGTCAGCAAGGCATTTTCGAGTTAGGGCTGAGCGAAGTGATCTTAACAAATCCCAAAGTTTCCCCGAGAAGCGGCGGCAAATTTTTTTCTGCCAAAAAAGTCAAAAGGCGACGCGCCCTTGTCGGATTTATTCATATTTTTGCTCCTCCGTAAGATTGCAATACATACGTTGCAATCTTACCGAGCGTGCTGTAAAAGGAATTATGAAGAAATTAACCGACGAAGAAGTACGAAAGTCATTCAAAATTTGGTTAACGAACTATAGTGGAAAGGAAGATGAGACAGCTCTGGACCCATTTCCAGATGACCGGATAGAAGCTTTCGTTCCCCATCAGCAGGGCCGCGTATTCAAAATATGAAGAATGCGAAGGAAAAGGATCCATCACATTGGCGACACTTGCAAACGCCGCCGAAGCCATGGAGTGCGATCTGGTCTATGCGATCTGGTCTATGCGATCTGGTCTATGCGATCTGGCTGAGGGGCTGGTCGCAGCGCGCGAACAGATAGGATCTTTCTAATGTGCTGAAAAAACTGAAAAGTATGCCGGTCAGGACGGTAAGTAGTTAGCAGTAGTTTCGGGTTCCTTTTCCCAGAGCTTCGGGTTCCTTTTCCCAAACGCTAAGATCACCGTAGCTAAAAAGTTTAAACTTGTTTGCGATGGCAAAACGATAGGCCTTTGTAAGGCGCTCAAGGCCAGCAAAACCCGCAACCAATGCTAAAAGTGTGCTTTCAGGCTGATGGAAATTTGTTAGCAATCTGTCAACGACGGTCCACTCAAATCCGGGTTGAATTAAAAGTTTACTAAACCCGCTATAACCAGTGACAGACGAGCCTGATAAATAGTCCATTGCAACGCTTTCTAATGCACGGGTCGCCGTGGTACCCAGCGACCATATTTTGTAACCTTTGCGCTTCGCCTCTTGCACCGCTATCCAGGTTTGCGGCGGAATCTGGACGTACTCTTGGTGCATCTGATGTTGATCTAAGTCTTCAACCGTGACCGGCAAAAACGTACCCAGCCCAACATGTAAAGTCAGTTCAAGGACTTTTACACCCCGGTTCTTAAGGCCCTCGATGTCTTGAGGGGAAAAATGCAAGCTGGCGGTTGGTGCGGCAAAGCTGCCCGGCTGACTGGCCCAGGCCGTCTGGTACCAGGACTCGTCGGCAGAAATCGCATGGCGCTGCTTTCGCATTTTTTGAATATAGGGGGGCAGTGGTAACTCGGCGATTTGTGAAAAATAGGTTTCCTCCAAGGGCTGATCGACTTTAACAAGCTGTGGCCGCCCTTTTTGCACTAAGGTCATTTTGTATCCCAATGGCAAATCAATCACGTCACCAAGTGAAAACTTGCGCGAAGGGAAAAGGACCTCCCAGGTCAATTTATCTGTGGAACTAAGAAATAGAATTTCTAGATCGCCTGCAAATACCCTGCGCTTCAGAACTTTTGTGTTGTTGACGACCAGAACATCGCCGGCGGGAATCTGCTGCAACAGAGTTTCAATTGTGATTTCTTTTACACCCTTGCCCACATACAAAACTCTTGAAGGCCGTTGGGGTTCGGTGGCGATCAAGTCCTCGGGGAAATCAAAATATAGATCTTTCAGTTTCATTGCAAAAACATCTCATGTAAAAGCCGCCAGAGCAAGGATCCGCGCCCCCGTTAGCTCTTGACTTTACTTGGCAGGATGTGGAAATTCACTGGCTATGAGCAAACAGCCATCGCTATCCCCCCGCCTTTTTAACGCTGCTGTCATCGTGGCATCGCTTGGATATTTTGTAGATATCTTTGATTTGCTCTTGTTTAGTATTGTTCGCAAGACGTCGCTGGCCTCGATGGGACTTGATGAGGCAGCGCAAATTTCGCAAGGATTGTTTCTGCACAATGTGCAAATGACGGGAATGCTGATCGGCGGAATTATTTGGGGAATTTGGGCTGACAAAAAGGGCCGCTTGAGTGTCCTCTTTGGTTCAATTGCTCTTTATTCGATTGGCAATCTCGCAAATGCTTTTGTTCAGGATGTGACCCAATATGCAGTCTGTCGATTTATTTCTGGAATTGGCTTGGCCGGAGAGCTCGGCGCCGGAATTACACTGGTCGCAGAAAGTCTGCCCAAAGAAAAGCGTGGTTTAGGCACAACTATTGTTGCCTCGGTTGGAGTTTCAGGGGCGGTCTTTGGTGGACTTGTTGCCGAAATTTTTGATTGGCGCACCACTTTCCTGATTGGTGGTGCGCTGGGCTTTGCATTGCTTATTTTGCGCATCAATACCACCGAGTCCCTGCTTTTTTCACACGCACAAAATAAAAACTCTGTCAGGGGCAGCTTTCTTTCGATTTTCAAGAAGAAGGATCGCCTCTTTCGCTTTATTGTCTCAGTTCTGGTTGGCGTGCCAATTTGGTTTACAATTGGAACACTGATCCAGCTGGCCCCTGAGTTTGCCAAAAGTCTTGGTGTTGCGGGCCTGGTGACTGGGGGCCGGGCGGTTATGGTGTCCTATGCAGGCCTGGCGCTTGGCGAT
>CALQIT020000141.1 GCA_943330705.2 Streptomyces griseus
ACCTTTTGCAAATGGGCGTCATTGAATTGCAAGATGCAGAGACTGGCGAAATTGCCACCGTCGATACGGGCTCGGCATCTTTTCGCACTACCTTTTCTGCTGAAATGAAACGCCGCAAAGAGATTCGCGATCGTTTGCTGCGCAAAGCCCAAGTTGCCAAAGTCGAAATACCCTCGAATGGGAATTATGTGGATCCACTGATACATTTTTTTAAGAGTCGGCATCGTTGATGGCGCAGTTGACTTGCAGTCTTGAACTTGCAAATACCAGAAAGTCAGACGGGCCGGCGCTGACGGTTGGCGAAGTTTTCTATATCAAGTGCAGCGGTGAATTCCCAAAATTGCAAAAAGACAAACTGGAATTTCGTACTGATGCTGCTGATAAGTACAAAATAGTTCTGCTGCAATCTGAATTCCCCTCTAGCACCGAAGGTGTATTCAAAGCAACAAGCTACAAAGTTGGCCATCACAACATAAAAGCGCCCCAGTTGGTCGATCCTGAAAACTCGGTTGTGCTTTCTGATATCACATTGGATGTGACCTCGGTTATCAATCCGCAAGAAAAGCCAGAGGGCCCGATTGCCATTGGCGGTTTGACACTTTCTATCCCAATGATTTACTGGCTGGTTCTACTTGCTATTGCAATAGCAATCGGAAGTTTACTTGGTTTAAACTTTTATCGACGCAGATTACGAAAACGCCTGTTGGACGAATTATCCGTGCATGACAGTGCACAGACGCCATTTCAGCAATTTCATTCACGGTTGCGGCGTTTGCAACGGGGCTACGTCTTTCTAAGCGGGGGGGAAAGCTCTCAGGATGAATTAAAGAAGTTTGTTTCTGAGGTCAGCGAGGCCTACCGAGTATTTCTTGCGCGCAGCTATCGAGTCCCTGCATTGCATTGGAAAGACAGCTTAATTGTTGCCGATCTAAAGCGACATCACCGCGGTCTGTTCAATAAATGTGGGGTTGAGATCAAAGAGATTTTGAAAGAGTTAAGTCGAGCGATTAAAGCAAGCGTGCAGGTTTCTGAAAAAGACTGTGCTCAGTTTGTTGAAATTACAAGAAAGAGCGTTGACCATTTAGAAATGCTAAATAAAACCGGCAAAGGGGCGGCGCCATGACTTGGCACAGTCCGTCGCTATTTTGGCTGATTCTTCCTGTCATTATTATTGCTGGTTTAACCTATTGGCAAAGACGAAAAAAGATTCCAACCCTTCAGTTTTCAAACCTTAAGGTGTTGCAAAAAGTTGCACCCTCTATGCGCAGTCGTCTGATGATATTGCCGTTGATACTTAAAACTTTGGGTCTTGCCTTGGCCGTCGCGGCCCTTGCCCGTCCGCAGACCTCGGACACGCAAGTAAAAAAGAATGTTGAAGGCATTGATATCATGATTGCGCTGGATATTTCGGACTCGATGTTGATCGAGGACATGAAGCCCAATAACCGCCTAGAGTCCGCCAAAGAAACAATCCAAAAATTTGTGGCGAAACGCACGTCAGATCGAATAGGAATTGTTATCTTCGCCGGAGAATCATTTACCTTAGTGCCTTTGACCCTTGACTACGAATTGCTTCTTTCTCGGGTTGCCGAAATTCAAACTGCGCAGCAAGCCCACGTCAAGGACGGCACAGCTATCGGGGTGGCCTTGGCCAATGCCGCCGGAAGATTAAGGGATTCGACGGCAAAATCAAGGGTCGTCATTTTTATGACTGACGGAGAGAACAACTCTGGGTTGATCGATCCCGAAACCGGTCTTGATGTAGCCAAGGGTTACGGAGTGAAAATCTACTCAATCGGTATCGGCAAAGATGGTCCGACAAAAATTCCTATTTTTATGCGCGATCTTTTGGGCAATCGCAAAAAAACTTACCAGCCATTTGAATCTTACGTAAATGACGATCTACTGGCGCGAATGGCCAGTGAGACCGGCGGCAAGTATTGGCGGGCCAGTAAAGAGGATTCTTTAGAGGGCGTTTTTAACGAAATTGATCGCTTAGAAAAAACCAAAATAGATGTAAGTAAGTTTACTCGTTACAATGAAATGTTTAAAGATTATCTTTTTTGGGCGATGGTCTTTTATCTTCTGGGTTGGCATCTCGGATCACTCTGGTTACGGAGGACGCCTTAATGTTTCGCTTTGAAAGTATTTCCTCATTTTCTTGGTTGTGGTGGCTTCCTGTCATTTTGTTAGTTAGTTTTTTTATGACGCGAATCAGCCAATCTCGATTGCAAAAAGCAATTGGCAAAAAGCTTTACCCATTTCTTTCGTCCTCTTTGTCACGGCGAAAGCGTCTTGTGAAATGGGTTCTACAGGCCCTTACTTTTACATTGATGGTGGTGGCAATGGCCCGTCCGCAGTTGGGCGAAAGTATGCAGGAAATAAAAAGTGAGGGTGTCGAGTTAATGGTAATCGCAGATGTCTCAGAAAGTATGATGTCGGAAGATATCCGCCCCAATCGCCTTGAACAAGCAAAGGCCGAAATGAGTCGTTTGATTGAAATGATGCCGGGGAATAAAGTTGGTATTATCGCTTTTGCCGGAAGCGCAACTTTACTTTCACCGCTAACCAATGATCCCAGTGCTTTGAAAATGTATTTGGATTCCCTTTCGCCCAGTTCGGTTTCTGCTCAAGGAACCAATTTTCAGCGCGCCTTGGAAGAGGCCGAGTCTGCCTTTCAACGTGGTGGAGTCACGGTCGATGAAACGGTTAAAGTCACGCGGGTTATCATTTTGGCCTCAGACGGTGAGGATCATGAAGTAGGCGCCTTGGATGCCGCGAAGAAGTTGGTTGAAAAAGGAATGCGTATTTTTTCAATTGCCTACGGAACCGAACGAGGCGGCTCAATCCCAGAGCGTGACCAAATGGGATTTTTACGTGGTAATAAAAAGGATCGTAATGGCAACGTTGTTTTAACGACTGTCAAAGGCGACGCTTTGCGGGCTTTGGCAGAAGCTGGGCAAGGATCTTTTTATCATTCCGTTTTTGGTGGAAATCATCTTGAACGGATCGTTGAGGATATTAATAAATTAGAAAAGGCCCAGTTTGAGACGCAAATGGCGACCCAATATGAAGAGCGATTTCAGGTCTTTTTATTCTTAGCCTTTCTTCTCGGGCTTTTTGAAATCTGGCTAGGGGAAAGAAACGCTCCCTTTCGCCTTTGGAAAGGGCGCTTCGAGGTCCCACCAGCATGATTAAAAGAAGTATGTTTCTAATTCTACTGTTTTGCTGCCCGCTTCATGCCGAGTTGCTAAAGCCAAGTACAGTGTTGACCAGCAATGAGGGCGTGGTGGCTTTGTCTACAAATTTGCCATTTATTGCGCAAGAGAAATTTGTTAGGGCTTTGGAAGAAAATCCCTATTCGCCCGAGCTTCATTTGAACTTGGCATTTTCTTTTTTCAAACAAGGCCAGATGGAAAAAGCACGTTCTGAATATGAAACGGCCTTGAAGCTTTCAGCGAGGTCCAAAGATCCAGCAAAGATCGAATTTATTGCCAATCACAATTTAGGCACAGTTGCGCAGCTGGAGAAAAAGACAGATTTAGCACTGGAATTTTACCAGAAAGCCCTGACGTTCAATCCCGATTCGCAGGAAACAAAAATCAATATTGAATTATTAACCCAGGAGTCTGAAAAAAAGGGCGGCGAGGGTGATAAAAAAGATAAAGACGATAAAGGTGAAAAAAAGGACCAGCAAGACAAAGAGGGTCAAGATCCCAAAAAAGACGGGGACAAGGATGACAAGGACTCTAAAGATGACAAGTCCGATAAAGAAAAAGAAAATAAAAACTATAAAAA
>CALQIT020000142.1 GCA_943330705.2 Streptomyces griseus
TAAACGTTAGGATGTAGCTCGGCCCGACAAAAGAGTCAAAAGGGCCTTGCTTCGAGCCACTAGAAAAGACCCAATCTTGGAAAACCTTACATAACTGCAGGGCGCCAAAGCGACCATAAATTTAACCATTTTCGGCAGCTCGGGTAGCTGATTCTATAAAAGACTGGATGCCAATTGACGACTCCAGTCCCGACTTTAGGCTGTCGACAATTCCCATGACATCCTTTGCGACCATCCTTAAGCTTGATCAAGTATGGGGGATTCATGACAGAAAATGGTTTGCTTTTGCCTCTGGTTCCGTCGCAGTCAATGTTACCGTCATTACGACAGTCGCTTTCTGTTGCCGTTTGTTTCTTTTCTTTGCTTTTGGCTTTGGGGGCCCAAGCTTCAGAGGGGTTGACGATTTATGCCTCAGAGTTCGGAGTCGGCAAGTTTCATCGCTATGACAATCAAGTGCATGCTTATGATCCACAAAGTTCATGGACAAACTATATTCTGCCGACAGGCGCCAATAGCGATCCGGTTCTAAGCCAAAAGAATTCAGATGGCTCCTATACGATTTTCTATTCGACTTTGGAAGAAATGATCCAGACGTCGATTCACATCGCCACCACGGAACAAAAGCCGATTTCTGTATTAAATATTCACGGACATGGTTTACCTGGTGCAATGTGGTTCCCAATGGATGCAGCAGCACTGAACTCAGGTGAGTGTGCCGCCTGGAGACAGGCTGCCTCTGGGCAAGACGCTGATAACTATCGTCAGTATTACTCTGCCGTTTCGGTCGATGACATTATGCAAATTCGCCGCATGAGCAATTTAAGCGATATTGGTGCTTTCGTTGGATGTATCACCACACTTTCCCATTGGAAAAAAGTAATTGCCCGCAATCCCCAAGTGACTCAACTTCTGGCAAGGGATGCACAGATTCATTTTGCGTCCTGCGTGGTTGGGCTGGGCAAAGCCGGAGAGCTATTCACAACGGGCATCGCTGAGCTACTTTTGGCCAAGGGGCCCGGGCGGGTCACGACATCAACTAACTTTGGACTAGGGGACTGGTCAATGCCCGAAGGCATGGGCTTTTGGGATTATCAATCAGCGTCCCAAGTCGACAAAGACAATGCAAACTATGTGGCCCATAAAAAAGACCGGGAGATTGCACAAAAAGGAACTCTACGAATCGTCAGCCTACAAAATGACCAGTGGAAAAGTACCTTGCTAGCAAATCAGGACTTCATGCCCTTGAGCTTTACAAAAAAACTTCAAGGGAAAGTGGTTCCTGAGGCCGCACCGGCAACGAATACTCTGGTGCCGCCGAATCGGGTTCGTATTCCGGGAACATCCTCTTTTGTCGTCCTTAGAAAAGCCGGGAAATCCAGAAAATTTGAAAAATAAAAATGCGCTTTAGTTCAATTTTTTAGAATATTTCTTTACACATGACTTTTGGTCGCATCAAAGGGAAGGCGAATGTTTGGTCAGGCTCGGTCTTGTAACCAAAAACTTTTCGAAGGGTTGATTTTAAGAATTTAGAAAATTTTTCTTTTTCAGAAAAAAGTCCAAATCGACCGTTCCACAATTTATAGTCACCCGATACCAACTCAAAGATTTTATGCTCTGGAAAAAAGACCGCAACTTTGATTGTCTCAAACCACTCGGCCTCAGGCACTTGAAAATGCGCAATCCAAATACCTGGTTCAGATTGAACAAACTTACTGTTAATTCGCAAATTCGAAGTCAGTTCAATTTGTAAATCATTGACCGGCTGAAAGGAGACCACCCGAATCTCAAAATTACGCTGACCTGACTGTGACACCCCTTCACGAATTTCCAACTGATTTCCGCGCAAGGTTGTTTGCCCCCCCTTTGCTAAAGCAGGAAACCTTTCTTCAATTTCGTAGGCAAATTCGCTTGGTTCTAGTTTGATTTTGCTAACAAATCGCTCCCACTGTTTGAAAACGATGGACGGACGCCCCAACTGTGCCAACGCGGACTTTGAAAGATGAATCATTTCAATTGGCTTCTTAAAGCTCTTTAAGTAATGGAGATAAGCTTCTAAAAATTTGATTCTTTTCTTTAAAACTTCGATATCGCTTGGCGGCCGGGGGGTCCGAAATTCAGCTGTTGGCAATAGATCCAGCATAATGTTTGCCAGATTAATATCAACATTTCGCCCTTTCATATTTCTGACAACAAGGGTTTTTATGAATGACGGCAGCAATCTAAACAGCGCCACCTTCCAAGCGCTGTCAAAAGACTCAAAATGTGCAACCGCAACATCCCGAGCTGTTACAGCTTCGCCGCGATTGAATTTACCGTCTAAAATTGAAAGCCGCCGGCGAAACTCTTTTTCAGCACCCATTTCGCGAACCCCACGGGCCGCAGGATCACCGGGTTCTTCCAGGGCGGTTCTCAGGTAGGGACGGTTCAATAGATCAACAATAAAATTTCGTAACAAAAGCGGATTTTCATCAAAAATATTTCGCCCGACGTGAATGTGCCCACCGCCACCATAGAGGCCACCATAGGCAACAAGTGGCTTTAGGCCCGCCTTTTTAAATGCTGAAAAAACAGCTTCTGCCGAGCTAATTTGTGCTGTGCTCAGAATCGGTGAGACTGCTTCAACAGAGCCATGGTCATTATGAAATTTCCAAATACCGTTGGCTGTTTTCACGGATAGAACTTGATGCGCACGATCCTTAAGACTTCGATTGTCTTCAATAACGACAGAGCCAACCTCCTTGGCGAAAGCCTCTGCAACTTTTCGCGGGAAATCGACAATCTTGCCATCAACAGGGGCACCAACATCGCTTGCGTCATTCCGATCCGTGGTGGCCGTCAATTCGATCCCCCAAGTGATCGAGCTTAAATCCTGTGCCGCAGAACGGCCACCAGTGATAAAAATATGAACACCCAGCAGGAGTGAAACAAGCCTAAATAGAAGCTGTCGCGAGATTCTCATCGTAGCAAAAATCAGTGCAAGTGGGATGCCCGAAAAATACGCTAACCTGCAGCTGACCGGAAGTCCCAAAGAAGGCTTGGGATTTAACCTAGGCGCAATGCGAGTCTCTGTGATGGAAAAACCAAAGCTGGATAACAAGACGGCCAAAGGTATTCAAAGCACTTTCTAGGAAAAAAGTGCTTCTTGAAAAATGAGTCATCTAAATGAACGCCGCTGCAGAAACAATTTAGAACTTATCCCTATAGAAAATTTTTGACTGATCAAAAGACTCTAGAGAAGTTGACCAACGAGGCTTTGAAAAAATATTTTCACCCGAAGGCCCATGTTCGAAAAACTGCAATGGACCTTGCTGAATCGAACTCAGAAAAAGCCAGCAAGATCGATGAAAGACTAAGCTCGATATGGCCAAGATTTTTTGAAGTGATCCGGTCTCTTACAAAAAAACAAAAATCTGCCCTGAATGCCATTTACACTGCGCACCCGCCGATGACATACAAACAAGCTGCTAAAAAAGCGAAAATTTCTAAAGACTCTTTTCAAGATCGAGTCCGTGGCGCCGTTAAAAAAATTGGGACTGCCCTTCCCGAGCTTGAAAATCTTGCATCCCCAAGTACTGCTTCAAAGAGCAAAGGCACAAATCTTCTTTACAGCGGACTTTTTTGCAAAGCTTCTGCAAAGCAGGTCTATCCGCTGTATCGAATTGCCCCTCACACAGGTCAAAAGACTTTAATTCCCGCACGACAGAGGCCGCCGGGCCTTAATAAGATTGCTCCAAACCGGATTGCGGTTTGCGCCTGGTCCATTA
>CALQIT020000143.1 GCA_943330705.2 Streptomyces griseus
TAGCAGTTATCAAAGAATTTGTGCTGTATCCTTGTGGCGCAGCTGATTTATGGAAAATGGGCGGGAAGATCTTTGCTATTCATAAAACCTTCGATGCGATAAACTTCGTGGCCGTCTTTGTGTGTGACTGATTCTTTATAAAAAATTTGTCCTGGGCTGACTTTTTTTAAACTGTATTTGTGAAATGCGATTATTGGGGTATCCCAGAATGATGACTGAATTTCGTTGGCGTCGATGGTTCCAATCGCTTGAAGAATTTTTTATCAGTAAATATTTACCTGCTTGCCGTGACAGTATTGGTTTTTCTTCTATACCTAACGGCAAAAACTGGTACGAATTTAAAGTTCGCCGCCACACCACCGTCACACTTTCCGCGGATGAAATCCATGAGATTGGCCGTAAAGAAGTCGCGCGGATTCTGCAAGAAATGAAAAAAATAAAGACGCAGGTGGGATTTAAAGGCAATCTAAAAAAATTCAATGACTTTTTAAAAACAGATTTGCAGTTTTTTTATACTGATGCGAAAGATTTAATGTCGGGTTATCGCGATATCGCAAAACAAATCGATCCTAAGCTGCCAGAAATTTTTGGTCGTCTTCCCCGCCTGACTTACGGAATTCGTGAAATGCCGGCCTACAAAGCCCCCTCAGCTCCGACTGCCTACTACCAAGGAGGCAGCCTCGAATCTGGTCGCGCCGGTTATTTCGAGACCAACACGTACAATCTGAAAGCGCGTCCCAAGTGGCAAATGGAAGCACTGACTTTGCATGAAGCGGTGCCTGGCCATCATTTACAGATTTCTTTGGCGCAAGAGCTGACGGATCTGCCAGAGTTCCGAAAAAATACCGGCCCCACATCCTTTGTTGAAGGCTGGGGACTCTATGCAGAAAGCCTGGGAACTGAGCTTGGACTCTATCAAAATGGGTATTCTAAATATGGCCAGCTGACCTTCGAGATCTGGCGAGCCATGCGTCTGGTCGTTGACACAGGACTGCACGCCAAAGGCTGGAGCCGCGACCAGGTCATTCAATATATGAAAGACAATTCGCCGATCTCTGAGCAGCAAATTATCAACGAGACCGATCGCTACATTGCCGACCCTGGGCAAGCGCTGGCCTACAAAATTGGTGAGCTTAAATTTAAAGAGCTGCGAAAAAAATCCCAAGAAAAGCTCGGCGATAAATTTTCATTGCGAGAGTTTCATGATCAGATCTTAAATGCCGGAGCTCTGCCCTTGGATATTATGGAGAAGAAAATCCAGACTTGGCTTGATAAAAAATCAACAAGTATGAAATAGATATCTAGTCTAAATTGGGGCAAGCTCCCGCCAATATTTGGTGTCTAATACAAGAGACCGATATTAACGACTATGACTTTAATTGGCAACGGCCCCGGAGTTCCCAAGGCGCAAGCCAGGCTCTTCAGATTTTGGAATCTTTCGTTCCGACCACTTCTTGAGAACATCGTTTTTGTAGCGAATCCATTTTGCCAAACGGACCTTGGCCGGAGAAGATCCCGCGTTCACCTCTTCCTGACCGGGAAAGCGAGACAAGATTTCTGGCTGGGGCGCGCCGGGAAGCCTGAGGTAAAAGGCGTTTTCATAGGCGCTAATTGCGCGACCGGGACGATCCGAAAAAATACTCTGCCCCCAGGCGGTGACCGGGGCGGCTATTCCCAACAAATCGAGAATCGAAGGCATCATATCGACCTCCGAAGCTAAGTAATCAGTTTGCACTTCCTTGGGAAGGGACTTTTGCGAAACTACAATAAAAGGAATTCGCGCGGGCTCATACCCCGACTTGCCCGTCCAATCCAAGTACTCACCGTAATTTGGCGTATGATCTGCGGTGATGATAATCAAGCTATCCTCTAAAAGTCCGTTGCTTTTCATATTGCCCATGAATTCACGAAGATTTTTATCAATGACATTTAAGGTATTCAATAGCGGAGTCGCATCGTTATGCTGGGTTTCAACTTCCCAATCATCCAAGACGTAGGGTGGATGAGTATCAGTCGTGTTAATAGCCATAAATACTTTTTCATCTTTTTTGTGCAAAAGAGTTTTGAATGCTTCAGAAAAAACTACTCGGTCAGGCAGGCCCCATCCCCGGGTTTTTTCTTTAAGATCTGGATTGTCCCTGACCAGGCGATCTTCTTCAAAAAAATGATCCTTCGGTAAAGAAAAAATATTCGGATAGTCCGAAAAGTGACTTTCCCAGCGACCCGTCGTGCCCCGATAAAGATAGGGATCATAACCATGTTCTTTTAAAATTGAAAACAACGAAGGGAATGCCCGCGCCTCCCTAAGAGCCAAAAACTCCATCGGAATGGAAAGATATGTTCCAACCAAGGCGTTGTCGGTGGGCAGCATCGTGGTCCAAAAATTTGTCATTCCGCGATTTTCCTTCATCACAGACTGCAAATAGGGATTGGCCCAGGCTGGAATTTTTGGATTGAATTCAATGAGATATTCCAAGGCTAAAGACTCGACTGAAATCAAAACGATCCGTCGATAGGACGAACCCTCCTTTTTTTCCGTGATCTTCTGAGAAGGTGATTTGCGAAAACTAGAATCTAGATTTTCGCCAATCCATTGTTTTTCTTCCGGTGTAAAAGAGTCCAGGGGTGACGCTTGTGATGTGGACGGCAAAGAATCGACAAGCTTTCCCCACTCAGTCGCATTGCGAGCGGTTGCCATCATGTACAATAACTGTAGATGAGACGATAAGACTTTGCTTCTTTTTTCATCGAGATCCAAAACCTTCCACTCGACCGTTTTGTGAAAAAGTTTTTTACAAGCTTCGGTATCGGAATAAATATGCGTGCCAATAACCAGGCTGGCCATAGTCAAAGCCGCTAGAACTCGCCAGCCTCGCCTTCCTTTTTTAGAACTTTTTTTGGAGTCCAACTTAGAATCATGGAACGCAACATGCAATCGTCGAGAGCTCAGCCAGACACCAACACCGATGGCGACGGCCAAAAAAAGAATCAAAGGATCGCTGGCGTACACCGGGATAGTCTGCAGATTGATATTGGTCCAGAGTCCAGGATTAAAAAGCTGCGAAAAATAAAGTACCTGAAAAAGTTCAGCAAAAAGGGAGAACACATAGGCACTGACCAGCAGGCATAGCGCCCCGGTCAGAAGCCGTCGGCCGGCACCCCACTTTGTGGCCCCCATCAAAACCCCCAGCATCAAGGTGTCTTTCATGGCAGGCAGAAACCATAACCAGGGCTCTTCGCCCCCTCTCCCGTACTTAGTTAAGAACAGGTAACGAAACGCCGCCGAGGTCACAAAGGTGAAAACATAAAGAAAATATTCATATCGCAGTATTCGCTTCATCACCCTAGATAATTCGGCCCAAACCGTTCCCTCGTAAAGGCGAGTTTATAAAAGTCTAGGGTCTAGATTCTCGGTCCAGGCGAGAAGACATGGAGGGACCCGTGTCTCATTTCGAGTCACTATCTCCAACTACGGATGTGCCGTCAGATAACGGCACGTTTACTTGCCGGAGGCAATAAAACGCCACAAGCCCTCCGAAGACTCAAAAAGAATCAGGCAAATATTACTTTGGCCACAGTGAGGTAACAAAATTCATCCTCAAATGA
>CALQIT020000144.1 GCA_943330705.2 Streptomyces griseus
GATCGTTTCCGACTTGCAGATGCCAAATGTGACGGGGATTGAACTTCTTCGTCACGTCAAAGAATCCTATCCCGACACTGTATTCATGATGATCACCGCATTTGGGACCACTGAAAATGCAGTGGATGCGATGAAGCTTGGGGCCTACGACTACCTGACCAAGCCATTTAAAATTGATGAGGTCCGCTTAAATATTCACAACGCTTTACGCGCCGGCACCTTGGAAGTTGAAAATAAAACTCTGAAAAAAGAGTTAAAAAAAGAATATAGTTTTGGTAACTTGGTCGGAAATTCTGAAGCCATGCACCGAATTTTTGATTTGGTAAAAAGAGTCGCCATTGCACCAACCAATGTTTTAATTACCGGCGAGTCCGGAACCGGTAAAGAAGTTGTCGCAAAGGCAATTCATTACAACGGCCCACTGAAGGACAAACCATTTGTAACAATCAATTGCGGTGCAATCCCTGAGCAATTGATGGAATCTGAAATGTTTGGTCATAAAAAGGGATCTTTTACTGGGGCAGTGAATGATAAATCGGGACTATTCGAGGTCGCAGACGGCGGCACTCTATTCCTCGATGAAGTCGGCGAGCTGCCAGTTACGATTCAGGTTAAGCTTCTAAGGGCGATCCAAGAGCGTGTGATTCGGCGGGTTGGTGCCACCGACGATATTAAAGTCGAGGTTCGAATCATGGCGGCGACCAACCGAGATCTTGAGGTCATGATCAAAGAGGGTGGCTTTCGCCAAGATTTATTTTATCGCTTAAATGTGATTAACATCAAGACTCCGTCGTTGCGCGAACGCCGGGACGACATTCCGCTTTTGGCAGGTCATTTTCTGAAAAAGTATAATGAAAAAATGACCAAAGCTATCGGTGGCATCAGTCAAGAGGCCATGGATGTACTCGGTAAATACGACTATCCCGGGA
This sequence comes from Streptomyces griseus, assembly GCA_943330705.2. Taxonomy (GTDB): domain Bacteria; phylum Bdellovibrionota; class Bdellovibrionia; order Bdellovibrionales; family Bdellovibrionaceae; genus CALQIT02. The sequence goes on from CALQIT020000144.1 coordinate 930, forward strand.
ATGTCAGAGAACTAGAAAATATTATCGAAAGAACGGTGGCACTAGAGGGCGGGGCGATGATTCTGCCTGAAAGCTTGCCGCCATTTGTGAACACACCGTCGGGCCGTAAGTTGGCGTCGTCCAACGAGATCGAAGTCACCGATGCAGGGGTCGATTTGGATAAAATCTTAGGACAAATCGAAAAAGAACTGATCGTCAAAGCCGTACACCAAGCCGGCGGAGTCAAAAAGAAGGCCGCCAAGCTTCTAAGCATAACTTTCCGCTCTATGCGATACCGCGCCGAGAAATACAATCTTGGCACAGCTGGCGACGATGACATGGACGACGATTAGTCAGTGGCAGGGCTGAGAAAAATTTTTCGATTTTTTCTGAGTCTGCTGGCGGGGATAGCTGATCTTATTCAAAACCAACTTGAAAACGTCCTTCCAGGAATCCCAAAGTCAGCAATCAAAGCTGTATCTTGGATCATTCTAATCAGTCTAATTTGTTGTTCAGCCTATATTGTCTATGGGACTTTTCGGCGAGAAGGGCTTCGCTACAAACAGCATGTGCCCTTGCATTGAAGTTAAAATAAATAGAATTGAGGGTAAGAATAGAAGGTCCCGATTGGCACTGGGTAGCCGTAGTACGGGGATCCCCAGGCCTCGACGATCAATTGCATTCGATGGTAGCCGACAAAATTGTTCGGAATACTAAACCAAGCTCTTACTGAATTGGGCGAAGTTGCCAGCGCGTTCCAGTTGTTAATGGGGTAGTTATAGCCATCAATATTCAAGTAAAAGTTCCTCCAGCCATGGGGGCAAAGCTGAGTCCACTCGGCAACGTCAACGGCGACAAGCTTGGTGTAATAGCTATTCGGGGCAACGCCGGCCACTGCAAAAACAAAGGCGTCGGCTTTTGCGCCTAGGCTTGATAGGCCAATAAACAAAAATGAAATAAATTGGACCAGATATAGCTTCGGTGACAGGTTCATGGGGCCTCCTTGAAGTCGGGATGACTGTTCATTGGGGCCCGATTTAGCAAGATAATCGGATTCCGTCAATAACCCAAGATAGAGTTCGACACCGCTCGTGTTGACGGTAAAGTGAGTCCCGTAGTACAGATCAGGTTTGGTTCTTTAGGCCGCACATTGACCTCATAGCTCAACAGGATAGAGCTACCGTTTCCTAAACGGTAGATCCAGGTTCAAGTCCTGGTGAGGTCACCATTCCCTTCTGGGTCGGCAAGAAAATGGCTCGACACAAAAGATCCCGCAATGCTTCAGCGATTCCGTATGAAAACCATCGCCCCGCCAGCAGCGGCAAAGCCGCCTGCCGGAAAATATATTGTCGCAACCTCGCTGTGCGTAAGGCCGTTGGTCTGGAGTAAGTTAAGCCGTGCTCATAAATGAGACCTGAAGATCAAAACCAACAACCGCAGGGGCGGATTTTTCACTGAGCCTTGCTCCAGATCGATCGGCCTGGGCTTGATTCTTTCTCATGTACTGACTGAGTCCCTTGTAGTCAGGCCCCCAAGTCACAAACCTAGTGAAGGGTCTGGCCACCCAAAATTGAAACTTTTTAGACTTCACACCTGATTTTATCATCAACTTCGCGTCCTGTGATGGATCCCCAGCCTCTGGTTTCGGTCCGCGCTCTTTCCCCAGCACTTGCCTGGCAATCAGCCCGGACACCGCACGGATAAAGACGCGATAGAGTTTGCGATCCTGCAGTCGAATAACCAAATGCAGATGATTTCCCACGTTCACGAAGTGATAAATCTTCACGCCACAAGCTACCGCTTGTCTGCGAACCACATGATCAATTTTCTTAATGTGAGCTTTGGCTAGCATCGAGTTTGGCCCGAAGGCTTTTTGTGATTTTAGCACTAAATGCAAAGGATTTTTCAAAGAAAGAGGTCTTTTTTCTTTGGGGTTACCTTTAAGTAAAGCGCCACCGAACTGTTTTGCCACTGGCTTGTTGTATTCGTTTAAGAACGAAAGCTGTTTTTTTGCCACGCGCAATTACCTCTGTTGGTAAAATTATGATGATTATGGAGCGATGTCAATTATTTATTAATCTAAACGACTTTGCTCAGCTTCAAGGTATTGTCGAAAAAGGGTGGTTGTATTCAGATCCTAAAGTTTACCTATAAGCTATTTCCAGATTGGGTGCAGTGGCTTGGCCTTGTGCCGAACCATCGAGTGCAAAAAGATAAAACGGGCAGCTGTCGTTATAGCCTGGAGCAGGTCATATTTTGTGGCCTGATGCTCTTTATTTTAAGACACAGATCGCTTCGTAGTTTTGTCTTGGAGACCCGCGGCAACTCTGTAGCCCTAAGGAACTTCACACGCTGGATTGCGATTTCCGAAGTCCCCAGTGATGATGATCTTCGCTATTGCTTGAGCACTATTTCAACAAAAACTATGAATGCCCTACTAAAAAAATTTCACGCTCAAATTGATCGAAGGAAGTTGCTGGCAAATGAAGCCCGCTTGGCGGGCCTAGAGCTGGTGGCCTTAGATGGCACCGGTCAGCTTTCAAGTACCAAGATTAGCTGTGAAAAATGTCTCACGCGCGAACCCTCTACCGGCGACAAGCTGCATATGCATGGACAGCTGCTGGCAAGCATTACTAACCTTCGCGCCACCTACGC
>CALQIT020000145.1 GCA_943330705.2 Streptomyces griseus
AGTTTCCGTTAAAAATTATGACGCCACTGTTTTGGGTGACCTCTTGTTGAAAAAACAATCAGGATACGACCTCATGGTTGTGGCGCTCGATACTACCAACGAAGAATATCTGCCTTTTTTCGAATCCTTCCTAGAGCCTAGAAAGAAATTTCACGCTGTGGATTTGTCCCGTTTGGTGCCGGATTATCTAGGTCTAAAAAAAGCCGATACCAAGCAAAAGCTGGTTTCAATTGCGCAAAAGCTCAATACAGAGCTCCTTGACGAAGCCGTCTTTGTACCAATCTTGCAGCAAACCCGGGAATACTTCTTCCCGAAAGATCTCAAAGAAATGAATTTGGGCTTGAATTTCTTGGGCTATCTTGAGATTGGAAATTTACGACGATGAGAGCAGTCTTTAGATCTTTCAAGATGACTAGCAAAAGAGTCCTCGTTGGGATGTTGGTCCTGCTTGGTCTTTTTCATCTGTCTCGGGTTCTCATTGAATTGAATCATATTCGCCAAGAAGTTGAACAATCGGCTGTACGAGTAGCTCCAGAAATTGAATCTGCTCATCAAAGCAAAGATCTTTTTTCGCTCAGAAAAACTTTGCGCGACATCAAGTCCGACGGAGTCGAATGGCTCAATTTTGAAGGACAGATGTCAAAGGAACTTGAAGCTGGCCCCTTGCAAATAGGCGATTCACAAGCCTCCGGATTTTTAAGTCGAATCTTTGATTTTCCTGTGGAATATCGAGGTGTCACCATTGGCACCATGAAATTTGGGGTTAATCCATGGAAAGTCAGTCTTCGGGTCTTCAGAGATAATGTTTTCAATTACTTAGGAATTTCAGTTTTCGTCTTTGCCGTCGAGGGACTGGTCTTTTTTGAAATCTTTAAAACAATTTTGCGAGTTGAAAGCGATCTTGAGGCCTTGGCTGGTGTAGCTGGCGGCGAAAACAAAACGGATTCCGTCGAACAGATCTTGAATGGCCTTCGCGATCATTCGAAAGATCAGGGATTCATGGCTTTGTATTCGGCGCATTTGGTTAAAGTGATTTCCGCGATCAAACGATTATCTGAAGTTGAAAGAAAAAGTAAATTGCTTGAGGCGCAGGCGAATATTGCGAAACAGGTATCGCATGATATCAGGTCACCTTTGTCCGCTTTGAATATGGTCTTAACAACCCTCAAGGATTTACCCGAAGAAAAGCGAATATTGATGAGGAATGCCGTTCAACGTATCAACGACATTGCCAACGATCTTTTATCTAAAGGAAAAGAGGCCTCAATCCAGGCTGCAACTGCTGTTGCGCAGCGAGGCAATCCGACTCAAAAGTCTGGCGCAAAGTCTGGCGCCGAAGTTGTTTTGTTGCCGGCTTTGGTTGATAGCTTGGTGTCTGAAAAGCGAATCCAATACCGGGATCAAATCGATGTACAGATTGAATCCGACTTCAAAGATAGCTTCGGAGCCTTTGTTATGGCGGATGGCAAGGAACTGATGCGGCTTTTATCCAATCTGATTAATAATTCGATTGAAGCCTTCCCCAACAGCTCGGGCGAAGTGGTTGTGTCCGTAAGGGCCTATAAAGAAATCATTCAGCTTACGATCAAAGACAATGGTTCAGGCATCCCGCCAGAAATTCTTCAAAAACTCGGTGAAGCCGGGGTAAGCCATGGCAAGGAAGGCACCAACAGCGGAAGTGGCCTTGGGATCTATCACGCTAAAAGGTCCGTCGAAGAAATTGGCGGCAGGTTCAATATCTCATCATCGGTCGGCGCGGGAACAATAATCGAAATCAACCTCACCAGGGTACCTAGCCCAACCTGGTTTTTGGCATCGATTCAGATCAATCCTGGGATGGAAATTCTTTGCTTGGATGACGACGTCACTATCCATCAGATTTGGAAAGGTCGCCTGGAAAGTCTGCAAGTCTCTCAGTACGACATCAATATTAAAAATTTCACGTCAGCCACCGAATTTAAAAACTACCTCGCCACCAATCAGCGTCCAAATGCGGATAGGCTCTATTTAATCGATTATGAGCTCCTAGGGCAGGCAGACAACGGGCTGGGTGTCATTGAGCAATTGGGTCTTCAAGAAAACGTAGCTCTGGTCACGAGCCGGTATGAAGAACCCCAAATTAAGCGCAAATGCGAATTTTTAAACATCAAACTCTTGCCCAAGTCCCTGGCCGTTTTTGTTCCGATCGAAATTGAAAGTCCCAAAGAAAAAATTGACTGGGTGTTGATCGACGACGATCAGTTGGCCCATATGAGCTGGCAATTGGCATCCTTTGAATTCAACCGCAGCTTTAAGGGGTTCAGGTCAGTTGGCGATTTCGATGCGTTTAAAGGCAATTTAGACCCCAAGTCCAAAATCTTTGTTGATTCGGACTTGGGAAATGGTATGAAAGGCGAAATTATCGCCGAAAGTCTTTTTAAAGACGGTTTTAAAAATTTGTACCTAGCCACCGGGCATCAGCCAGATCATTTCCCCAAAATGGATTTTATCAAGGGCATCATCGGCAAGGAACCTCCAACCGACCTTTGAAACCCCTGGCTCGCTAGATTTCTCTGACTAAAGGCTACTTGTGGGAATTTAGAAATTGTTAAGATCCTGTGATGGCAACTGATTCATGATGCTAATTCAAAACGCGAAATTAACTCGCAAACGGTTTTTGTTTTCCGGTGCCCTCGTATCTGATCCAGGGAAATGGTTTTAGACTTCTTTGCCTGTAGAGGTGAACTGCCTCCGAGGGCCTGGACCCTTAAAAAAGGGTAGGCCGAAAAGTAGTATTCGATAAGTTCACCGACCAACTCGGCCAAAATCCGCCAAGAATATCTAAAAGAAGATCGGGTTTTGTCCCAAAAAGTCATTCAGCGTGACTACACCGTAAAGCCTGAAATGTAAACTGATTCCAAAACCCTATGAATAAGTTGCCATTACAGACTCTTGGTCTTCTATTGGCTCGGGCAAGTCGTCTCGTGCAGTATCGACGGCAGAATCCACCTCGGATGCCCCGTTGATTCTTTATCTTGAGCTGAACTTCATGAAGAGCTACAAATGAAGGAATGTCGTTGAAAATTTCTAGAATTCTTCATGCTGGGTATTTTTTTGAATATCAAGATACACGAATTCTATTCGATCCAATTCTTGAGAATCCTTTTAGCGTGAATTGTTTTGCTTTTCCAGCTGTGGAATTTGATTCCGCACAAATTGAATCCCTAAAAGTTGACGCTATTTTTATTTCCCACTACCACGACGACCACTGTTCACTAGAAAGTCTAAACTTGCTGAATCGAGATATCCCCATCTATATTTTTTGCCTGCAGGGCGAAATGCTTGAAATGATACGCCAGCTTGGGTTTCATCAGGTGATACCACTGACCTTGAGGCAACCGATTGAAATTGGCGGATTTGAAATAACGGCCTGGCAAGCTCTAGATTCGGACGTGGACTGTCTATTGCAAATTAGAGCTGATGGCCGCAACGTACTTAATGTGGTGGACTCGTG
>CALQIT020000146.1 GCA_943330705.2 Streptomyces griseus
ATATTCACGGGGGCGGAATGGATCTAATTTTTCCGCATCACGAAAATGAAATAGCACAGAGTGAAGGGTGCTCGGGAAAGCAGCTTGCAAAGTACTGGATGCACAACAACATGATTAACTTTTCAGGGGCAAAGATGTCCAAGTCTTTGGGCAATATTCGTACATTGCGCTCGTTTATGGATGAATTTAATCCTGAAATATTTAAGTATATGATTCTCAGTGCTCACTATCGTTCGGTTTCTGAGTTTGGGGAGCAAGTCATTGAACACACCGTGCACGGCCTTGCACGCATCTATTCCGCTTTAGCCCTAGCCGAAAGTTTGCTTCCAGGGACAAGTCAGTTAGCAATTCCTGCCGATGCTGTTTTTGAAAAAATCACTAATGAATCCTGGGGAAAAATTAAAGACGCTTTGAATGATGATTTCAATTCGCCGGAAGTTTTCGCCGCACTTTTTGAAGTTGTTCGTCAGTTCAATACTCAGGTTAAACGGGGAATAAAAGCCAACCCTGCGGCCTTGGGCAAGTGCCATGCCTTTGTCGCCCTAGTTAGGAAAGCCGGGAATTTAATGGCTTTGTTTCAGCTGCCAGCGAAAGAATTTTTGATCACCTTGGACGATATGCTTTTACGAAAGAAGAATTTGCTGCGGGCTACGGTCGACCAGCTGGTTCACGAGCGGGCGCAGGCGCGAGTTGAAAAGAACTTTGCAAAATCAGATGAGCTTCGAGCCAAACTTACTGAAATGGGTATTTCTGTTTCAGATACAGTGGAAGGATCTTTTTGGGAAGTAACAAAGTAGCCGACGGCAAGGCTGCCAGTGGGAAAGTAGCCGACGGCAAGGCTGCCAGTGGGAAAGTAGCCGACGGCAAGGCTGCCAGTGGTAAGGCCAGTGGTAAAGTTGCAGTTGGTAAAGTTGCAGTTGGTAAAGAAAAAAAAGACCCTAAAAAGGCTTTTAAGCTGGTTTCTGAGTTTAAGCCTGCGGGGGATCAGCCCACGGCAATTGCGGCAATTTTGGATAATTTTTCTAAGGGGCAGAATCACCAAGTGCTTTTGGGTGTAACTGGTTCTGGTAAAACCTTTACCATGGCTCATGTTATCAATGAGTTGAATCAGCCCGCATTGGTGCTTGCTCCGAACAAAACTCTGGCCGCGCAGTTATATGCAGAATTTAAAGAATTATTTCCGCAAAATGCGGTTGAATATTTTGTATCGTATTACGATTACTACCAACCTGAAGCCTATATCCCCAGTACCGATACTTTTATTGAGAAGGACTCTGCGATCAATGAGCAGATCGATCGGATGCGCCACTCTGCCACAAGGTCGCTATTTGATCGGCGTGATGTGATCATTGTTAGTTCGGTATCGTGTATCTATGGTTTGGGTAGCCCCGAGGCCTACGCGGGCATGATGGTCCAATTGGTCACCAATACCGAAATGAAAAGGGACTTTTTGCTGCGGGAACTGGTTCGCATTCAATACCAGCGCAACAATGTGGATTTTCATCGGGGCACGATTCGGGTGCGGGGTGATCTGGTTGAAATTTTCCCACCCTATGAAGAACAGCGCGCCATTCGTATCGAGTTTTTTGGCGATTTTATTGAGAAAATTTCGTGGGTGGATTCCCTTACCGGAAAGCTTTTAGAGGAGCTCGATCAAATTGGCATTTACCCGGGATCGCATTACGTCACTGCTGACGAAAATCTAAAACGGGCCGTGGCCCAGATTCGTGATGAACTGCGCGAGCGGCTGCAACTTTACCAAAAAGAAATGAAGTTTCTTGAGGCTCAGCGGATCGAACAACGCACGTTATACGATATCGAGATGATCGAGCAAATGGGATTTTGCCAAGGTATTGAAAACTACTCCAGGCTGATGACGGGAAGGTCCGAGGGGCAGGCTCCGCCGACTTTAATTGAATATTTTCCTGAAAACTTTATTACCTTCATTGATGAGTCCCACGTCACAGTTCCGCAAATTGGTGGCATGTATCGGGGGGACCGAGCGCGAAAGTCCACCTTGGTCGAACATGGATTTCGCTTGCCGTCGGCATTGGACAATCGGCCGCTCAATTTTCAAGAGTTCGAGGGCTTTATGGACAAGGTTGTCTATGTTTCAGCAACGCCCGGGGCCTACGAAATGCAAAAATCCGAAGGCATGATCGTCGAGCAAATTATTCGACCAACGGGTCTGATCGATCCCGTTGTGGAAATTCGTCCGGTGAAACATCAGGTGGATGATCTGCTCGGCGAAATTCGCGAACGAGTTAAAGTGAAAGAGCGAGTTCTGATCACAACCTTGACCAAGCGAAGTGCTGAAGACTTAACCGAGTATTATGAATCCCTTGGGGTTAAGGTCAAATATTTGCACAGTGATATTGTGACCATGGAAAGAACTGAGATCATCCGCGATTTGCGCCTGGGGGTCTTTGATGTCTTGGTCGGAATTAACTTACTGCGCGAGGGCTTAGATATTCCTGAGGTCAGTCTGGTTGGGATCACTGATGCGGATAAAGAGGGTTTTTTGCGTTCCGAGCGTTCGCTGATTCAAAGCATCGGCAGAGCGGCCCGCAACATTAATGGCAAAGTCATCCTCTATGCTGATCGCAACACGGATTCCATGAAGAAAGCCATGGGCGAAACCGACCGTCGGCGTAAAATTCAGGATGATTTTAATAAAAAACATGGAATTACCCCTGCGACAATAAAGAAGAAAATCAAAGAGGGCCTTGGTGATCTTTTTGACGGCAATCCTTCTGCGAATTTAACCCAGGACAATCGAAAACAAAGCATATTTGAACGATTTTCAGGGCAACCGGATAAGCTCGGCAAAGAGATCAACAGCCTGAAAAAGAAAATGAAAAAAGCATCTGACAATCTAGAATTCGAAGACGCAGCAAAATTGCGCGATGAAGTAAAGCGACTTGAGATTCTAGATCTGAGTTTGCGCTCGAACGATTCCGCCGACGGCTAGTGCTTAAGGTTTTTCACAAGCTAAGAAAAACCAATGCCCTTTGGCTTTGATGACTAGCAGGAATTGACTTTCTAAGGGGCCAGGTCCCTCGTTCCAGCCAAAAGTTTTACTAAGAACAGAGGCCTCGGAAGAAATTTCCCCGTATTCAGTCGAGATCGGAAGCAATAGCTTTCCCACATTATGAATTTCGGATTCCTTAAAGGCAATTTTCTCTTTGATGCTATCGCAGTCTTTGACAACCAGGACCAAATACTCGCCTTTGAATAAGCCCGAGCCCTCGAATTGGACAATAGCCTGCTTGTTCTTTTGCCGCAGGATTAAACGGGCAGAGGCATCGCTGCGTCTGCTTTTTTTAATCGATTTGAATTCGACTTGGATTTGGTCGGACTCATTTTGCAGATCGGGAAACCAGGGATTAGTGGCTGCCGCTTGTGTTCCGAGCAGCAAGAAGATGCCAAGGCGTAAATAGAGCCTATTTTTTA
>CALQIT020000147.1 GCA_943330705.2 Streptomyces griseus
TACAATTGTACCTACAAATTCAATCAAACCAAGGCCCACCGGCATCAGATCAAAGCCATACGTTCGTGCAAGAATGGGGAAAGCTAAGCCAGGGCAACCTGAGCATACCTTGGCCATGGCCTGAATTAGGCTTTATTTTCCCTATACGCTAATCAATTTCAATCCTAAGTCTCGGACAGGTTTCCGGATTTCGGGACGACTTTTTGCTCAACTCAAATATATTCGATTTGATGTACTATTCACGCTGGCCTAGCCCTTGCGAATAGGGAATGCACAACGCTCGCAAGAGCCACTAACCAAGGAGAGAAAATGAACAAAAAAACAATTGTGACGCTGATTTTGATGGCGAATCTTTATGGCCAAGCATCGAGCGCCAATGAGGTCACAATTTCAAAAAGTAGGCTTCAAACGATTTCGGCGTCTGAATTGTCAGCGCTAGTGGATTTAGGTGCCGTTAAACTTGAGGGCGGAAACGCAATTATGGATTTAAATACCTTAAATGCGATTCTTAAGGATGCCAACGCAACGAGGTACTTGGGTGAAAAGGCTGGTCTTATCTCGCCAAAGTCAATTCCAGGCTATACCGAGACCCAAGATCAAAACAACTTTATCAAAGTTGCAGATAGTCTTGCCATAAGATTTGTACCTTACGGATGCACGTAGACTTTATCTAAGAATGAGGAGCCAATATGCAGTCACATATTTTGAATCTATGGCTAGAAATTATGTCAGAAGGTCCGAATAGCTTGCTGACTCCAGTTGGCAACTCGGTGTGGATTGATGGTATCAATCTGGTGACACGACTTGATGTCACTGATTTTTGCCAACAGGAAAATGTGACTGAAGGCGAAAAAGTTCGCGCGATGAATCTTCTAAGCATTACTTATAAACACCTAGAGAATACCAGAGACTTTTCGGTCTCTGGTCATTCTTTGCTTTTCGCCAATTCAAAAATCTATCAATACATAAGTAATTTAGCCGCGAACCAGGATTTACAATTTAACTTCACGACTGACGAATTTGGACATTTTAGTCCATGGGACAATACCGTAAATTTGGGGACTAAGTTCTATTCAAAACTAGGTGGAGTCATAAGAATTCCATTTTACTCTTACAATCATGAAAATGCCCATCACGCACTTTTTAAACAAGTCTATTCAAACATAAATATTTCCGACGCTGAATTAGTTGAGCTTTTCGTTTTAGCAGAGTGGTTCTGCATTTCGTTAGATTTGGCCTTAGCCTATGACCTTAAGCGCTCTAATTTAACCTTCGCTACAGCAGAGCTTTCTCGAGTTTTGGCAAAAGCCAATTCAAATATATTTGCGGATCATTGTGGCGACATCAAATCGCTAAATCAGTTTGCCAATCATTTTAGGGAGCGTTTTTTAGATTTGGAAGAAGATGAAGCGGTCTATGGATTCATATCGAAGGCAGTTCTTTCTGGCCATCAAAAATACTCAAAAGAAAAGCTTCTGGTACAAGCGCGTAATGTTCCGGGCGCAATGGAAGCAGAAGATGCGCGCCAATTGCTAAAATTATTGAGATCAGAAAGCTTCTCGGAAATAATGAGCAGACTTACGGGGATAAAATATGAAGATTGATAAATGGGATCGTATCGGCGATTTAATCGTAAATAAATTCTCACTGGGCCTCGTCGCTGAGGATATAAATGGAAAATTCTATTTGAAGTCTCCTACGGAGAGCGAAGAATCAGTTTTACAATTTAAAACCGAAGACAAATTCTTTTCAGCTGTTTTGAATTTACCAAATATGCTAAAGCCAGTTGGTAAATCCCAAATTGGAACTTACGAGTTCAATGTTCTTCCGTATATTCCGAACGACCTAACTGATTTTGTTAAAAAATTAAGTCCGCCTCAACTCATCAACGAAATTCTAATGCCTTTAATCGATTTTCTAGAAGCGCTTCATGCTAGCGGGTATATTCACAGGGACTTAAAGCTGGAAAATGTTCGGGTAAATTCTGTTAATGGAAAATTGAAAATATTTGTTTCAGATTTTGGAAAAGCAACAATTCTTCAAGGGCATTTGTCGAATAAGCTGAGCTATTTATCCCAACATAGCTCTCCGGATATGACTCTTAGTCCGCAGATTGATATCTATTCACTAGGTGTCATTGCCTATCAACTTTTATTCGGATTTGATTTTATCAAAGAATTTCAAATGAGCGGGCGGTCATTCGAAAAGATTCTTGGTTCAAAGAAAATAGATCTAACCATTTTGGATTTCATAAAACGAGCAACAGAGCCCTCGGCCTTGTACCGTCTAAACACAGCGAATGAATGCCGAAGACTTCTCAATTGCACGGCTGGTGATAAGCGAACTAACATTTCAATTTCCCGATATGAATTGCCAACTAAATTTGAAATTTATTTTGAAGCCATGAAGGATACATTTTTTTCGAGTGGGAAATCTCTTGGTGATTTTGAACAGTTTGCTGGTCCCTTCGGTGAAAAATACTATAGCCGATTGGAAAAATGGAGTTTGTCGTCCGAAGCAATTATTCTTCATCTGAAACAAAATGATGAAATTATAGGAATTTGCGAAGCTTCGATAAAGGGGACGACGGGTATGATAAGTACCTTGTTTATCCGCGAGGACAAGCGAGGCATTGGCTTTGGTCGAAAGTTGCAAGAGGCTCTGGCAGACTTTTTTAAAGAAAAAAATATCTTCATGTCAAAGCTCAATGTTGTTGAGACTAATACCAAAGCGATTTCATTTTATCTAAAGACAGGATGGTCTATCGTTGATGAGCGTCAGTATCCAGACGCTATTCAGATGCAGAAAAATATTCGCTTTTAATTAAAACATTTCGCAGTTATATTATTTTTTTCCAATCCTCTTTCAAAAGACCAAAGACAACCATATCGACGAATTGTTTGTCTTTATAAAAATCTTTCAGCCTTCGCGGGCTTCGAGGGTTCGAATCCCTCGCTCTCCGCCAACCTTTTTCTGAAAACCGTGTAAAAATAACTAGTTAGTGTTTCAGGTTGGGATCAACCTACAATTGTACCTACAAATTCAATCAAACCAAGGCCCACCGGCATCA
>CALQIT020000148.1 GCA_943330705.2 Streptomyces griseus
CCATTATAGCTCTCGCCCCAGCATTTAACCCCGCCAGAGGCAAGCGCGCACGTATGGAGTGCTCCCGAAGAAATTGCGTCAACATTGGCACTGAGGCCCCTTACAGAAACGGGCACTCCTGGCGTCGGGTTTTCAGTGTTACCAAGCTGAAGGAAGTCGTTGTTTCCCCAACACTTGACGAGTCGATCAACGACCGCGCAAGTGTGTCGTTTACCAGCACTCAGGGCAGTAACAGTCCCTGAAATTCCACCGACTAAAACGGGAACATAACTGTCGATGGGCGTGCCACTCCCGAGTTGACCGTAATAGTTGTGCCCCCAGCACCAAATCTTCTCGTAATTCGTAACGGCGCAACTATGATTTTCTCCAGTCGTGATAGATGTAACCACACCTGATCCTGCTGGAATCCGTGGATAAACTGGTAGCGCACTATCAACGCGGGAATTGATACCGAGTTGCCCCAGGTAATTGCGACCCCAGCAAGCCGCAACACCGTTTACAATCGCACAAGTATGAACTGCATTGCTTGCGGAAATTGCCGTAACCCCGCTACTCAGTCCTACAACCGGTGCAGCTAATGAACTCGTTGATTTGGTTCCGTTTCCGAGGTTACCATATTCGTTGTCGCCCCAGCATCGTGCGCCTCCTCTGATAATTGCGCAGGAATGAAACCAGCCAGATGTTAGCAAAAAATCAGACGCGTAGCGGGTTACAGCAGACGCAATATTGCTCAATGTTCGCATTGATGAAGGCGTAGCTCCGATTGAATAGACAGCGTAAAAATATTGAGTATTGGAACCCACATTCCGGTCTTCAAATTTTCGCTCGTTCGCACCGAGTGTTCCCACAACTGCAAATGGGCCAAGCTTACTCAAGCTGCGATATACTTTAAAACCGGTTGCGCTCCCGGTAGCTCCCCCAAAAGACAATAACACGTTAGCATTTGGAAGCGCTGTGGCCACCAAAGCACGCGGAGCCAGCGGCGGTGTTGCACCCACTGGCCGACAGCATAGTTCTTCTGAGGCCTTCGGTGTCGCAGAAGGTGAAGGCAAAGGTGAAGTACTTGACCCACTGGCGGCAGCAAAGGACGTGGAAAAAAGCAATCCCACAATCAAAAATCGCACCTGGCTAATCGCAAATCTATACATCACATTCCCCCATCGCTATGACATCCAAAATCTTTAATGCAAAAATTGCTGCCCCAAAGCTGCATACCGGATCAATAATGCAGAGCCCATGCCAAGGCCAAAAGAACTGTAATGACTTGGAATTGCAAGTGTTATCAGTCTGAGACTAGATCCTCTGTCTATCACTTTTTAGTCAGCAGGACATTCGATATGCATGCCAAGATGATACGTACAATGATACGTACAATGATACGTACAATGATACGTACAATTCTGCGTCGGTTCTTTGTCTAAAAAAAAACGGATTTTACTTGTTGGTGGAAAAAAGCCAAAAGAGTTACATCCCAGAGGTTGGGTAAAGAAACACCTAAATAATTTTACAAACAGGCGTTCAATGCCTAAAGCTTTATGACAGTTGCTTCAATAGAATAGACGGATGGGTTAAGCGGATCGTGAAATAAAAGCACTGGCTTTTTCAGCCAGAGGAGCGACGACAAGCTTCGGGTTCGCGGAAGCAAGGCTACGATTTCCCGTACGAGATCAGACGTGCAGAAGTAGCTTAATCTCACTAAAGGTAATTTAGCAGACAGGCATTTGCTATTTCTTTATTTCCCAATAAGTAAAATCTAAAGCTAAGGCAAGCGAATCCTACTTTGCGCGTGCACCCAAAATATTGGCCGAAGCCATGGCAACTGCGGCGGTAATATTCGCCATGTAGTCAAAATCCAGGCGGGCATCTGCTTTGTCGCATTGGGCGTGATAGCAAGGATCACCGTCGCCACCGAAAAAGTTTTCAGACAAGACGATGGCCGGTAATTTTGCAGACCAGAACGAAGCATGGTCGCTTCTGGTTGTGCAAGCGGCGACTCTTTGCAGTGGAAGTTTTAGGGCCACCACCGCATTCATGATCTGAGCGCTTAGTCCTGTGGAATCGGGTCGGTCGCAATCGATCACATGAAAGCGTCCATCCTTTTTCTGGTTGGTGGCCATCATTTCAATTTGAATATTTCCAATCACAGAAGGCAGGCTGGGCAAGGATTTTACGTATGCGGCAGAGCCCACCAGGCCTACTTCTTCCCGGTCAAAACCCAAGACCCGCAATGTCGCGGTTAATTTTAGATTCTTTAGTGATTGAGCCACCGCCAAAACAGAAATTGTTCCTGCTCCGTCATCATTGGCGCCGGCATTGCCAACCGAATCGATATGCGAGGAAAGAATGAGCACTTTGCTTGGATCAGAACCCGTTCTTTCTGCGATAAAGTTTACGCCTGATGAAAATTGGTGGCTTGTGACCTTAAAACCAAGGGCTTGATACTCTTGTATTAAATAGCGAAGTGATAGTTCGCGTCCTTTGGCACTTTGTCTTTCAGAGATTGTCACGGTTTGGCCGTCAACTACGGTTGGAATTGCTCCGGAAAACTCTGACAGCTTTTGTTTGAGATACTCCATAGAAATATTTTCTGGAAAAACGCGAAAGACAGAGCCGCCGGTGTTTGGCTGATTTTGCACAACTCGCGCAGAAAGAAACGCGCTGCTATCGGTGCGCCAATCGGTCGAGTCATGGGCAAAAGAGGCGGAGCAAATAAGCCAGCAACCAATTGTAATCCATTTCATTTTGGGCCTCCGTAGTTTGTGCTTCATTGCTAGCGAATCGCTAATGCTCGGAGGCGTCAAGGGAAAAAATCCGCACCGGTTTTGTGTTCATAATCGCAACAAGGATGGGTGCAAATTGTGAAAGCACGGGTCAGTTTCGGGTCGTTGGTTACCAGCTGTCAGCGTCGGGTCGCAATGCCGTCACTGATAACGATCACACAGTCACAAAAGGACTTGTGGCGACGAACTCAGGATTTTCACTGCACGCAGGAGTTGCCACTAAAGCCCATGAGCGGGATCGTTTAGAGAAGATTTGCAGATACATTGCTCGTCCTGCGGTCAGTGAG